>NZ_BMQE01000015.1:0-149275 GCF_014647955.1 Planomonospora antibiotica | reverse complement strand
ACTGGGTGATGCGGGCGCCGTCGCCGGTCGCCAGGTTGTAGACGTCCAGCGCCTTGCCGCTATTGCGGTTGACCAGGACGTACCATGCGTCGGTGTCGACCGTCGCGGCCGACGCCTGGGGCGTGAGGAACACGCCCAGGAGGAGCAGGGCCGCGAGGACCGCGACCGCACGCCGTACCGTGCCGGTCCGGGTGGAGGCGTCGGCGCCTCGGTTCACCGGCGGGCGGGCGAATGGTCTGGCGCGCACGGGCGCCGGGGATGGGGGGGACATCCAGGGCTCCTTGGCTGGTCGAAGCTGCGTCCTCGCGAATTGTTAGCGCTAACATAGAATCATGCAGGCTGCTCTGCCGATTTAGGTGAGCGCTTTCCGCGGAGTACATCCGATGCCTCAGCCCGGCGTCAACGGGCGGGTGGTCCTCGCCGGCCCGGACGTCACCGCCGGAATACTTCCCGACCTGTGGTTTCTTCCGATCCGGGAGCACACCGCCCTCCCCGCGCCTGTGAAAGTTTCATGATTCAGCCGGGGTCTGTGATCTAACTTAAGGCTTCTCTGAGCTTAACTTGCGGTCCCGCACTGCGGCCGCGCGGACGGCGAACCGCGGAAACGGCGAAGGCCCATGCCGAAGGCCGGCGGATCCGGGAGCGGCCCCGCGCCTGCTTCGCGTGCGTCAGGAGAGCGGTCGGGGCGCCGCCGGCACCGCGACCGCCGCGCGAGCACACCTCCGGCCGGGTGGCGATCCACCGATCGGCTGATCCGGCGTCCCCACCGTCCGGTGAACAGGTCCCGTCCGCCGGTCGGTGTTGGAGAAGCGCCGGTCATAGCACGCTTGGTGCAGCCGGACACCGGCGGTTCCCGCTCCGATCCCGCTCCGATCCCGCTCCGATCCCGCTCCGAAAAGGACACGCACATGCCAGCAGTGATCGAGGTACGCGACCTCCACAAGCGCTACGCCGACAAGGTCGCGGTCGAGGACGTCTCGCTGACCGTGCAGGAGGGCGAGATCTTCGGGATCCTCGGCCCGAACGGCGCCGGCAAGACCACGAGCGTGGAGTGCATCGCGGGCCTGCGCACACCGGACCGGGGCACGATCGCGGTGTGCGGGCTCGATCCCCGCCGGGACCGCGCCGAGCTGACCCGGCGTCTGGGCGTGCAACTGCAGGCCGGCCAACTGCCCGACCGGCTGCGGGTCGCCGAGGCCCTGGAGCTGTACGCCTCCTTCTATCCCGCCCCGGCCGACTGGCGTGAACTGATGCACGGGCTCGGCCTGGCGGACAAGGCCAGGACCGCCTACGGCAAGCTGTCGGGCGGGCAGAAGCAGCGGCTGTCGATCGCGCTGGCGCTGGTCGGCAACCCCCGGGTGGCGATCCTGGACGAGCTCACCACCGGTCTGGACCCGCAGGCCCGGCGCGACACCTGGGAGCTGATCGAGGGGGTGCGCTCGAGCGGGGTGACGATCGTGCTGGTCACCCACTTCATGGAGGAGGCCGAGCGGTTGTGCGACCGGCTGGCGCTGATCGACGCCGGCCGCGTCGTGGCGGTGGACACCCCGGCCGGCCTGACCGCGCGGGCCCGCATCGAGCAGCGCATCTGCTTCCGCCCCTCCCGGCCGATCGACGACCACCTGCTGACGAGCCTGCCCGACGTCTCCGGCCTCACCCGCCGGGGCGAGCTGGTCGTCGTCAACGGCAACGACAACGCGCTCAACGCCGTGACCACCGTGCTGGCCCGCAACCAGATCGTGGCCGAACGGCTGCGCGTCGAGCAGGCGAGCCTGGAGGAGGCCTTCGTCCAGCTGACCGGCAGCCGCCTCGACCCCCGCTAGCCGACCGCTCGCAGCCCGCCTCCTCCCCCGCAACGAGACAGAGAACGAAAGGCCGCCTCCATGTCCGTCCTGAACACCGCCCCCGCCCCCGCCGCTCCCGTCACCGCCGCACGTGGTTCGGCGACGTGGCGGCTCATCAAGGCCGAGAGCAGGCTGAGCATCCGCGACAAGGTCGGTCCCCTGTGGGGCGTCGGCTGCCCGCTGATCGTGCTGATCATCCTGGGCCTCGTGCCCGCCCTGCGGGAACCCGTGCCGACCGCCGGCGGCCTGACCTACTTCGACCTGTACGTGCCTGTCCTGATCTTGTTCAACCTGGCCATCCTGGCCATGACGGCGCTGCCGACCACGCTGGCGGGCTACCGGGAGAACGGCGTGCTGCGGCGCATGCAGACCACGCCGATCGGCCCGGCCCGCGTGCTGGGCGCCCAGCTGGCGGCCAACTTCGCCATCGCGCTGGTGGCGACGGTCCTGTTCCTGGCGGTGGCCGGGCTCGGCTTCGGCGTCGACCTGCCCCGGCACCCCGTCGGCTTCGTCCTGGCCTGGCTGCTGGCGACCGCCGCGCTGCTCGCCATCGGCCTGCTGATCACCGCGCTGGCACCCGGGCGCGGCCCGGCCACGGCGATCGGCACGGTGCTGTTCTTCCCGATGATGTTCTTCGCCGGGCTGTGGGTGCCGGTCGCGCAGATGCCCGAGGCGCTGCAGACCATCAGCCACTACACCCCGCTCGGCGCGGGCATGCAGGCCTTCCAGGAGGCCTACCTGGGATCCTTCCCGCCCGCCGCCCCCCTGCTGACCCTGGCGGCCTACGCGGCCGGGTGCACGGTCATCGCGGTCCGCTGGTTCCGCTGGGAGTAGGGCCTCCCGCAGGCCGCCGCCCATGAGCGGATCGGCGGTCCCGGATCATGGAGACGATGTCATCGCAGCCGGCAGGTGCGGGTCCGGGACCCGCACCTGCCGGCTTCTCCCGCGGTGTGCCGCCGGCCGCGGGAAGCGGCGTCACGTCACCGCACGGCCGGGCCGTACACGTCAGGGCCTGACGGCGGGCGGCCGGGCCGTACACGTCAGGGCCTGACGGCGGGCGGCCGGGCCGTACACGTCAGGGCCTGACGGCGGGCGGCCGGGCCGTACACGTCATGGGGACCTGACGGCGGGCGGCCGCCCGGCGGAGAGGCGTCACCGCGGTACTCCCCCGCGCGGGGGACGGCGGAATGGGCGGCGTCGGCGATGTGCCGGGAGGGGGGTTCGCAGGAGGCTTGACGGCATGCTGCTGGAACTCATCACCGCGCTGGTCCTCGCGACCACCCCGGCTCAGGCCGTTCAGCCGGCGGACCTGCCGGGGGTCGGCGCGCTCGTCGACGAACACGTCTCCTCGGTCATGGCCGAGGAGAAGATCCCCGGCGTGACCGTCACGGTGGTCGCCGACGGCCGGCGGGTGGTCGACAAGGGGTACGGCTGGGCCGACGCGGAGCGCCGCCTCCCGGTGGATCCCGAGCGCACCCGTTTCCTGATCGGGTCGGAGACGAAGCTGTTCACCGCCCAGGCGGCCCTGCAGCTGGTCCACGCGGGAAGGCTGAACCTGGACGCCGACGTCAACTCCTACCTGACCGCCTTCGAGATCCGTGACACCTATCCGGGCCGTCCGGTCACCCTGCGGCATCTGCTCACGCACACGGCCGGATTCGACGACGACCACATCCTGGGCAGCGGCGCGGACGTCCGGCCGCTGGGCGAGGCGCTGGCCGCGACCCAGCCCGCCCGGCTCCGCCCGCCGGGCACCGGCGTCTCCTACAGCAACTACGGCGTCGCCCTGGCCGGATACCTGGTGGAGACGGTCTCGGGGATGCCGTTCGAGGAGTACGTCGAACGGCACGTGTTCGCCCCCCTCGGCATGGAGGACTCGACGATCGCCTGCGGCGGGCTCGGGGACACCAAGGCCTACCTGGCGGACGGCTCGACGACCACGGCCGACTGCGCGAACTTCGCCGCCTCCGGTGCGGGGCCCGCGTCGACCGCGTCGGACATGGCCGCCTACCTGCAGGCGCAGCTGGAACTGGACCCCCGTCTCGGGACCGGGGTGGCGGCCGAGATGCAGCGGCGCCAGCACACCGAGGACCCCCGGCTGCCCGGCATGGGCTTCATGTGGGAGGAATCGCCGTACAAGGGGCATCGCATGCTCTTCAAGGCCGGTGACATGCCGGGCATGCACACCTACATGTTCCTGCTGCCGGAACGGGGCATCGGCATCCACGTCATGTCCAACGGCGACGGCACCGGACGACACGGGCTGGACGGGTTCGAGCTGGCCCACAAGATCATCGACCGCTATCTCCCGGGCGCGCGCCCGACGGCCGTCAAGGCTCTGCCCGGCGCCTCCGCGGAGCGGTACGAGGGCTCGTACCAGAGCAGCCGGACCAGCCACGGCAGCCTGCTGAAGGTGCAGGCGCTCACGGACTCGCCGGTGCACGTCACCGCGACCGCCGACGGCGGCGTCCTCACCACCGGCCTCAAGGGCAGGCAGGTGCGCTGGGTCCAGTTCGAGCCCGGCGTCTTCCAGGAGGAGGGCGGCTGGGACCGGATCGCCTTCCCCGAGCCGGGACAGCTGGCGATCAGCCGCAGCACGGCCGTCTTCGACCGGATCGGCCCGCTGGACCACCCGTCCCTGCACCTCGCCCTGCTGGCCGCCGCGCTCCTCGCCTCCCTGGCCGCCCTGCTGGGGTTCCCCGTGGCGGCGGCGGTGCGGGCGGTCCGCAGACGGTCGTCCCCGCCCCCCGCCGGCCCCCGCGTCCCGCGCCTGCTCGCCTGGCTCGCCGGCGCCTGCGTGGTCGCCTTCACCGCCGGGTTCGGCAGCCTGCTCGCCGACCAGGGCCGGGCCCTGCCTCTGGTCCTGGAGGGTGCTCCGGTGCTGATCGCGTTGCTGGTGCTGGCGTCGCTGACGGTGCCGCTGGCCGCCGCCCTGCTGGTCTGCACGGCGATGGCCTGGTGGAGGCGCTGGTGGCGGGCGCCGGGCAGGATCGCCTACACCCTGGTCTCCCTCGGCGTGACCGCGTTCGCCGTCGTGGCGGTCGCGTACAACCTCGCCGGCCTCTCGCACACCTGAACTATGATCCATTCACTTATGAGCTCCACTGTCCGTGTCGTCCGCCGCATCCCGCCACTCGCCGCGGACATCGCCGTCGCCCTGGCCGTCCTCGCCGCCCACTCGGCTCCCTTCCTGCTGACGGTCCGGGAGGCCGACCCGGTGACGGGTTACACGGTCCAGCAGTACCTCCCCGTGCTCGGCCAGGTGCTGCCGCTGCTCTGGCGGCGGCGCGCACCGCTGGCGGTCCTGGTCGCGGCGATGGCCGCGACCGGCGCCTACCTGCTGAACGATCCCGACACCGCGCCGCAGCCCGTCCCGTACGCGCTGCTGATCGCCGTCTACACGGTGGCCGTACACGGTTCGCGGCGCGAGCGGGCGTGGGGGCTGGCCATCCTCGCCGCCGGCGCCGCCGCCCAGCTCGCCGGACTGATCCTGCGCACGCCGAGTGCGGACACGACGGTGCGCGGACTGGTGATGTACGTCGCGGCCTGGGCGATGGGGCGGGCGGCGGCCAACCGGCAGGCCCACGCCCGCCAGCTCGAACGCGAGAAGGAGATGGAGGCGCGCCGGGCCGTCGAGCGGGAGCGGGCGGCGATCTCCCGGGACATGCACGACATCCTCGGCCACGCGATCAGCCTGATGGTGGTGCAGGCGGAGGCCGGCCCGCTGATCGTGCGGCCCGATCCCGGCCGCGCCGAAGCGGCCTTCGACGCCATCGCCGCGGCCGGACGCGACGCGATGGACCAGTTGCGCCGCCTGCTCGGCCTGCTGGGGGAGGACTCCTCCGAAGCCACCCCGACGGTGGCCCGCATCGGGGCGCTGGTCGAGAGCGTGGACCGCGCCGGGCAGCCCGCCGCCCTGACCGTCAGCGGGACACCGCGCCCCCTGCCGCCGGACGTGGAGGCCGCCGCCTACCGGGTGGTCCAGGAGGCGCTCACCAACGCCGTCAAGCACGCCCGCGCGAGCAAGGTCTCCATCGAACTCGGCTGGCGGGCGGACGCGCTCGTGATCGACGTGACGGACGACGGCCGCGGGCACACCGGCGGAACGGGGCACGGGCTCGTCGGCATCCGCGAGCGCGCGGCGGCCTGCGGCGGCTCGGCGTCCTTCGGCCACGGACCGGGCCGGCGCGGTTTCACCGTCTCGGTCCGCCTGCCGGGAGCCGCCGCGTGACCATCCGCGTCGTGGTCGCCGACGACCAGGAGCTCGTGCGCAGCGGCTTCGCCCTGATCCTCGACATGCAACCGGACATCACGGTCGTCGCGGAGGTCGGCGACGGCGCCCAGGCGGTGGAGGCGGCGCGCCTCCACGCGCCCGACGTGGTCCTGCTCGACATCCACATGCCCGTCATGGACGGCATCCGGGCCGCCGGGAGGATCTGCGCCGAGACCGCCGCGAGGATCATCATCCTGACCACGTTCAACAACGACGAGTACGTCTACGAGGCCCTGCACGCGGGGGCCAGCGGCTTCCTGCTGAAAGACGTGCGGCGGGACGACCTCGTGCACGCCGTCCGCGTCGTCATGGCCGGAGAGTCGCTGCTCGCCCCCGCCGTGACCCGCAAGCTCGTCGACGACATCATCCGGCGCGACGCCCGCCCGCCGGTGGCGGTACCGGGCATGGACACCCTGACCGGTCGCGAGCGGGAGACCCTGGCCCTCCTCGGTCGCGGCCTGTCCAACCCCGAGATCGCCGAAGCCCTGGTGGTCAGCGAGCACACGGTGAAGAGCCACGTCAGCGGCGTGCTGTCCAAGCTCGGCCTGCGCGACCGGATCCAGGCGGTCATCTGCGCCTACGAGTCCGGCCTCGTCCAGCCGGGCCACTGGCGCCGGTGACGGCCTGCCGGACCGCCCGCGCCGGCGACGACCCGTCATCGTGCGTCGCGTATCCCGAGGATGTACGCCGCGGTGAGCGCGACGGCGCGGTCGCCGTCATGGGACAGCTCGGCGAGGGCCCGGGACGCCGTGGTTCCCGGGATGTCCGCGAGCGCCTGGGTCAGCCGCAGACGCGCGGGCGATCCGACGTCAGCGGGGGCGAGGCGGTCGACGAGCCCGGTCGCGATCCGATCCGCCAGCTCGGGACGACCCGCCAGCGCGCTCAGGGCGTCGGCCGCGTCGACGTCGTTCGTCCCCTCGACGACGACGTCGATGAGCGCCGGGATCGCGTCGGCCACTCCGCGTGCCCCGAGCGCCAGAGCCGCGTGCCTGCGGACCACGGTGTCGGGGTTCGCGAGGGCGTTCCGCAGCAGCGCGGTCGCCTCGCCGTCCGGGATCTCGGCGATGGACCGGACGGCGCGTTCGCGCACCTCGGCCGCCGGTGAGCCGAGGCCCTCCGCCAGCAATGCCAGGCCTTCGTCGCCCGACTGCGCCAGCGCCCAGCGGAGGGCTCCGGCGACGTTCGGGTCCGTCTCGCTCAGCGCCGCCTCGACCAGCGCCTCCACCGGCAGCTCTTCGGCCGAGGACAGGACCGCGCGCTGGCGGCTGCCGGCGCTCTTCGACCCCAGTGCCCGGAGGAGCGCGACGACCTGGAGGACGTCCTCCCAGCCGGCGGGTTCCGCGGCGTCGATCCGGCGCAGTCGCGTGAGCAGCTCCGTCTCGGCCGCGATGCGTTCCCGCGTCCGGCGGATGAGGCCGCCGACGAGCTCCGACGGCGTGAAGTCGGGATCATCGAGCGCGCGCCCGACGTCACGCAACGACAGCCCCAGGGAGCGCAGGCTCTCGATGTGGAAGATCCGCCGGATGTCCTCGCCGGAGTACTCCCGGTAGCCTGCGCCGCTACGATCCGTCGGCCGCACCAGGCCGAGCGAGTCGTAGTGCCGGAGCATCCGGGCGCTGACCCCGGACCGCCGTGCCACGTCACCGATCAACACTGCCCGTCACTCCTCCCGGCCGGCGCCGCCGAGGGCTACGGCGCGCTTGGCCTCCTCGATCGCGAACTCGAATCCGGCGTCGGGGTCGCGCAGCAGCCGTTCCGTGGCGGCCGCGTGCCGGCGCACGCGGGGGTCGGGGTCCGTCATCGCGGCGTGCAGGATCGGCGTGATCGCCTCACCGAGTGCGATCAGCGCCCGGCTGAGGCTCAGCCGCGTCTCGCGCCCGCCGCGGCCGAGCTGCGTCGCCAGCACTCCGGCCAACCCGGGCTCCTCGCCTTCGGGCACGAGCACGACCGCCGCCCTCCAGGCGCTCCGCGCCACCTCGTCGTCGGCGTCGGTCAGGAGCGCCCGTGTGATCGCCGGCCACGCCCGCCGATCTCCGATCTTGGACAGCGTGTGCAGCGCCTGGCTCCGTGCCTGCACACGCTCCGAGCGGAGTTCGCCGAGCAGCGCCGGAACCGTCATGGACGCGGGGTGGCGGGTGAGTGCCCAGGTCAGCATATCGCGCACATGGAATTCGGGCTCGACAGCGCATCGTTCGACGAGCACGCCGACGAACCGCGGGTCGGGGGCCGTACCGGCCGCCATCGCCGCCCGCAGCCGCACCGACGGGCCGCCGTCCTCCAGCCCCCGGAGGGCCCTCATCGTGTTCGTGTCCTCTTCCGGCATGGTCATCGGGACCACCTCCTCCAGCACAGTGAAGGCCTTGTCACTGTGTCAAGGTCAAGCAGGATCATGCCACTCGGCATCGGCGCGGGACGGTGACCGCCCCGGCGGTGGAGGCGTGCGAAGTATGAACTTCGGTCGGATGCATGATCGCCGCGGGCCGCGTTAGATTGCCGGCCATGTCACCCGTCATGTCGCTCGCCGGCATCCCCAGTCCCTCCGAAGGCGTCTGGCATCTGGGGCCGCTGCCCATCCGCGGCTACACGGTCTGCATCATGCTCGGCGTCGTGGTGGCCGTCGTCGTCGCCGAGCGCCGCTGGCGGAACCGGGGCGGGGCTCCGGGAACCATGGTGGACCTGGTGACGTGGGGGCTCCCGTTCGGCATCGTGGGTGCGCGGCTGTACCACGTCATCACCGACTGGCAGCTGTACTTCGGGCCCGACGCCCCCCACCGGCCGATCGACGCGATCCTGGTCTGGAGCGAGTCCGGGCCGGGCTGGCGCGGCCTGGGCGTCTGGGGCGGCATCGCCCTGGGCGGGGTGGGCGTGTGGATCGCCTGCCGCCGCCGGGGCATCTCCGTGAGCGCGGTCGCCGACACCGCGGCCCCGGCCGTCGCCATCGGTCAGGCCGTCGGCCGGTGGTGCAACTACTTCAACCAGGAGCTGTTCGGCGGCCCGACCAACCTGCCCTGGGGCCTGGTCATCGACGCTGGCCGCCCGGGGACCGTGCCGGGCGTCACCACCTACCACCCCACGTTCCTGTACGAGTCGCTGTGGAACCTGGGCCTGGCGCTGGCGCTCATCTGGATCGGCGGCCGCTTCGCGCTGCGGCACGGCCGGCTCTTCGCCCTGTACGTGGCGGGCTACACCGCGGGCCGGTTCTGGATCGAGGGCCTGCGCGTCGACCCGGCCAACGAGATCCTCGGGATGCGGCTGAACCAGTGGACGTCGGTCGCCCTGTTCCTGGGCGCGCTGGCCTACGTCCACCTGACCCGGAACAAGAGGTCCGAGGAGTCCCTGGGCGGTGAACGGGTTCCCGCCGAGGTGAGGTGACCGGTCGCCGACCACCGGGGCACGATCCGCGGTGACCTCCGGTGAACGGGTTCCCGCCGGGGTGAGGTGACCGGTCGCCGACCACCGGGGCGGAAGCCCGCCGGTGCCCTCGCATCGTCATCGCATAGCGGACGTATCAATCCGGGCGGGCATCCTTGTCTCACACCGGAAACGACGGAGGAGAACACGATGAGCGGCACCGGAAACAGCACGTACGAGGGGTTCACGGCCGAGGAGCGGGCCGCGATGAAGGAGCACTCCCAGGAGCTGAAGAAGGCGGCGCGCCGCGCCTCGCGGGCGGACAAGGCTGCGGAGGCGGAGCGGGACGTGCTCGCGAAGATCGCCGAGATGCAGGACTCGGACCGGGTCATGGCCGAGCGCGTCCACGCGATCGTCAAGGCCGAAGCCCCGGCCCTCGCGCCGAAGCTCTGGTACGGGATGCCCGCCTACGCGCTGGACGGAAAGATCGTCTGCTTCTTCCAGAGCGCGGAGAAGTTCAAGGCGCGCTATGCGACGCTCGGGTTCAACGACCCGGCGAAGCTGGACGAGGGCACGATGTGGCCGACCGCTTTCGCCCTGACCGAGGTGACGGCCGAGGTGGAGGCGCGCATCGCCGCGCTGGTGAAGCAGGCGGCGGGCTGAGGCCCGCCCGTGCCCGGCCGGCCGGCCGCCCGCGGGGTGCGTCACCATCCACCCTCGAAGAGGGCCAGGAGCGCCGGCGCCGGGTCCTCGCCGTCCTCACCTATCTCAGGGCCTGATCTCAGGGCCTGACCTCTCAGGGCCTGAGATCAGGGCCTGACCTCTCAGGGCCTGATCTCAGGGCCTGACCTCTCAGGGCCTGATCTCAGGGCCTGGCCGCGGCCGGGCGGGTGACCGGACCGGTCAGGAATCGAGAAGCGCCGGTCTCCGCGCCGCGCCTAGCCTGGAGGCCGCCACCACGACCTGCGGGGCGGCACCGGCGGAGACCGCGGAGCGGCCCCGCCCGACGGATGGAGACAGCATGAGCCCGACCACGAAGGCGGACGCGCAGCCGCCCGTGCCGGACCCCGCCGACGGCCACGACCTGATCCGCGTGCACGGCGCGCGCGTGAACAACCTCAAGGACGTCAGCGTCGAGATCCCGAAACGCCGGCTGACGGTGTTCACCGGCGTCTCCGGCTCGGGCAAGAGCTCGCTGGTCTTCGGCACGATCGCCGCGGAGTCGCAGCGGCTGATCAACGAGACCTACAGCGCCTTCGTGCAGGGTTTCATGCCGGCGCTCGCGCGGCCGGAGGTCGACGTCCTCGAAGGGCTGACGACCGCGATCATCGTCGACCAGCAGCGGATGGGCGCCGACCCCCGCTCCACGGTCGGCACCGTCACCGACGCCAACGCGATGCTGCGCATCCTCTTCAGCCGGCTCGGACGGCCGCGCATCGGCTCGCCCCAGGCGTTCTCCTTCAACGTCCCCACGGTCCGGGCGAGCGGTGCGATCACGGTCGACCGCGGTGCACGCAAGGCCGAGAAGGTGACCTTCACCCGCGTCGGCGGCATGTGCACGCGGTGCGAGGGGCGGGGCACGGTCACCGACATCGACCTCACCCAGCTCTACGACGACTCCAAGTCGCTCACCGAGGGCGCGTTCACCATCCCCGGCTGGAAGTCGGACAGCTTCTGGACCGTGCGGGTCTACGCCGAGTCGGGTTTCGTCGACCCGGACAAGCCCATCCGCGACTACACCGAGAAGGAGCTCCGCGACTTCCTGTACGGGGAGCCGGTCAAGGTGAAGGTCGACGGCGTCAACCTCACCTACGAGGGCCTCATCCCGAAGGTCCGCAAGTCGTTCCTGGCCAAGGACCGGGAGGCGATGCAGCCGCACATCCGGGCCTTCGTCGACCGGGCGGTCACCTTCGCCACCTGCCCCGGGTGCGACGGCACCCGGCTCAGCGAGGAGGCCCGCTCCTCGCGGATCGGAGGCGTCAGCATCGCCGACGCCTGCGCGATGCAGATCAGCGACCTGGCCGAGTGGGTCCGCGGCCTCAGCGAGCCGTCGGCGGCGCCGCTGCTGGCCAAGCTGCTGCACACCCTCGACTCGTTCGCGGAGATCGGACTGGGCTACCTCTCGCTCGACCGGCCGGCGGGCACGCTCTCCGGCGGCGAGGCGCAGCGCGTCAAGATGATCCGCCACCTCGGCTCCCCGCTCACCGACACCACCTACGTCTTCGACGAGCCCACCGCCGGCCTGCACCCCCACGACGTCCAGCGGATGAACGGCCTGCTGCGGCGGCTGCGGGACAAGGGCAACACGGTGCTCGTCGTGGAGCACGAGCCGGAGGTGATCGCGATCGCCGACCACGTCGTCGACCTCGGCCCCGGCGCCGGTACGGCGGGCGGCGCCGTCTGCTACGAGGGGACCGTCGAGGGCCTGCGGGCCGCCGGCACCCTCACCGGCCGCCACCTCGGCGACCGGACCGCCCTCAAGGAGAAGGTCCGCACCCCCGCAGGCAGGCTGGAGATCCGCGGCGCCACCCGCCACAACCTCCGGAACGTCGACGTCGACATCCCGCTCGGCGTGCTCTGCGTCGTCACCGGCGTCGCCGGCTCCGGCAAGAGCTCGCTCGTGCACGGCTCCATCCCCGCCTCCGCGGGTGTCGTCGCGGTCGACCAGGCGCCCGTCCGGGGCTCGCGGCGGAGCAACCCGGCGACCTACACCGGCCTGCTCGACCCGGTCCGCAAGGCGTTCGCGAAGGCCAACGGCGTGAAACCGGCGCTGTTCAGCCCCAACTCCGAGGGCGCCTGCCCCGACTGCAACGGCGCCGGCGTCGTCTACACCGACCTGGGCATGATGGCCGGCGTCGCCGTCCCCTGCGAGGAGTGCGAGGGCAGGCGGTTCCAGGCGGCGGTGCTGGAGCACCGCTTCGGCGGCCGCGACATCGGCGAGGTGCTCGCGATGCCGGTCACCGAGGCCCTGGAGTTCTTCGGCGCCGGCGAGACGCGGATCCCCGCAGCGCACGCGATCCTGACCCGGCTCGCCGACGTCGGGCTCGGCTACCTCAGTCTCGGCCAGCCGCTCACCACGCTGTCCGGCGGCGAGCGGCAGCGGCTCAAGCTGGCCGTGCACATGGCCGGGAAGGGCGGCGTCTACGTCCTCGACGAGCCGACCGCGGGGCTGCACCTCGCCGACGTCGAGCAACTGCTCGGCCTGCTCGACCGGCTCGTCGACTCCGGCAGGTCGGTCATCGTCGTCGAACACCACCAGGCGGTCATGGCGCACGCCGACTGGATCATCGACCTCGGTCCCGGCGCCGGCCACGACGGCGGCCGGATCGTCTTCGAGGGCACGCCCGCCGACCTCGTCGCCGCCCGCTCCACCCTCACCGGCGAGCACCTGGCGGCCTACGTCGGCGCCTGATCCCGGCCGGGGAAGGACGACGGGCGACGGGCGGCCTACGTCGGTGCCTGGCCGGGGCCGGGAAAGGGCGACGGGCGGCCGGTGGCCGTCCGGTCAGCCGTCGTCCATCGTGAGCAGGCCGCGCCGGAAGGCGACGGCGACGGCGGCCGCGCGGTCGTTGACGCCGAGTTTGGTGTAGATGTGCAGCACGTGGCTCTTGACCGTGGCCTCGCTGATGAACAGGCGGACGGCGATCTCCCGGTTGGTGCCGCCCTCGGCGATGAGGCGGAGGACCTCCCGTTCCCGGGCGCTCAGCGGGTCGGCGGGGGTGCGGACCTGGCCGAGGAGGCGGGTGGCGACCGACGGGGAGAGCACGGCCTCGCCCCGCGCCGCCGTACGCACGGCGCGGACGAGTTCGTCGCGGCCGGTGTCCTTGAGGAGATAGCCGGTGGCGCCGGCCTCGATGGCGGGCAGGACGTCCCGGTCGGTGTCGTAGGTGGTCAGCACCAGGACGCGGGCCGCGCTGCCCAGCCGGGCGAGCTCCTTGATGGCCGTGACGCCGTCCGTCCCCGGCATGCGCAGGTCCATGAGGATCACGTCCGGGTTCAGCGCCCGCGCGAGTTCGACGGCCTGTGCGCCGTCGCCTGCCTCGCCGAGCACCTCGAAGTCCGGGTCGCCGGCGAACATGCCGCGGATGCCGTCGCGGACGATGGGGTGGTCGTCGGCGATCAGCAGCCGGATGGGGGTCACTGAAGGCACGGAAGGCACGGAAGACTCAGCCACGGGCCACCGCCGGGACGCTCGCGGAGATCGCGGTGCCCGTGCCGGGCTCGGACTCGACCTCCAGCGTGCCCGCCAGCCGGGTCACCCGCTTGCGCATCGCGGTCAGGCCGAACCCCCCGCCGTCGCGGACGCGTTCCGGGTCGAACCCGGCGCCGTCGTCACGCACGTCCAGGGTGACCACGTCCTCCATGTACGACAGGGTCAGCCCGACCCGGGACGCGCCGGCGTGCTTGGCCGCGTTGGCCAGAGCCTCCTGCGCCGTGCGCAGCAACGTCTCCTCGACCTCCGGATGCATGGGACGAACCGTACCGGTGACGGTGAAATCCGCACGAACCTTGTTGAGCTCGCCCCACCGGGCCACGACGCCCTCCAGCGCCTCGGGCAGCGGTGCCGCCTCCAGCTGGCCGGGGCCCACCGCGTGCACCGAGCGCCGGGCCTCGGCGAGGCTCTCCCGGGCCAGCCCCACCGCGTTGTCCACGTGCGGCCGCCAGTCCTCGGCCTGCCTGGCCGCCTGGAGCTGGGTGATGATGCCGGTCAGCCCCTGGGCGAGGGTGTCGTGGATCTCGGCCGCCATGCGCTGCCGTTCGTCGAGCACGCCCGCCTCGCGGGCCTGGACCAGCAGCTGGGCCTGGAGGCCGGCGTTCTCCCGCATGGTCTCCTCGAGCCGCGCCACCATGCGCTTGCGCTCGGTGCTCCGTTCGGCGGTGACCTCCCCGACGAAACTGAACAGGCTCACCCCCACGACGATGGCGGCGGTGAAGAACAGGTAGGTGAAGATCGCTGACGGGGTGGGCTCGGGCAGGCCGCCGCCGTAGGCCGTGACGCTGATCGCCGCCGTGGCGGTCACCCCGGCCGCCCGCCACTTCCCCTTCAGGTACTGCCAGGAGTGGAGATAGCCGGTGAAGCCGAAGAAGCTCGCGAACCACACGCCCTGCGTGCAGAGCGCGCCGATCAGGACCACCAGCCCCGCCACGTAGACCGCACCGCCGGCCAAGCCCCGCGGCGCCAGCCGCATCCAGGCGGCCGCGAGCGCGGCCAGGCCGGACGTGATCCACGGACTGCCGCCGGTGGACAGGGAGAGCACCGCGGAGATCGCCAGCAAGACGTACGGCGTGGCCGCCATCTGGCGCTCCAGGAGCCGTTCCCATCGGTCGAGCCGGCCGGTCATCCGTCACTCCCAGCGGAAGAGCGTGGCCGCCGCGATGCTGACGACCAGGGCGTAGACGGCCATCACACCGAGCAGCAGGGGGCTGGGGGCACCGCCCGCCCAGACGTCCCGCATGCTCTGCGCGAAGGCGCCCAGAGGGGTGAACTCCCCGATGCGGATCAACATATCGGGCATCAGGTGGACGGGCTGCATGAGCCCGGCGAGGTAGGCCATCGGGAAGTACAGCAGGACCCCGATCCCGTTGGCGGACCGGCCGTTCGGCGCCAGCGCCGCGATGAGCAGGCCGATCGCGAACATGCTCGCCGTACCGAGGACGAAGACCAGCGCGGCGGGCAGCACCCCGGCGGGCAGGCGGGCTTCGAGGACGGTGCCCGCGACGGCCAGCAACAGCCCGCAGGCGGCCAGCGCGAGGACGAGGAGCAGGAGCAGCTGCACCGCCAGGAGATTGCCCGGGCGCACCGGCGTGACCGACAGCCTGCGCAGGATGCCCCGCTCGCGGTAGGTGGCCAGGGTGGTGGGCAGCATGTACAGGGCCACCAGCCCCACGGCGATGGCCAGCGCCATCGGCAGCAGCACGGTGTCGCCCGGCTCGATCGAGCTTCCGAACACCACCAGGATGAACAGCGGGATGAGCAGGGAGAAGAGCGCCCCGGGCTCCCGGGTCAGCAGCTTGGTCTCGACGACGGCGAGCTTCATCATGATCATTTTCCTTTAGTCGAAGGACCGGCCGGTCAGGGCGGTGAACGCGTCTTCCAGGGTGCGCTTGTCGATCCGGAGGTCGCTGACGAGGACCTGGTGGCGGGCCAGGTGCGCGGTGACCGCCGTGGCGAAGTCACCCGTCCCGGTGACGACCACCCGGTTCCCCTCCCTGGACACACCGGTCACGCCGGGCAGCCCCTCGACGCCGGTCATCTCCCCCGTCATCACCGTGAACCGCATCCGGTGCTCGCCCTCCGCCAGTCCGGCCGGGGTGTCGATCGCCACCACCCTGCCGCGGTTGAAGACGGCGACGCGGTCGCACAGCTCCTCCACCTCGTCCATGAAGTGGCTGACCAGGACCACCGTCACACCGCTCGCCCGGACCTGCTTGATCAGCTCCCAGGTGGCCCGGCGGGCCTGCGGGTCCAGGCCGGTGGTCAGCTCGTCCAGGAAGGCCACCCGCGGGTTGCCGACCAGCGCCAGCGCGATGAAGAGCCGCTGCTTCTGGCCGCCGGAGAGCTTGCCGAACCGGGCGTTCCGCTTGTCCGCCAGACCCCACTCCTCCAGCAGCGCCCGCCAGTCGCGCGGCGCGGCGTAGAAGGAGGCGTACAGGTCGAGGGCCTCCCACACCTTGATGTTCTCCGGCAGCTGGGTCTGCTGGAGCTGCACCCCGATCCGCTCGTGCACCTTGCGCGCGTCCTCGACCGGGTCGAGCCCGAGGACCCTGATCGACCCGCCGTCGGGCCGCCGCAGGCCCTCCACGCACTCCACGGTGGTGGTCTTGCCGGTGCCGTTCGGTCCGAGGATGCCGAAGATCTCGCCTTCCTCCACCGAGAACGACACCCCGTCCAGCACGGTCAGGTCCGCGTACCGCTTGCGGAGGTCTGTGACTTCGATGACTGCCATGGCTCAAGCATCTTGCGCCGGCGTCCGGGGCGAATCGATCCACCGGCCATGTTCATCCGCGAATGGTGCTGATCCGGAAATCCACCGAACGGTTGATACCGCTCGCCCTCGCACCCCACGTCCGCCCTCGCACCCCGCGTCCGCCCTCGCACCCCGTGCCCGCCCTCGCACCCCGTCCTGACCGGCCCGAAGACCGGGCGGCGCTCGTGTTAGCCTCTTCGCCGTGGCCAGCCTTGACGTCATCACCGAGCGCTCCGATCCCGCCGTACAACGGATCATCGATGTCACGAAGCCTTCGAGGTCCGTCGTCCGCACGGCGCTGATCGAGGACCCCGAGCCGCTCCTGCAGAGCATCCGCGCCGGGGTCGAGCTCATCGAGGTCTACGGGCTGGAGACCGTTCCCCTGCCGGGCGACCTGCTCGCCGCGTGCGAGCAGCGCGGCATCCCGGTCCGCCTGCTCTCCCCCGCGATCGCCAACCAGGTCTTCAAGACCGAGAAGAAGCCCAAGGCGTTCGGCATCTGCCGGGTCCCGCGCCCCTGCGGCTTCGCCGACCTGACCGGCCGGAAGGGCGACCTCGTCCTGCTGGACGGGGTGAAGATCGTCGGAAACATCGGCGCCATCGTGCGGACCTCCTTCGCACTCGGCGCCTCGGGCATCGTGCTCGTGGACAGCGACCTCGTCAGCATCGCGGACCGGCGCCTGATCCGGGCGAGCCGCGGCTACGTGTTCTCGCTCCCGATCGTCCTCGCCTCCCGGGAGGAGGCGCTCCGCCACTTCCAGGACAACGGCATGCGCCTGATGGCCTTCGAGTCCGGCGGAGCCCTCACGGTCAGGGACCTCGGCGACATCGACGAGCGCCTCGTCCTCATGTTCGGCAGTGAGAAGACCGGTGCGTCGGGTGAGTTCTCCGGCATCTCCGCCGAGTCGGTGTCGATTCCCATGAACCCCGCGGCCGAGTCCCTCAACGTCTCCGTCTCGGTGGGGATCGCCCTGCACGCACGGGCCCACCGCAACCTCGCCTAGCGCCGGCGGCGCCGGGCTCCAGTCCCGCCATCCCCCGGTGAACCCGCGGCCGGTGAGCCGCAGGCCCGCGGGTGCCGGGGCAGAGCGGGCACCGGCCGGGCGCGCGGCACCCGGGGCCGATTCGCTACCGTCCTCTCCGTCCCCCTTGAGAGGAATCCCCGGATGCGACGCCTGCCCCCCGCCCTCGTAGCCGTGCTCGCCGCGAGCTCGCTCCTCCCGTCCCCGGTCCTGGCGCAGTCCGCCCGGGGCGGGGAGAGCACCGCCGCCGCCCGCGGGCCGGCGGCGACCGGCGGGAAGGCGGCCGGCGGAACAGCGGCCGACGGGAAGGCGGTCAGAGGGAAGGCGACCTTCTACGAACTGCGGTCCGGAGGGGGCAACTGCTCGTATCCCTCGCCTCCGGCCGACGGCCTCTACGTGGCGCTCTCCCCCCGCGAGTACGCCGCCGCCGCCTCCTGCGGCGGCTACCTGCACGTCACCGGGCCGAAGGGCTCCGTCCGGGTCAAGGTCGTCGACCAGTGCCCGGAGTGCCCGGCGGGGCACATCGACCTGAGCCGCAGGGCCTTCACCCGGGTGGCCGGCTCCGGCAGGGGCACGGCGCGGGTCGCCTACCGCCCGGTCCGCGACCCGCGAATCGGCAGACCGCTCTCCTTCCGCGTCAAGGAGGGGTCGTCGCGGTGGTGGCTGGCCCTGCTGGTCATCGACCACGGCAACCCGCTCGCCTCGGTGGAGGTGAAGGCCGCCGGCGGCGCGTGGCGCAGACTGGCCCGGGCCGACCACAACCACTGGATCGCCGAGTCCGGCATGGGCCGGGGCCCCTTCGCCGTACGGGTCACCGACACCCGCGGGCACCGGGCCACGGCGGGACGCGTCCGCCTGGCCCCCGCCGCCGTCCAGCGCACCACCGCGAAACTGTACTGACACGGTGCCGGTCAGCGGTGGAGCGCGTCCCGGGCGTCGTCCTCCGCCAGGAAGCCCCCGGACTGGTGGTGCCAGAGCCGGGCGTAAGGGCCCCGGGCCTGGAGCAGCTCGGCGTGGGTGCCCTGCTCCACGATGTGCCCCCGGTTGAGGACGACGAGCCGGTCCATCCGGACGACGGTGCTCAGGCGGTGCGCGACCACGAGCGCGGTGCGGTCCTGCATCAGGCGCCACAGGGCCTCCTGGACGAGGATCTCGCTCTCGGAGTCCAGGGCGCTGGTCGCCTCGTCCAGCACCAGGATCGGGGCGTCGCGCAGGATGGCGCGCGCGAGCGCGACGCGCTGCCGCTGGCCGCCGGAGAGCTTGACGCCGCGCTCCCCGACCAGGGTGTCGAATCCGTCCGGCAGGGACTCGACGAACTCCGTGACGTGCGCCGCCCGCGCGGCCCGGAGGATCTCGGCGTCGGTGGCGCCCGGCCGGGCGAACGCGAGGTTGTCCCGCACGGACCGGTGGAACATGGCGGGTTCCTGGGGGACGTAGGCGATGAGGCCGCGCAGGTCGGCCTGGCGCAGCCGGGAGATGTCCTGCCCGCCCACCAGGATCCTGCCCCCGTCCACGTCCATGAGGCGCAGCAGCAACCGGGTGAGGGTGCTCTTGCCGCCGCCGGACTGGCCGACCAGGCCGATCTTGGTCCCGCTGGGGATGTCCAGGTCCAGGTCCTCGAAGAGCGGCGGGCCGTCGGCGTACCCGAACCTCACCCGCTCGAAGCGGACGCCCGCGTCGGCCGGGCGCAGCGGCTGCGGGTCGGGGGGATCCACCACGGTCGGCGGCACCAGGAGCAGCTCGGTGAACTGGGCCGCCTCGGTGAGCACGCTCTCCATGCGCCGGTATATCTGGTTGAACTCGAACATGATGTTGATCGCGTTCGAGTAGTAGGTGAACGTCACCACGACGGCCTCCACGCCGAGGCCGCCGCGGAGCGCCACGGCGAGGAGCAGCCCCGCGGTGCTGGTGAGCACCGACAGGGGGGCGACCACGGTGTCCACCCGGAGGTTGCCGTAGTCCCAGGAGCGCAGGGACAACCGGTGCTGCTCGGCGAGCCGGACCCGGTGCTCGGCGGCTTCGCGCTCCTCCGCGGCGAACGCGCGGACCGTGTCCATGTTGGACAGCACGTCGGCGACGTGGCCCGACACCCGTACCTTGGCGGCCTCGCGTTCGTCGACCAGCGCCTGGCGGCGGCGGATGAGCGGGGCGACGAGGACGGCGGTGAAGACGATGAGGCCCAGGAGCACGACGACCAGCAGCGGGTGGTACCGCCACAGCACCACCGAGGCGAAGGCCAGGGGGACCACCTTGGCCATGATCGAGAACGTGAGCGTGTCGGCGAAGTCCTCGAACCTGGAGGAGAATCCGAGCACCCTCTTGGTCAGCGATCCGGCGAAGTTGTCGTGGAAGAACGCGGCGTCCTTGGCCAGCAGCGCGTCCATGCCCACCACGCCGAGCCTCTCGATGCCCCGGGCGTCGGTGCGGTTCAGGAAGTGCAGCCCCACCCGCCACAGCACCTCGCCCGCCAGCAGCAGCGCGCCGAAACCGAGCACGTAGGGCAGCAGCGCGTCGACGGAGCCGTCCCCGCCGCCCGCCAGGTGCCCCACGAGCCCGGCCACCGCCAGCGGCGCCAGGTAGTACAGGCAGATGTTCCCCAGCGCCGGCAGCGTCAGCGCGGGCACCGCGACCCGCCACTGGCGCCTCAGCTCACCGCAGTAGTGGCGCAGCGCCAGCAGAACCGCCGATCTCCGCACGGGCGGGTCGTCTCCGGAGCCCTCCGGCGATCCGAGCACAGTCATCAGCCCTCCCGAACGCCGACACCGCCGTGGCCATGCTGCCGCAGCGCACGAGAGGGAGGCGAGCGGTTTTCCGCCCGCCCCGGCAGCCGGACCGGCTCAGGCGACCGGGTCGGACAGCGGCTGCGGCGGCCGCCGGTGACGGGCCCGGCGCGGCGGGTCGCCGTGGTCGTGGTCGTGGTCGTGCTCGGAGTCGGCGCGGCGGGCGCCGGTCAGGGCGGCCAGCGCGGTCGTGATCGGCACGGCCGCGATCAGCCCGAGGGTGCCCACCACGCTGCGGACGATCTCCTGGGCGAGCACCGGGTTGGTCAGCACCTCGCCCAGGGGCTGCTCGCCGACGCTGATCAGCAGCAGCAGCGGCAGCGACGCGCCGGCGTAGGCGAGCACGATCGTGTTGATCACCGAGGCGATGTGGGAACGGCCGACCCGGGCCGCGGCCCGGTACAGCCGGGCGAACCCGTACCCGGGATTGGCGTGGGCCAGTTCGGCGACGGTGGCGGCCTGGGTGACGGTGACGTCGTCCAGTACGCCCAGGGATCCGATGATGATGCTGGCCAGCAGCAGTCCCTGGGTGTTGATGCGGTGGCTGGTGTCGAGGTAGAAGGAGCTCTCGTCGGTGATGCCGTTGAGCTGGACGACGCCGATGGCGGCGTAGGCCAGCGCGCCGGTCAGGGTCAGGCTGGCCACGGTGCCCACGATCGCCACCGAGGTCGTGACGGTGAAACCGTGGGTGAGATACAGCACGGTCAGCATGATCGCCGCGGCGCCGACCACGGCCACCAGCAGCGGCGGCTCGCCGGCCAGGATCGCCGGGATGACGAACGCCAGCAGGAGCACGAAGGTGATGCCCAGCCCGACCAGGGCCATCACCCCGCGCCAGCGGCCGAACGCGATCACCGCCAGCGCGAAGGCGGCTCCGGCCAGCAGCAGCGGTGAGGACCGGTCGTGGTCGGAGATCTGGTAGGGCGGCACCTCCAACTCGCTCTCGGGGGTGTGGATGAGCACCACGTCGTCGCCGGCGGCGAAGCGCTGCGCGCCCGGGCCGCTGGGCAGCGGGGAGACGACGTCCCCGCCGGCCTGCGGGCCGCTGGTCAGCCGGACGCGGGCGTCGCCGCAGGTGGCCGGGTCCGGTGCGGGCGGCGCCGCCTGCGGCTCCCCTTCGAGGGGCGGCTCCTGCGGGCAGGGGGTGAGGGTGATCGCGGTGATGGTCCCGTTCACCCGCTGCAGTGCCGGCTGCTGGGCGGTGGAGACCTGTCCGGCCGGCCACAGCCAGACCAGCGCCGCCACGGTGACGACCGCCAGCGGGATGATCACGGCCAGGATCGCCCGGACCGTCGCCCGCGAGCCCGCCGGGAGGTGACCGTGCGAACCGTGGGAATGGTCGGCGCCCATGGGCGAGGCTCTCCTAAGGCACGTGCGGGTGGGATGAGGCGCCGCGGGCTCGCCGCGGCCGGGGGATGAAGACGGCCGGGGACGTCACCGCCGCCATGATCGAAACCGCACCGCGTCGCCGGATCCGCCGGGTGGAGGACGGCGGCCCCCGCTCGTCGGGCGCGCGTCGCGGCCGGTCACGCCCATGCCGCACCAATCTAACGCATCCCGGCGTGCCGGACGGGAGCCCGGCGCCCACCGGCTCCCGGTCTCCGCATGCCGTACCGCGACGGGACGAATCCCGCCCGATGCGGCATTAGACTTAAGTCATTCGCTCTCTTGAATCATTCGTGTTTACGGAGGTAGGTTTGGCGCCATGACCGCACCCGAGACTCCGACCACCGCCGAGGAGCTGCGCGGGGTGGGCCTGCGGGTCACGGCCGCCCGCGTCGCGCTCCTCGAGACCGTCCGAGCCGGCGACCACCTCGACGTCGAGGCGATCGCCTCCGGGGTGCGCGACCGTGTGGGCCACATCTCCCTCCAGGCCGTGTACGAGGCCCTCCACGCGCTCACCGCGGCGGGACTCCTGCGCCGCATCGAACCGGCCGGCAGCCCGGCCCGGTTCGAGGGACGCGTCGGGGACAACCACCACCACGTCATGTGCCGGTCATGCGGCGTCGTCGCCGACGTCGACTGCGCGGTCGGTGAGGCGCCCTGCCTGACCGCGTCCGATGCCCACGGCTTCTCGATCGACGAGGCCGAGGTCATCTACTGGGGCCTGTGCCCCGCCTGTTCCACCAGCGACTCCTGAACACCTCTCGTCCCTCAGTCCGGAAGGATTTCCATGTCCGAGAACCACGATGCGATCGTCACCGACCCGAAGGCGGAGGAGGGAGGCGGCTGCCCCGTCGCGCACGGGCGCGCCTCGCACCCCGCTCAGGGCGGCGGAAACCACCGGTGGTGGCCTGAGCGGCTCAACCTGAAGATCCTCGCGAAGAACCCCGCCGTGGCCAACCCCCTCGGTGAGGACTTCGACTACGCCGAGGCGTTCGGCAGCCTCGACCTCGCGGCCGTGAAGCGGGACATCGCGGAGGTCCTGACGACCTCGCAGGACTGGTGGCCGGCCGACTTCGGCCACTACGGCCCGCTCATGGTGCGGATGGCCTGGCACAGCGCCGGCACCTACCGGATCCACGACGGCCGCGGCGGCGCCGGGGCCGGTCAGCAGCGCTTCGCCCCGCTCAACAGCTGGCCGGACAACGCCAACCTCGACAAGGCCCGCCGCCTGCTCTGGCCGGTCAAGAAGAAGTACGGCCAGAAGATCTCCTGGGCCGACCTCCTGGTCCTCACCGGCAACGTCGCCCTGGAGACGATGGGCTTCAAGACCTTCGGCTTCGCCGGCGGCCGCGCGGACGTCTGGGAGCCCGACGAGGACGTCTACTGGGGCCCCGAGACCACCTGGCTCGGCGACGAGCGCTACAGCGGCGACCGGGAGCTGGAGAGCCCCCTCGCCGCGGTGCAGATGGGCCTCATCTACGTCAACCCGGAGGGCCCGAACGGCAACCCGGACCCGCTCGCCTCGGCCCGCGACATCCGTGAGACCTTCCGCCGGATGGCGATGAACGACGAGGAGACGGTCGCCCTGATCGCGGGCGGCCACACCTTCGGCAAGACCCACGGCGCGGGCCCGGCCGAGCACGTCGGCCCCGACCCCGAGGCCTCCCCGATCGAGCAGCAGGGCCTGGGCTGGAAGAGCACCTTCCGCACCGGCAAGGGCGGCGACACGATCACCAGCGGCATCGAGGTCACCTGGACGAACACCCCGACCCAGTGGGACAACAGCTTCTTCGAGATCCTGTTCGGCTACGAGTGGGAGCTGACCAAGAGCCCCGCCGGCGCCCACCAGTGGAAGCCGAAGGGCGCCGCCGGTGACGGCACCGTCCCGGACGCGCACGACCCGTCGAAGCGCCACGCCCCGGGGATGACCACGGCCGACCTCGCGCTCCGGTTCGACCCGATCTACGAGCAGATCTCGCGGCGCTTCCTGGAGAACCCCGACGAGTTCGCGGACGCCTTCGCCCGCGCGTGGTTCAAGCTGACCCACCGCGACATGGGCCCGGTCGCCCGCTACCTCGGCCCGGAGGTCCCGAGCGAGGTGCTGATCTGGCAGGACCCGCTCCCGGAGCGCACCCACGAGCTCGTCGACGCCGCCGACGCCGCCTCCCTCAAGGGCGACATCCTCGCCTCGGGCCTGACGGTGTCCGACCTCGTGTTCACCGCGTGGGCGTCGGCCTCGTCCTTCCGCGGCAGCGACAAGCGCGGCGGCGCCAACGGCGCCCGCATCCGCCTCGAGCCGCAGAACGGGTGGGAGGTCAACGACCCCGACCGGCTCGCGCCGGTGCTGCGCACCCTGGAGGGGATCCAGCAGGCCTTCAACGCCGCCCAGGCCGGCGGCAAGCGGGTCTCGCTCGCCGACCTGATCGTGCTCGGCGGCTGCGCGGCCGTCGAGAAGGCCGCCAGGGACGCCGGTTTCGAGGTCGAGGTCCCCTTCACGCCGGGCCGCGTGGACGCCTCGCAGGAGGAGACCGACGTGGAGTCGTTCGCCGCGCTCGAGCCGGCGGCCGACGGGTTCCGCAACTACCTCGGCAAGGGCAACCGGCTGCCGGCCGAGTACCTCCTGCTCGACCGGGCGAACCTGCTGAACCTGAGCGCCCCCGAGATGACGGTCCTCGTCGGCGGCCTGCGCGTCCTGAACGCCAACCACAGGCAGTCGCCGTTCGGCGTCTTCACCAAGACGCCCGGGGTCCTGACCAACGACTTCTTCGTCAACCTGCTCGACCTGGGCACGGAGTGGACGTCGACGTCGGAGGACGCGAGCACGTTCGAGGGCCGCGACGCCGCCGGCTCGATCGAGTGGACCGGCACCCGCGCCGACCTCGTCTTCGGGGCGAACTCCGAGCTGCGCGCCCTCGCGGAGGTCTACGCGAGCGACGACGCGAAGGAGAAGTTCGTGAAGGACTTCGTGGCGGCATGGGACAAGGTCATGAACCTCGACCGGTTCGACCTCGCCTGATGATCCCGGCGTCCGGGCCGGCCCGCGCGGGCCGGCCCGGACGTCCTCGTTCCCGGGGTTCCGGCCGGACGTCCTCGTTCCCGGGGTTCCGGCCGGACGGCGTCACCGGTCGAGCGGGATCGGGAAGGAGACCGGGCCGCCGGGGGTCCGGACGGTCGCCCGGCCGCCGGCGCAGGTGACCTCGGGATCACCGGTGCCGGGGACGATCAGGGTCAGCACGGAGCGCGCCGCGGGCGACAGCACCGTCGCCGACCGCGCCGTCCGGAGGTGCCCGGTCGCGATCTCCCGGTGCTCGACCTCCTGTCCGCCGAGCGGCAGGCCCGAGACCGGGGAGAGCTGGACCAGCGTCACCCGCCGCTCCCCGTCGGCCAGCACCACCCGCCCGTCGCGGACCGAGACCACGGTGAGCGACGGGTCGAAGTGCCAGAGGCTGCGCAGTGCCGACCCGGCCGGGACCTCGTCCAGCACGGCCATCAGGTCGGTGCCGTGGACGACCAGGACCGAGCGGGTGCGGCGGACGCCGTACGCGTCGTCGGTGAGCCGGAAGCACTGCCGCTCCGGGCCGGTGGACGCGCTCACCAGGTGCGTCGCCGTACCCTCCCGGAACGTCGCGCCCGGCACGACCGGGACGTTGTGCGCCTCGGGCGAGGCCGTCCACCGCTGGTACGGCGTGCGCTCGTAGGAGTGGAAGCCCGCCTCGACCAGGACCGCGCGGCCCCGGGCGTGGTAGGTGACGCCCAGGTGGTCCTCGTGGCCGTGCAGCCTGCGCCCGGGTCCGAACCTGATCGAGTAGTACGCCGAGGCCGGGTCGCCCCAGGCGGTCCTGGCGAAGACGTAGCCGGCGTCGAACACCTTCACCGTCTCCCGCCGGGCGGGGAATCCCACCGGGCGCACCCCGGCCGGGCCGTCGCCGATCGGCACCAGGCGGCCGTCGGGCTGGGTGGCGTGGGCGACGTAGGACTCCAGCGCCGCGCGCCGCGCGGCCAGGGCGGGCGGGACCTCCATCCCGCACCGGGTGATCGTCTCCAGCGCGACCCCCAGCCGCCGGTGGACGTAGAGGCCGTACCGCGGCGCCTGCTCGTGCAGCGCGCCCTGCCCGTCGATCGCGAGCAGCGCGGAGCCGGTCATCCGCCGGACGGCCAGTTCCCGCCAGGGCCGGTGGCCGAGGCGGCATCCGATCGTCAGCAGCGCGATGTCCTGGTCCAGGCCGTGGTTGTGCCCCCGGCGGTAGAGCGCCGGATCGGCCAGGACCCGGCCGTGCTCGGCCAGGCTCCGGCGCAGCCAGCCGGCGCGCACGTGCGCACTGAGGCAGACCAGCGCCGGGCCGCGCAGCGCGACCGGGTGCTCGGCCCAGGCCCACGGGCTGACCCCGGCCCCGCCCTCGGGGTTGCCGCGCACCCAGTCCTCGGCGATCGCGGCGGCGCGGTCGAGGAACTCCCGGTTCCCGGAGCGCCCGTACTCCACGACCAGGCCGCCCATCCAGCGCAGCGCGTGCAGATTGAGCGCCCAGGAACGGCTCCGGTGCGGGTCGGCGTGCCAGTCGATCCCCCCGGTGCCCAGATCGACGGGCGGGAGGCCGGCGAACGCGACCCGGCCCCGCAGGACCTCCGCGGCGTCGATCGCGGGGAGGCCGCCGGGCACGCAGACGGCCGGGCCCTCGCCCGCCCGGAGGGACCGCAGGGCGGGCCGCTCCCCGGAGGCCCGCACGGAGGCCCGTCGCAGGAGGGCCCGCACGGAGGCCCGCACGGGGGCCCGTCGCAGGAGGGCCACGCCTGCGCGGCGCATCCGGGCCGGTACGGCGGGCCGGTACGCGACGGGGCCGGGCGCCGTGATGACGTGCTTGAACAAATGCTTGCTCCAATGAACGGCGCGAGCGGCCCCGGAGACCACCCGGCGAGGCGGGTTACGGCAGCCCGGGCACGGCCGGTTCGTCGTCGGTCCAGCCCGCCTCCAGCACCAGTTCCACCTGGTCTCCTCCGGACCCCGACGGGCCCTCGACCGTGGCGGAGAGCACCTGCGAGTCACCGGGATCGATGATCAGCGTCCGCCGGACGGCGGGAGCGGCCCGCAGGATGAACGAGAATGCGGCGCCCCTGCGGCCCCGTTCGTCCGTCTCCTCGCCCAGGTAGCGGACGTTCGGCAGCTCCGCCAGCGCCCGGTAGGCGGCCGCCCGTACGGCGGGCGGCGACGGCTTGCTCCACAGCAGGCCGCTCAGCGCGTCGGCGACGACGCCGTCGAACGAATCGAGCGGACCGGCCCCGGAGGCGCCGGCCGCCCGTTCCTCCCGCACCGCCCGGCTCACCCACTCCTTCAGCGCGGCGGCATCGGTCGGCAGCCTCTGGATCTGCTCGAAGGTCATCGCACGGCCGGCCATGCTGAACGGCACCCTGCCCGTGGCCTCCGTGAGCCGCCCCTCCTCCGCCGCGGTGGACAGCAGGCGTCCCCGGCCCGACCACTCGGCGGGCGAGCCGTCGCGTCGCCAGGCGTCCTCGTCGGCCTTGCCGGCCGGGTGCGCCCCCAGCGCCCGGGAACCCGACCAGACCCGGCCGTCCCTGGCCACCCACTGCTCGGTGACCCGCGACTCCACCAGCCGGTAGCGGTTCCCGCCCCGGCCGAGCGGCTCCGGATGGGTCTGCCGGTGCAGCTTCCTGACCCTCCAGTACGCGCCGGTCACCGCGGGTTCGGCGGCGGCCGTGCTCGCCGCCGCCAGCAGCACCGACCGTCCGGAGACCGTCGTGATCCGGCCCGGTCCGCCCGGTCCGCCCGGCTCGCCGCCGGTCGCCCCCGGAACCACGACCGCCACCGCCACCGCCACGGCGGCGGCGAGCCCGGCCGCGACCGGTGCCCACGGCCACCGGCGCCGCCGTCCCGGTCCCGTCCCCGGACCCCGAAGGAGTCCGGCCCCCGGATGCCCGGTCCCCTGTCCTTGGCGGAACCAGGCCATCGGGCTCCGCCGGGTGGCGGCGTCCGGCAGGTTGCGTACCCCTGCCTCGACCCGGCCGCGGACCCTGGCCTTGAGGACCGGGTCGGCCTGCGGCTCGCCGTACAGCTCGCGGAGCGTCTTCAGCTCATCCACGGCCGGTCTCCTCGGGGTCGAGCATCGGGTTGCCGCCGCCCAGCGCGGCGCGCAGCTTCTTCCTGGCCCGGCTGAGCCGGGATCCGACGGTCCCGTACGGGATGCCCAGGGCGGTGGCGATCTCCTCGTGGCTCAGCCCGGCCAGGGCGACCAGCAGCAGGACGTCGCGGTCGCGCCGGTCGAGCCCGGCCACCGCCGCCGCGAGCTCCGGCCGCAGGCTCTGCGCGCTGACCCGCACGGCGACGCGCTCGTCGTGGCCGGGGGCGTCGGCGTCCGGGCCGTGGCGCCCGAGCGCGCGCAGCGTGCGCACCTCCAGGCGGCGGTGCCTGCCGACGAGGTTGGTGGCGATGCCGTACAGCCATGCCCGCACGCCCGCCCGGGAGGGGTCGTAGGAGGCCCGCTTGCGGAACGCGGTGAGGAACGTCTCGGCGACGACGTCCTCGGCGTGGTCGGGGCCGAGGCGCTGGGCGACGTAGCGGTGGATCTCTGCGAAGCAGGCGTCGAAGACCGCGCCGAACGCCTCCGGGTCGTCGAGGGAGAGCGGGCCGGTCCCGGCGTCCTCCGCAGGCGGGGTCCGGCCGGTACCCGCAGCGGACAGGGCGGCCCGGGGCGGCGCGGTCATGATGGTCTCCCCGGCATGTGCACCCTCTCGAAGACGGATCGGCGGTCGCTTCTTATCGCCCGATCCGCCGATCCGCTTTCACGGTCTCAGGTGTGACCTCCGTCACTCGTCCCGGGACCGTCCGGGCACCGCCCGCCTCCGCCGGTCCGTCACCGCGCGACGGACCGGCCGTCCCGCGCGACCACCGCCACCGCCGGCCCGCTCCGGCCCCGGGGGCGCAGGAGCGCGTCCAGCGCCCACGGCCCCGGGCCGAGCACCGTGACGAGGAGGAACGACCAGCAGAACAGCGCCGCGAGCTCTCCGCCGTTGAGCAGCGGCAGGAGGTGCTCGGGCTGGTGCACCACGAAGTAGGCGTACGCCATCGAGCCGGAGCAGACCAGCGCGCTGATGCGGGTGAGGAGCCCGGTGAGCACCAGGCCCCCGAAGACCAGCTGGATCAGCGCCGCCCACCACCCGGGCCAGGCGCCGAACTCCACGGCCTGGCCGGTGCCGCGGTTGCCGCCGAGGACGCCGAAGATCGACGCCAGCCCGTGGAACAGGAACAGCAGGCCCGTCACGGCGCGGAAGAGCGAGAGCACCGGCCCGCGGAGCCGGTCGAGCCTCATCGCCGGTCCGGCACCGATCGGTTCGTCTCTCATCGGCTCACCTCTCGTCTCCGGTATGTCGGGCGCATCGCTTCCCCCATCGGTCGGGCCATTTCCGCCAACTGCCGTGCTCAATATTCCGCCGGCCCCCAATTACGTCAACCAGAATTGGCGAAATTTGAGATTCGGCTACGGTGGAGTCCATGGACGCGACGTCGGGGGACCTCGAGGCGCTCGGCCTGCTGTCCGAGCCGCAACGGGCCCGCCTCTACGAGTTCCTGGCCGCCAACGGGCCGTGCACCCGCCAGGAGATCTGCGACGCCCTCGGCATGGGCCGGACCCTGGTCGCGTTCCACCTGCTCAAGCTCGAACAGGCCCGGCTCGTCACGACGGTCGACGAACCGGCGGGCACCGGCCGCCGCGGCCGTCCCGCCCAGCGCTACCGGGCCGCCCGGCGCGAGCTGAACGCCTCGGTGCCGCCGCGCCGCTACGAGCTGCTCGCCGAGATCCTGCTCCGCGCCGCCCGGGAGCAGCTGCCCTCCGAGTCGTTCGCCGAGGCCGCCGCCCACGCGGCCGTACGGCTCGGCCGCCGGCTGGCCGCCGAGCAGGCCGCCGCCGACGGTCCCGACGGTCCCGACGCGCTCTGGGACCTCCTCGGCCGGCTCGGTTACGAGCCCGCCGCCGACGGCGCCTCCGTGCTGCTGACGAACTGCCCGTTCCAGCGGATGCGCGCGGTCGACACCGAGCTGGTCTGCTCGGTGAACGCCGCCCTGGCCCGGGGCTGCCTCGACGGCCTGGACGCCTCGGAACGGTTCACCGCCCGGCTGCGGCCCTGCCCGGACAACTGCTGCGTACTCCTCGAACCCGCCGCCTAGCGCCGCCGGTCCGGCGCGCTATGCCCGGGAGGCGTCCGGGCGGAGGCCGGCGAGTCGGCCCTCCAGGCCGTCGAGGAGGGCCTGCAGGCCGTACTCGAAGGTCCGCCCGGGGGCGGCGGCGTAGTCGATGGCCATCGGGGTCTCGAGGCGGGCGCGCAGCCGGGGGAAGTCCATGGCGACCTCGCGCGCCCTGACCATCGTGTCGGCGATGAGCGCCTCGGCGTCCGCGCCGTCGCGGCTCAGCCGCCGGGTCAGGGAGACCATGGCCGAGGCGCCCAGGACGTCGCCCAGCACGAAGGTGAAAACGGCGGCGGCGGCGCAGTCGGCCTGCTCCCCGGTGAAGCCGGCCGCCTCGTAGACGGCGAGGCTGCGGTCGTCGTGGCGCGCCTTGCCGGGACCGTGGAAGAGATGGGCGCCGAAGGCCTGCACCAGCCACGGGTGCCGGCTGAGCATGGCGTGCAGGCCGGTGGCCATCGCGGTGGCCGCGGCGCGCCAGCCGGCCGCATCGGGGTCCGGCAGGTCGATCTCGTCCCAGACCCGGTCGCCGGCGAGCAGGATGAGGTCGTCCTTGTTCTTGACGTGCCAGTAGACCGCGGTGGCCGCGGCGCCCAGCCGCTTGCCCAGGCTGCGCATGTTCAGGCCGTCCAGACCCTCGTCGTCGAGCAGCTCGATCGCGGTCCGGACGATCTGCTCCTTGGTCAGCGTGTCGCGCGGCATGGGCTCACGATAGGGCATCCGACCGTTCTTGCACAAAGTTCAAGAGAGGTATTGCACTTAGTTCAATCGACGGGTTACGGTTCACTTGAACTTAGTGAAAGTCCAGGAGGCGCCCCGGGGCGCCCGACGAAGGAGCCCTTCCGTGAGCGTTTTCACCGCCGTCATGCAGTCGCTCGTCGCCGCGGCCTTTCTGAGCATCCCGCTGGTCCGGCACCGCTACGGAGCCGTCGCGATGGCCGGCGCACAGGCGGAGCTGGCCCGTCAGGGCGTGCGGACCACGGTCCTGGCCGAGAACGGGATGCGGTTCGACGCCGGCGGGCACGAGACCGCCGCCCCGGCCGCGGTGGCCGCGGTGATGGCGGCGCTGGCCGCGCTCAACCTGTCCGGCGGCGACTGGGCCCGGCCCCTGACCTGGATCTTCCAGTCACTGGTCCTGGTCGCGAACGGCCTCATCCTGTACAGCCAGCTGACCGCCGCGAAGTCCGTGCAGGCCGCCTTCCGGCGCAAGGGCGACCCGGCGCCGGCCCGCATCGACGTGCCCGCCCTCCTCAAGGCGGCCGAGGACGGCTTCCCCGCCTGGACCTGGACCCTGCAGAACGTGCGGCACACCGTGGTGTTCGGCGCATCGGTCCTCGCCCTGGCGGCCACGGCCCTCACCTGAGGCGCCGAGCCGCCCCCCTCGCTCCTCCCGCCCGGAGCCCGTCACCCGCGCCCGCGCCCGTGCCCGCGCCCGCGCCCGGCGGTGACGCGCCGACCGCCGCACGGCGGGACCCCCGCGGGAAAGTCCCGTGGGGGTGCCGCGGCGTCTCAGCCCTGGTACGGCGGCGCGACGCCCCAGCCCCACCGCGGCACCGGCGCCTGCCGCACGGGCGCGGCCCCGGGCTGGGAGTTGGCGAGGGCCAGGCGGGTGCCCCACTCGACGTAACCCATGAACGCGGCGCGGAACTCCGGGTCGTCGGGCAGGCCGACCTCGTCGGCGGCGTCGGCCAGCAGGCTCACCCAGCGGCGGCGCTGCGCCTCGGTGATCGCCCGGTTCAGGTGCATGCCCAGCATGTGCGCGTAACCGCCCCGCTCGCCGGTGTAGCGCGCCGGGCCGCCGAAGACCTCCGCCAGCCACATGGCGACGTAGCGGGGATGACCGGGGTCCATGTGGGCGAAGAGCGGCCCGACCACGTCGTCGGCCCTGACCGTCTCGTAGAACCGCTCGGTGAGGCGTTCGAGCGCCTCGGTCCCGCCCATCCAGTCGTACAGGGTGGGGACGGCGCCGCCGGTGCCGCGCACCGCGGCCGGCTCGTAGTGGCGCATCTCCTCGATCATGCCGATGTAGGGCCGGACCTCCGCGAGGAACCCGGGGAACAGCTCGCCTCCCCGGAACCCCTCCAGGTGGTCCTCGGCCGAGGTCCAGGTGATCCGCAGGATGTAGGAGGCGGGGTCGTCGGTGCAGCGGCTGAGCTCGTAGTCCGCGCACTGCGGCGCCCGCGCGAGGAGGAGCGCCGCCCTGCCGTAGGCCTCCTCGAACGCGGCCGACCGGTCGTCGGGAATGCGGTAGCGGATGTACTCCACGATCATGGTCGTCCTCCGGAGGGCGGGATCGAACTCTCCGGCCCACTATGCATGATCTGTAATCATGTAATCAATAGAGAAGATCGTTGTCCGGGGATCCGCCGCCAGGCCGGCCGGGCATCGGCCGCCGCCGTCGGTCCCCCGGTGCGGACGCCACCGCAGGGGTTCCGGTGCGGCCGCCACCGCGGGGTCTTGGCGCGGACGCCGGCGCAGAGTCCCGGTGCGGACGCCGGCGCGGGGTCTTGGCGCGGACGCCGGCGCAGAGTCCCGGTGCGGACGCCGTCGCAGGGTCTTGGTGCGGACGCCGGTACAGAGTCCCGATGCGGACGCCGGCGCCCGGCGTCATCCCAGGCCGTGGTCGCGGGCGTAGACGGCCGCCTGGGTGCGGTCGCGGAGGCCGAGCCGGTGGAGGATGCGCGATATGTGGTTCTTCACGGTCCCCTCGCTGAGGAACAGGCGCTCGGCGATCTCCCGGTTGGTCGAGCCCCGGGCGATCAGCCGGAGCACGTCGAGCTCCCTGGCGGTCAGGGAGGCGTCCGGCCCGGCGCCGGGCCGGACGGCCAGGACCGACGCCAGCCTCGCCGCCGCCGCCGGGTCGAGCTGGGCGATGCCGGCGTGCGCGAGCCGTACGGCGGCGGCCAGTTCCCGGGCCGGCACGTCCTTGAGCAGGTAGCCGGTCGCGCCCGCGCGCAGCGCCTGGACGACGTACTCCTCGTCGTCGAAGGTGGTGAGCATGACCACCCGGACGCCGGGGGCGCGGTCGCGCAGGGCGGCGACGGCCTCGACCCCGCCCATCCCGGGCATCCTGACGTCCATGAGCACCACGTCGGGCGCCAGGGCGACCGTCTGCTCCACCGCGTCGCGCCCGTCCGCCGCCGTGCCGACCACGGCGATGCCGGGCTGGATGCCGAGCAGCGAGGCGACGGCCTCCCTGATGAGCCGCTGGTCGTCGACGACCAGGACGCGCACCGCCCGGTCGGAGGTCTCCGGGGACACCGCACCCTCCGCGGGCGCCGACGTCCCCGGGCCCGCCGGAGCCCCGGCGCTCTCCGAGATGTCCGGGGTCGCCGGGGTGTCCGAGATGTTCGGGGTCGCCGGGGTCACGGTGCGGTCCGCCGGGGGATCGTGACGGTCAGCCGGGTCCCGCCACCGGGGGCGGAGCCGATGTCGACCCGTCCCCCGGCCAGGTGCACGCGCTCGCGCATGCCGAGCAGGCCGTACCCCTCCTTCTCCGGAGCGAACCCGCGGCCGTCGTCGCTGACCACCAGCTCGGCGCCCGCGGCGCCCAGGGTCGCGGCCACGGTGACGCGGGTGGCGCGCGCGTGCCGCCTGGCGTTGGTGATGCCCTCCTGGGCCGCCCGGTAGACGGCCCGGAGCGCCGCCGGATCGTGCCCGCTCTCCTCGCCGGTGACCTCCAGGGCCACGGCCACGCCGTCGTCCGCCTGGCCCTCCACCAGCTCGGCCAGGGCGTCCGCCAGGTCGAAGGAGCCGCCGCCCTCCTCGCGCAGCGTGCGGACCGACCGCCGGACGTCGCCCAGCGCGCGCCGCGCCGAACCGTGCGCGTCCGCGACCGCCCGGTCCGCCGTGGCGGCGTCCAGCTCCCGGAAGGCCGCGGCCTTCTCCAGCAGCACGACGACCGCCGTCAGGTGGTGCCCGAGGTCGTCGTGGATGTCCCGGGCCACCCGGTTGCGCTCGGCCGCGGCGGAGAGCTCGGCGACCCTGGCGGCGGAGGCGGCCAGTTCGGTCCTGGCCCGCCGCTCCTCCACCGCCACCGCGGCCATGGCGACGGCCAGGACCAGTCCCACGGAGAACATCAGCAGGTCGGACACCTGCTCGGGGTCGGCGTACCAGCGCGGGTCGGCCACCGCGCCCGCTCCCGCCAGGGACAGGGCGCAGGCCACGGCCAGCACGACCGCGGCCGTGCGGCCGAAGGCGAAGTACGCGGTGAACGGCACCAGGACGAACAGCGCCCGTGACAGCCCGGACCCGTCGGCGGCCGCGACGGCCGCGAACAGCGCGATCCTCGCGCCGAGCAGCACGGCCGCCTGCCGCCGGGGCGTGCCTTCCGGGTGGCGGCGCCCCTCCAGCAGGTCGAGCCCGGCCAGCGCGGCCAGGCCGCCGGCGAACAGCGCCGGCCGGGTGTCGCCGAACCCGGCCACCCAGGCGTACAGGCCCGCCGCCAGCACCGCGCCGTAGAGGACGGGCGACACCCACGGCACGGGGCGGGAGAGGGACATGCCCGCCAGACTACGGCCGGACCGCACGCCGCTCCACCCGCCCGTCCCGCGGTCCGGTACACCGCCCCGGTCCGGTACGCCGCTCCACCCGGCCGTCCCGCGGTCCGGTACGCCGCTCCACCCGGCCGTCCCGCGGTCCGGTACGCCGCTCCACCCGGCTATCCCGCGGTCCGGTACGGCACGGCCGCCCGCCGGGGCGACGCCCCGCCCTGCCGCAGCGACAGCGACAGCCAGATCAGCGATGCGGCGACCAGCACGTGGACGACGCTGTTCAGCGGGGTGTCCGGCAGCGGCGCGAGCAGCGCCAGCAGCACCAGGGTGACGCCGTAGCCCACGGCGGGGACTCGCGGGAAGACCCCGGTGCGCAGCATCGACGCGGAGAACAGCGCGGTCCCGACGACGAAGAGCGCCATGCCGCCGAGCAACGCGATCCTGGTGGGCCCGGCGAGCAGCGTCTTCACCACCGCCGGGTCGAGGAAGAAGACGACGAGGTTGAGCGCGAAGACGACACCTGCGAAGAGACAGAGGCCGATCATGTTCACGGCGTACGCGACGGCGCCGAAACGCCCCGAGGAAGAGCTCTGATGCAGGTGGAAGGCGGTCAGCGCGGGCGGGCCGGAGGCGATTCCGAGGCCGAGGACGATACTGGTCGCGGCGGTCTCGCCGGTGAACGCCTCGACCGCCCCGGGCAGGCCGACGGACAGCGCCAGGACGACGCCGCACACCATGCCGAAGCGCGACATCCAGGAGAGTGACACGGGAACTCCTTCCGTGAGGACTGGGAACGGTCCGACGGTAGGAGCGGGGGACCCGGCCGGATAAGTACCGGAGGTCACGGTGACGGCACGACGCGCGGAGCCGGAGGGCACGTGCCGTCCGGCCGGCCGGGCGGGCGGGCGGGCGGGCGGGTGGGTGGGCGGGTGGGTGGGCGGGTGGGCGGGTGGGTGGGTGGGTCCCGGCGGGGCCGTGACCCGCACCCGCCGGTGCGGCCCCGTCCGCGTCCGGGACCGTCCGTGCTCCGTCCCCGCTCAGAACCGCCAGCCGACGAGGTTCCACTGCCAGAGGAACCACACCAGCGCCGCCAGACCCGCGAACAGGACCACCTGGTGGACACGTGCGGCCACGCCCGCCCCCCGCCACCCCTTCGCGGTGCACACCGCCGCCGCGGCCGCCATGGCGAGCACGGCGAGGGGTACGGCGAGCAGGACCCGCATGCCGGTCGTCACGCCGTACAGGAAGTCCCCCGTGTCACCGAAGAGCTGGACCGCCAGCAGCACCAGGAACGCGAGGCCCGCCCCGGCGGCCCCGGCGGCCAGCGCGCGTGCCGCCCGCCAGGCGGCCGTGGCGGCGGCGGGCCGGCGGCGCACCCGCCGCCACAGCGCCGCCAGGGGCACGGCGAGCGCGCTGACCGCCGCGACCGCGAATACGAGCAGGACGACCAGGTTGAGGATCGGGCCCTGCGCGGCGGTCATCAGCTGGTAGGCGGGGCCGTCGGTGGCCGCGTAGCGCCGCCCGTCCCGGCCTTCGAGGAACACCAGGCGGTCCCCGCCGTCCGCCCGGACGTACAGGCCGTCGCCCCGGGGCGTCCACTCGGCGCCCTTGAAGCGGACGGTGCCGTCGCCCTCCACGGTCAGCCGAGAGGGGCCGAGCAGGACCAGGATCTTCTCGATCGTCGACTCGTTGTGCCGGGTCGGCGTGTAGAAGCCCGCCTGCGGGGCGGTCCTGGACAGCGGAGGCGCCGGTGCCGCCTCGGGCGCGGCCGCGGGCTCGGAGGCCGCCCGGGGCGGGGCGAACCGGTCGAGGAACGTCGGGATCAGCTCCGCCAGCGTCTCGGTGCCGCCGGTGCCGTTGGCCGACAGGAACACCCCGAGGTCGCATCCCGGCACCAGGACCAGCGCGCTCTGGAAGCCCTCCCAGCTGCCGTCGTGCATCAGCACCCGGTGGCCGTTGATGGTCCGGTCCATGAACCCGTGCGCGTAACCGCCCAGGCGGGGGTCCGCGGCGAAGGAGCGCCGGTGCATCCGCTCCGCGGTCTCCGGACCGAGGACGGCCGTGCCGCCGAAGCGCCCGCCGTTCAACTGGGCGATCATGAAGTTGGCCATGTCACCGGCCGTGGCGCTGATCGACCCGTCGGGGGGCAGCCGGTCGAAGGTGAAGGGGGCGGCCTCCAGGGGGTCGGTGTCGGAGTCGTGGCCGCGGGCGAGGTCGGCCGCGAGGTGCTCGGGCACCGGTTCGGCCGCGGTGCTGCGCGTCATGCCGAGCGGTGCCAGCAGGTGGCGCTGGACATAGGCGTCGTAGGGCTCTCCGGTGACCTCTTCGACGAGGTGTCCGGCGAGCGCGGCGCCGTGGTTGGAGTAGGCGGAGATCTCGCCCGGCGGCCGGATCCGGGCCGGCAGGTGCTCCGCGAGCTGCTCGCCGAGCGGCGGCACGTCGGCGGCGGTGCGCGCCCCGGTGCCGACCACGCGTTCCTCGAAGCCCGCGGTGTGGTCCATCAGGGTCCGCAGGGTCACCGGCTCCGGGTAGGCGGACGGCACCTTGAACGCCTTCAGGTAGCGGTTCACGTCGGCGTCCAGGTCGAGGCGGCCGGCCTCGACCTGCTGCATCACGGCCGTCCAGGTGAACAGCTTGGTGATCGAGCCGATCCGGACCAGGGAGCGGGCGGGGTCGAACGCGACGCCCCGCCGGGTGTCGGCCAGGCCGTACCCGCCGGTGAACACGGTCCTGTCACCGGCCACCACCGACACCACCGCGCCGGGCACCCGGTCGCGGGTGAGGCGGTCCGGCACCACCCGGTCGAAGAAGCCCGCCAGCGCCGCCCGGTCGGGAGTCGCGCAGGCGCCGGAACCGGCGGAGGCGGTGGCGCCGACAGCGGTGGCACCGGTGTCTTCGGTGGTGACGGCGGCGGTGGTGGTGGAGAGGGGACCACCGGCGGAAGGGGCGGCGTCGGCGGAGGCCGGCCGCGCCGGGCCCGCCGCCAGGCCGAGGAGCGGTACGGCGACGCAGCTCGCCAGCAGGCCTGCCGCTGCTCTGCGGGTCGGACGGGACGGCCGGATGCGCATGGGGACTCCTCGTGGTGGCGGTCCGGCCGGGGATGCCGGACAGTGATCCGGCCCGGACGTCGGACGGCGGTCCGGCCGGGGATGCCGTACAGCGTCGCGTCGCGGGGACCCGGAGCGCATCGCCCCGCGAGCGGGACCGTCCTCCGACGAAAGTCGGAGCCCGGGGGCCGGCCCCGGCGACGAAAGTCGGAGCGGGACGGCCGGACGCGGCGACGGCGGAGGGATGGGAGCGCCGCGGTGCGGCGCCTAGGCTTCGGGCCATGGAACTGACGGTTCGGTGGCGGGACCGGTTCGCCGGGCGGCGGGTCGTGGACGCGGCCGCGGTGCTGGTGTGCCTGGCCCTCACCGGCCTCGCGGCGAAGGCGCACTGGTCGGCGCTGCCGTGGCCGGTGATCGTGGGGGCGGGCGTGCCGGGCAGCCTGGCGCAGTGGTGGCGCAGGCGGTGGCCGCAGGCGGCGACCGTGGCCGGAGCGGCGGCGTACGCGCTGTCGGGCAACCCGGCGCCCCTGCTCGTCGGCCTGTACTCCGGGGCCTCGTACGCTCCCCGCCGGCAGGTGGGGGCGCTCGCGGTCGCCGGGTGGACGGGCTTCGCCGGATGGTCGTGGATCGACGAGGGCCGGTTGACGGTGGACGGCGTGCTCTCGGCGGCCGTCGCGGCCGCACTGGTGACGGCCCTGGGCCTGCACGTCGCCACCCGGCGGGCGCTGGCCGAGTCCTGGCGCGAGCGGGCCGAGAGCGCCGAGGCCGAGCGGCGGCTCCGCGACGAGCAGGCCCGCTCCGCCGAACGCACCCGGATCGCGCGGGAGATGCACGACGTGCTGGCCCACAAGGTCTCGCTCATCGCCCTGCACGCGGGCGCGCTGGAACTCACCGCGAGCGGAGGCTCCCCCCGGGTCGAGGAGGGGGCGGCGCTCATCCGCCTCACCGCCCGTGAGGCGCTGCAGGAGCTGCGCTACGTGCTCGGCGTGCTCCGGGCCGAGCCGGACCTGCCGGACGCCCCGCACCGGCCGGCCCCGCCCGGCACGCGGCACGCGGTGCACCCGCCGGACGCCGGCCCCTCCGGTGGGCACGAGGGACACGAGGGACACGAGGGACACGGCGAACACGGCGAACACGGCGAACACGGCGAACACGGCGAACACGGCGAACACGGCGAACACGGCGAACACGGCGGACATGCCGGATACGGCGGATACGGCGGATATGACGGCTCCGCCGGTGAGCTGTTCGCCGACCTGTCGTCGCTGGTCCGGGCTTCGGAGCGGGCCGGGCAGCGGGTCGAGCTGCACGACCGGGCGGGGCCCCTGCCGCCGGTCATGGCCCGGGTCGTCTACCGCGTCGTCCAGGAAGGACTGACCAACGCCCACAAGCACGCGCCGGACGCGCCGGTCGCCGTCTCGGTGGACCGTGACGGCGTCGGCGTCGGCGCCGTGACCGTCACCGTGGACAACCCTCCGGCGAGCGGCGCACCGGCCGACCTGCCCGGGTCGGGTTCCGGGCTGGTCGGACTGGCCGAACGGGTCCGGCTGGTGGGCGGGACCCTGCACGGCGGCCCGGTCGGACGCGAGGAGGGCGGCGGCTGGCGGCTGCGCGCCGTACTCCCCCACCTCGACCACGGGGTCCGCGAAGGGGGCCCGGCCGGCGGGACGGCCGGGAAACCCGCCTCCGGCGAGCCGGCGGGAACGAAGGAGACGGCCGGGAGGATGAGGACGACGGGAACGAGTGGGCCGACGGGGATGACGGGGATGACGGGCACGAGCAGGACGGCGGGAACGACCGGGACGACGAGGACAACGGACACGAGTGGGACGACGGGGAGGTACGCATCGTGATCTCCGTCCTGCTCGTGGACGACGAGGCCCTCGTCCGGGTCGGCCTGCGCATGATCCTCGAAACGGCCGACGACATGACCGTGATCGGAGACGCCGCCGACGGGCGTGCCGCGATCGACGCGGTCGCCCGCGACCGGCCGGACGTGGTCCTCATGGACGTCCGCATGCCCGGCCTCGACGGGCTGGCCGCGACCGCGGCGATCCGCGCCCGCCCGCGTCCGCCGGCGGTGATCGTGCTGACCACCTTCGACGCCGACGACACCGTCTTCCGCGCCCTGGAGGCGGGGGCGACGGGCTTCCTGCTCAAGGACACCCCGCCGCACGACCTCCTGCGCGCCGTACGGCTCGCCGCGGCGGGCGACTCGATGCTCTCCCCCGGCGTCACCCGTCAGCTCATCGACCGCCTCACCGCCGAGGACCGCACGCGCCGCCGCCGGGACGCGCTCGACCGGCTCCGCGACCTGACCGAGCGGGAGCGGCAGGTGCTGGTCGAGATCGGCCTCGGCCACGCCAACGCCGAGATCGCCGCCCGGCTGCACATGAGCGAGGCGACGGTGAAGAGCCACGTCACCCGCCTGTTCGACAAGCTCTCCGCCACCAACCGCGTGCAGCTGGCCATCGCCGCGTTCCGGGCCGGCATCGTCGAATAGCCCCGCCGCGTCTCTCAGGCTCCGCGTCCTATTCCCCGGCGGGGTCCGAGTCCTTCCCCCCGCCCGGCTCGGCCATCGGGCGGGCCATCTTCGCCTGGGCGGCCTCGGGCGCGAGCTTGCCCGCGACGCTCTGCAGCACGTTCTTCTTCGCTCCGGCCACGACGTGGTCGTCTCCCGACATCAGCGCCTCGAAGCCCTGGCGCGCCACCTCGGCCGGATCGTCCTTCTTGCCGGTGGCCACCTTGGTGTCCTCCATGCCGGCGCGGCGGAAGAAGTCGGTGTCGGTGGGGCCGGGCAGCAGGGCGGTGACACTGACGCCGGTGTCCTTGAGCTCCTCCCGGATCGCCTCGGAGAAGGAGTACAGGAAGGCCTTGGAGGCGGCGTACACCGCGTGGAACGGCCCCGGCATGGTCCCGGCGATGGAGGAGGTGAACAGCACCCGGCCCTGGCCGCGCCGGACCATGTCCGGCAGCACCCGCTTGGCCAGGTGCACCGAGGAGATCACGTTCAGCTTGATCAGCTTCAGCTCCGCGTCCAGGTCGGTCTCCCGGGCGAAGTCCCCGCCCACCCCGACACCGGCGTTGATCGCGATCGCGTCCACCGGGCGGCCGGGCGCGGTGATCCGGGTGTGGAGCTCCTCGACTCCGTCGTGGTGCGCGAGGTCGACGCGCACGCTGGAGACCGCCGCCCCGAGCTCCTCCAGGGAGCGGGCGGCCGGGATGAGCCCCTCGTCCTCGGCGGCGACGACGAGGTCGAAGCCGTGCTGGGCGAACTGCCGGGCGAGCTCGTAGCCGATGCCGCTGGAGGCGCCGGTCACCACGGCCAGCGGCCGGGTCGGAGTGTCCATGGCGTTTCCCGTCCTTCTCATGAGGTGCCTTCACCGGTGTCGCATGAGGGACCGTGCCCCCGCGGAACCGGTCGTAACGGCCCGCCCGGCGACCCGGTGCGCGCAGCCACCGGATCGCCGGGCGGCGCGACGCCGGATGATCGAGCGGCGCGGTGCCGGCGGCCGGGCGGCGCGACGCCGGATGGCCGCCGGATGGTCAGCGGGCCCGGGCCTCGGCGCAGACGGCGTCCCGGGCGGGCATGACGCCCCGGAGCAGGTAGCGCTCGACGGCGGCGTCGACGCAGGCGTTCCGGGGGGCGAAGAGTCCTCCGTACACGGTGTGGCGGAAGACGCCGCGCAGGGTCACCAGACGGGAGCCGGTCAGGGCCCGGTGCGCGGCCCGTTGGCCCGTGTGGACGGCGCCCGGGTCGCCGGTGGCGCCCACCATCAGGACCGGGACGTCGTTGCGGACCCGGGTGGGGGGCTCGGCGGGGGCGGTCGGCCAGAACGTGCAGGGGGTGAGGTTGCGGGTCAGCGCGCCGAACAGCGGTTCGGCGGCGCGGTGCGCCCGGATGTCGCGGTAGTAGGCCTCAGGGTCGCGGGACGCGGCCCGGTCCGCGCAGAGGATCGCGGTCTGCACGCTCGCGGTCCCGCCCTCGTCCGGCGCGGACAGGCCGGTCAGGACCTGTTCCAGGACCGGGGTCGGGGCCGCCTCGGCCCCGCGGGCGGCCGCGCTGAGGACCCGGACGTCGGCGGCGAAGGAGCCGTACGCCTCCGGGCCGTCCCCGGCGGTGACGTTGAACAGGATCATGGGCAGCACCCGGGAGTCGACCCGGTGGCGGCCGACCTTCAGCGGGGAGCGGGCGGCGGCCCGGTCGATCCGGCGCACGGCGGCCATGACCTCCGCCGCGGTGGAGCCCAGCCGGTAGCGGTCGTGGCGGCGGGCCGCCCAGACCGCCCAGTCCTCCAGCATCGCGGCCACGGCCGGGCCCTGGGTGCGGGTCAGGTCGGGGCCGAACAGGTCGGGGTTCATCGTGCTGTCGAGGACGACCCGGTCGGCTCGGTGGGGAAACAGCTGCAGGTAGACCATGCCGAGCTGGGTGCCGTACGACGAGCCGAGGTAGGACAGCTTCGGCTCGCCGAGGGCGGCCCGGATCACGTCCATGTCCCGGGCGGTGTTGCGGGTGGAGGCGTGCGGCAGCACGTCCCGGTGGACGGCGCAGCGGGACGCCAGGTCCTTCGCCAGGGCCGCGGTCCGCTCGAAGCCGCGCCGGTCCGGCCCGGCGGAGCCGACGGCGGGAACGGGCCAGCCGCAGTCGAAGGGGGTGCTGCGCCCGACGAACCGGGGGTCCATCCCGATCAGGTCGTAGCGGGCCGCGACCTCGGGGGCCGCCTGCCTGACCTGCAGGACGAGGGACATCGCGGGAACGCCCGGGCCGCCGGGATTGTAGAACAGGACACCCCTCCGTCGGGCGGAGTCGGCGGCCTTCAGCCGGGACATCGCGACCTTGATCGTCCGCCCCTCCGGGCGGCGGTGGTCCAGTGGCACGGTGACCTCGGCGCACTGGGCCTTCGCCTCGTCCAGCAGCCCGCCCTCCGCGTCGTCCGGGCCGGTCCGGCAGCGGTGCCAGTCGATCTCCTGCCCCCGGAACCGGTCCAGGCCGTCCTGCTCGGCGCGGTCCCCGGCGCCCTCCCGGGCCACCCCGGCACCCTCCCGGGCCACCCCGACACCCTCCCGGGCCACCCCGGCGCCCTCCCGGGCCACCCCGGCACCCTCCCGGGCCACCCCGGCGGCCGGCGTCGCACCGGCCGCGACGGCGCCCGCCAGCATCGCCGCCATCGCGACCCCGGCCGCCGCCGCTCTTCGTCCACTCATCGGGTTCTCCTTCCGCACCGTCCACCGTCCCGGGCCCCGCACGACCGCGGCGCGCCCGGCCTCCCGGGCCCGGCGCGACCACGCCGCACGGGCGGCCTCCCGTACCCGCGGCGCGGTGCACGGGAGGCCTCCCGGCCCGGGGACGGCCTGCGCGGATCGCAGGCCGTACGTCACGGGGTACGAAGCTAGGCCGCACGGCCGGTCCGGCGCGTCAGCCTCCGGTCGGGCTTCCCGGCCCCGTCCGATCCCGTCCGGTCCCGCGGGCCGCTCCGCCGCGTCTCCGGACGGCACCGTGCCCGGCCTGCGGTTTTCTCCGCAGGCCGGGCCGCGCCGGGGGCCTCGTCCGGCGGACCCGCGTACGACTCCGGGCTGACCCGGGCCGCTCCGGGGCCGGTCCGGCCGGCCCCGGACCGCCGGGCGGGAGCGGCTATGTTGGGGCCGTGCAGTGGGGGCTCACCGTTCTCCGCCCGTACGCCGCGCGGCCGGTACGGGCCCTGTTCCGGGCAGGCGACCGGTTCCCGCCGGTCGCGTTCGACGCGCTTCTGGCCGCCGCGGTCTTCCTCGGCAGCGCCGGCCTCACCAGCGAGGTCTACCAGGGCCCGCCCGGTCCCCTGATCCTCCACGCGGCCCTGTCGCTGCCCCTGGTGTGGCGGCGACGCGCGCCCCTGGCGGTGTTCTGCGCGGTGGCCGCCGCCGCCTTCGCCCAGTGGCTCGCCGACGTCCAGCTGCTGACCGACGTGGCACTGCTGGTCGTCCTGTACACGGTGGCCGCACGTTCCGCCTGGTACCGCACACTCGCGGCCTGGGCCGTGCTGGAGTTCGGCATCGTGCTGGCCTCCGCCCGCTGGGCCGCGCCCGACGGCGGATTCCTCGGCTCGGTCGTCTTCCTGAGCGCGGTGGCCGCCGCCGTCGCCGCCACCGGGACGAACGCGCGGACCAGACGCGCCTACCTCGCGTCCCTGGAGGACCGCGCGGTCCGCCTGGAACGCGAACGCGACCAGCGGGCCCGGCTCGCCGCGGCGGACGAACGCGCCCGGATCGCCCGCGAGATGCACGACATCGTCACCCACAACCTGTCCGTCATGGTCGCGCTCGCCGACGGCGCGGTCTTCGCGCAGCACCGCTCGCCCGACCGCGCGACCGCCGCCATGCGGCAGATCTCCGGCACCGGGCGGCAGGCCCTCACCGACATGCGGCGCTCCCTGGGCGTCCTGCGGGCCGACGAGCCGGACGCGCTGCGCCACCCGATGCCCGGCATCGCCCAGCTGGACGCCCTCGCCGGGCGGATGCGCGCGGCCGGGCTGCCGACCCGCCTCCGGGTGGCGGGCGACCCCGCCCCCGTCCCCGCCGCCGCGCAGCTCACCGCCTACCGCCTGGTGCAGGAGGCCCTGACCAACACCCTCAAGCACGCCCCGCCCGGCACCCGCGCCGAGGTCCGGGTCCGCTGCTCGCCCGCGGCCGTCGCCCTCGACGTCACCGACGACGGCCGGGCCGGGCACGTCCCCGGCCCGCCGCTCTCCGGGCCGTCCTCCGGGCACGGCATCCCCGGCATGCGCGAGCGCGTCGCCGCGTACGGCGGGAGCCTGGACGCCGGGCCGCTCCCGGGCGGCGGATGGCGGGTCTCCGCCACCCTCGCCCTCGGTCCCGGCGCCGTCCCCGTCCCCGCTGAAGGTGGTGCCGCGTGACGATCCGCGTCCTGCTCGCCGATGACGAGCCGCTGCTCCGCATGGCGTTCACCATGGTCCTGGACGCCCAGCCGGACATGGAGGTGGTGGGCGAGGCCGGGGACGGCGCCGAGGCCGTACGGCTCGCCCGGCGGCTCCGTCCCGACGTCGTCCTGATGGACGTGCGCATGCCCGGCACCGACGGGATCGAGGCGACCGGCCGGATCGTCCGGAACCGCCGGCAGACCCGGGTCCTCATCCTCACCACCTTCGACCTCGACGAGTACGCCTTCGCCGGGCTGAAGGCCGGGGCGTCCGGCTTCCTGCTCAAGAACGCCCTGCCCGAGGAACTGCTGGCGGCGATCCGGAGCATCGCCTCGGGCGACGCGGTGGTCTCCCCGCGGATCACCCGGCGCCTGCTGGAGAACTTCGCCCACGGGCTTCCCGCCGGCGGCGCTCCGCCGGGTGACGGGCGGCTGGAGCTGCTCACCCCCCGCGAGCGGGAGGTGCTCATCGAGGTGGCCCGCGGCCTGTCCAACACCGAGATCGCCGCCGAGCTGCACCTCGCGGAGGCCACCGTCAAGACGCATCTGGGCCGGATCCTGGCGAAGCTGGAACTGCGCGACCGGGTGCAGGCCGTCGTCTTCGCCTACGAGAACCGGCTCGTGCATCCGGCGTAGGAACCGGCACGGGAGCCGGACCGGGAACCGGTACAGGAACCGGCCCGGTCCCGGAGAAGGTCCCCTCCCGGCGGATCGTCTGCCAGTGCAGGCGAGCCCCGAGCACCGCCGTCACCACCGACTGGATGACCACCAGGTACATCAGCTGCCGGTACACCAGCTGCTGCAGGGGGAGGGCCCACAGCACCGAGGCGGGCTCGCGGTCCAGCCGGAGCGCATACCAGCCGCCGACCGCCTGGAGCAGCCCGAACCCCGCCCAGACGGCCACCGCCGGCAGCGGCTCCCCCACCACCGCGCCGTACACGGCCATGACGTCCACCACCGGGGCGAGCAGCGGGAGCACCACCTGGAAGAGGGCCAGGTAACCCAGGCACCGGCGACCGAACGGGCCCGGTTCCACGACCGCGCGCCGGTGCTTCCACATCGCCTGCAGGGTGCCGTAGCACCACCGGTAGCGCTGGCGCCACATCTGCCGGAGCGACGCCGGCGCCTCGGTCCAGGCCGGGGCGGTCTCCTCGTAGACGACCCGCCAGCCGTCCCGGCACATCGCCATGGTCAGGTCGGTGTCCTCGGCCAGGGTGTCGCCGCTCAGCCCGCCGACCGCCGCCAGCGCCGAGCGGCGGAAGGCCCCGATCGCCCCGGGCACCGTGGGCATACAGCCCAGGAGGTCGAAGGCGCGGCGGTCGAGGTTGAAGCCGATGACGTACTCGATGTGCTGCCAGCGGCCGAGCATGCCGCTCCGGTTGCCCACCTTGGTGTTGCCGCTGACCGCGCCCACGGTGGGATCGGCGAGCGGCCGGACCAGGTTCCCGATCGTGGCGGGCTCGAACACGGTGTCGCCGTCCACCATGATCAGGATGTCGTGGGAGGCGTGGGCGATGCCGGTGTTGAGCGCGGCGGGCTTGCCCCCGTTCTCCTGGCGGATCACCCGCACCCGCGGCAGGCCGAGCGCGGCGACGGCGGCGGCGGTGCCGTCCGAGGAGCCGTCGTCGACGACGATCACCTCCAGCGCTCCCCGGTAGCCGGTGTCCACCAGCGAGCGTACGGTGGCCGCGATCCCGGCCTCCTCGTTGTAGGCGGGGACGATCACGGTGACACCGGGCGGCGCGGTCCACTGCGGAACGCGGCGGGCGCCCGTCCGCCCGCCGCGGGCCGGACCGCCCCGGGCCCTCCGGGCGTGCGTCCGGGCCAGGCCGAGGAAGAGCACCAGCCGGAGGAGGGTGAGCGCGCCGGCCGCGACCATGATCCACGACATCGCCGCGGTGAAGCCGGTCGCCCCGCGCTGGGCGAGGATCAGCCCGGTGCCGACGAAGCGGTCCGTCTGCCCGGCCGCCACGTGGGCCGGGGGCATGCCGAGCGCGGAGGTGAGCGTCGTCGCCCGGTAGCCGCGGGCGGCGAGCCGGGTGAGCAGCCGGTCCACCGCCTCGGCCGTCCGGCCGCCGTCGTCCCCGGAGCCGCGCATCGTGACGATCGCGCCCCTGCCCGCGCGCGGGGTGGCCGCGCGGACGATCCGCCCGGTCTCCCGCCCGTCCCGTCCGGCGGTCCCCGCTCCGCCCCGGTCCACGGCGCCTAGGTCGGCGGTCTCCGCTCCGTCCCGGTCCGCGGCGTCCCGTCCGGCGGTCCCCTCCCCCTCCCGGCCCGCGGCGTCCAGGTCGGTGAGCGCCAGGAGGTATCCCTCCCCGGCCATCACCCGCATCGCCCGGAGCTGGGCGTCGGTCAGGGCCGCCGGAGCCGAGGAGTACGGCGGGCGCGCCAGGCGGGTGTACACGCCCGCGGCCCCGGCCAGCGCCTTCTGGGTGAGCGACAGCTCCAGCCGCAGCCGCCATCCGGGCACGGCGGCGGGGTCGGGGTGCACGTAGGAGTGGTTGCCGATCTCGTGTCCCTCGGCGATGATCCGCCGGGTCAGCGCGGGGTTCTCCGCGATCCTGGCGCCGACGGCGAAGAACGTCGCCTTGGCGCCGTGCTCGGCCAGCACGTCGAGCAGCCGCGGCGTCCAGCGCGGATCCGGGCCGTCCTCGAAGGTGAGGGCCAGCGTGCGGGCCGGGAGGCGGACGCTGGCCGGCTCGGGGCCGGTCAGGTTGAGCACCGGTCCGCCGCGCCGTACCCGGCCGAGTCCGGTGGAGGGTGCGCCGGGCGGATGCGGCGGGGCGTACGTCTCCTCCGGCGCCTTGCCCGGCGCTCCGGCGACGTACGCGTCGAGCACCAGCGCCCCCGCCGTCAGCACCATGACCGCCACGACCAGGAACCAGTGCCCCCGCGGATCGGCCCGGTGCCGCCGCCGGGCCGCGGAGCGCTTTCCGCGGACGGTGCCGGCGGCGGGGTCGGCGGGCCGTCCGGCGCGGACCGCGGTCCCCCCGGCCTGCGTGCTCTCCGCGGGCCGGGGGCTCAACTCCCCGGCTCCGCGGCCACGCCGGAGTCCTGACCGGACGGGGCCCCGGACGGGTCCGGCGGTCGCGCGGAGGCGTCGGGTTCCGCGGATTCGCGAGCCGGTCCGGCCGGTTCGCCGGGTTCGCGAGCCGGTCCGGCCGGTTCGCCGGGTTCGGCCAGTCCTCCCGGATCCGCCGGCTCGGACGAGGCGGTCGCGGGGGCTGCCGGACCGGTACGGCGGGGCGAGGGAAGCGGCCTCGTCGAACGCACCGGGGCGGCCGTGGGCGCGGTCCGGGGAGGGGCCGTGCTCCGGGGCGTGCGGGAGACCACCGGCGCCGTACGCCGCCGGGCAGGGGCGGTGGCCTCCGGGTGCGGGGAGGGCTTCGCCGAGCGGCCGGGCCCGGCCGGGGTGGCGGCGGGCGCGGGCCGTGCGGGACCGTCCCCGGGCCAGCCGACCACCGCCAGCGGGGTGGCCGCGAACAACCCGGTGACCACCGTCGTCACCAGGGCGAACGCCAGGATGCCGACGACGAGCCCGGCGGCCTTGAGAAGCCGCCTGCGCCTGCCGGTCCGGTCGACGAACACGGCCGTGCCGGGGGGAGTCTGCCTGTCGTTCACGTGCGGAGAGCGTAGTGATCGACTGCGACATTCCCACCCGGAGGGACGGCCGGAGACCCGCAGGGGCGGCCGGGGAGACGGTGGGAAGGACCGGCCGGAGGAGGCGGCAGGCCCTCACCGGCCGGAGACGTCCAGCCGGGTTGTTACCGGCGGGAAAGGACTTACGGCTGGTGAGTCCGTTCTCATAGCATTTCCGCCCCAAGCACCACTGGAGGACCCCCTATGGCGTCACGTCCCGATCGCCCCGTTTCCGTCTCCGATCCGTTGATCAGGAGGCACCGTACGGCGGACACCGCGCTCACCGTCACCCTCGACGGCGTGCCGCTGGCCGGGCAGGAGGTGGTGGTCCGCCAGCGGAACCACAAGTTCCTCTTCGGCTGCATCGGCTTCGACTTCATCCCGCTCGCCAACGGTGAGCCGCCGCAGGTGGCGCAGGCCGTACCGGGAGAGGTGCCGGGGTCTCTGGGCGAGGCGCCCGCCGTCCACGACGAGCACCTGGCCGACCTCTGGTTCGACCTCTTCAACTTCGCCACGCTCCCCTTCTACTGGGGCCGTTTCGAGCCCGTGCGCGGCAGGCCGGACACCGAGCGGCTGCTCAGGACGGCGCGGTGGTTCGCCGACCGGGGCTGCGCGGTCAAGGGGCACCCGCTGGCCTGGCACACCGTCAGCGCGGAGTGGCTGAAGGACCTGTCCAACGAGGAGATCGCCCGGGTGCAGGTGGACCGGATCCGGCGGGAGATGACCGACTTCGCCGGCCTGGTCGGCATGTGGGACGTCGTCAACGAGGTCGTGATCATGCCGATCTTCGACAAGTACGACAACGGGATCTCCCGGCTCTGCCGTGAGATCGGGCGCATCCCCATGGTCAGGATGGTCTTCGACGCGGCGCGCGAGGCCGATCCGCACGCCACGCTGCTGCTCAACGACTTCGACATGTCCTCGGCGTACGAGTGCCTGATCGAGGGCGTGCTGGAGGCGGGCGTGAAGATCGACGCGCTGGGGCTGCAGAGCCACATGCACCAGGGCTACTGGGGCGAGGAGAAGACCCTCGGGATCATCGACCGCTTCGCCCGCTACGGGCTGCCCATCCACTTCACCGAGACGACCATCCTCTCCGGCCACATCATGCCGGCCGAGATCGAGGACCTGAACGACTACCAGATCCCGGAGTGGCCGACGACGCCCGAAGGCGAGGCCCGCCAGGCCGACGAGATCGTCCGGCACTACCGGACGCTGCTCTCCCACCCCTCCGTGGAGGCGACGACGTACTGGGGCATCTCGGACGGCGGCTGGCTCGGCGCGCCGGGCGGCCTCGTCCGCGTCGACGGCACGCCGAAGCCCTCGTACGACGCGCTCCGCTCGCTGGTCAAGGACGAGTGGTGGCTGGCGCCCACCACGATGGTCACCGACGCCGACGGCACGGTCCGCTTCAACGGCTTCCTCGGCGAGTACGAGGTGTCGGCCGCCGGCCGGACCGCGGTGTTCAGGCTCGACGAGGCGGGTGAGGCGGCGGTCGGCGCCGCCCTGTAGCCCACCGCACCCGGGACGGGGCCGCCGGAACCCCGGCCGGGCCCCGTCCCGGCGAGGTCCGCACCCGTGCCTGCGCGCGCCGGGCCGCGCCGGGTCCCGCCGGGGAGGTAGACTGTGATCACCAAAGGACCTTCCGCGCGCCGGCGACACGGCCGGCGCCACCCGCGGCGATTCGCCGCGGTCCTTTCCGAGACCGATGCGGACCGGGCCGATCACGACGGCCGGACCACTTCTCTCAGCACGCCGGACGCGGCGTTCCCACCCTCCTCCCAGCGGGGAGACCCCGCGCACGGGCGGTGTTCCGCCGCCCGTCCCGAACTCGCACGCCCAGCCTCTCGATCGGAGATTGCATGATCATCACCACCCAGGCCGACGCCTGTACCCGTGCGCGCCTGCTGGCCGCCTGCCGCCCCCCGCACACCGTCGTCGCGCTGCACGGCGAGATCGACGTCGCCACCGCCCCGGCGCTGCGCAGGCGCCTGCTCAACGCGCTCCAGCACAGCACGGACCTGCTCGTGCTCGACCTGTCCGCGGTGTCGTTCTGCGACGCCTCCGGGCTGAGCGTGCTGGTCGACGTCCGGCAGCGCGCCACGGCGTCCGGCATCACGGTCCGCCTCGCCGCCCCCCGGCCGCCCGTGGCCAGGCTGCTGCACGTCACCGGCCTGGACCGCGCCTTCGCCGTCCATGCCACGCTGTCCAGCGCGCTCGTCTCCCGCAGGCCCGAGCAGAGCGCGGGCCGGACCTCCGAGCGGGGCGCCGACGGCGCTCCCGGCCGGCGGCGCCGGGGCTTCAGGCGGCTCGGGTGACCCTCCCGGGGTCCGGGCGACAGGGGCCCGAGTGACCTTCCCGGGGCCCGGGCAGTAGGGGCCCGCGCCTCGTCGGCGCCCTCCGGACGGCCGCCGCCTTCCCATCACCGCAAATTGTGGAACAAATCATTCCGTTCTGGTATTCTGGAACAGAACGGTTCGTTCCCATTGGAGTGAAGAGGAAGCCATGACCGAGATCCGCCCCTTCCGCGTCGACGTCCCCCAGGCCGACCTCGACGATCTGCGCGCCCGGCTGGCGCTGACCCGCTTCACGGACGAACTGCCCGGCTCGGACGGCGCGTACGGGGTCCGGCTCGACTACGTCAAGCGGATGGTGGAGTACTGGCGCACCGGCTTCGACTGGCGCGCCGTGGAGGCCCGGCTCAACGCCCACCCGCAGTTCACCACCGAGATCGACGGGCAGGACGTGCACTTCGTCCACGTCCGCTCCGCGAACCCGGAGGCCCTGCCGCTGATCCTCACGCACGGCTGGCCCGGCACGGTCATGGAGTACCTCGACGTCGTCGAGCCGCTGTCGGAGGACTTCCACCTGGTCATCCCGTCGATCCCCGGCTTCGGCTTCTCCGGACCGACCCGGGAGAAGGGCTGGGACCGCAACCGCGTGGCCAGGGCATGGGCCGAGCTGATGAGCCGGCTCGGCTACGAACGCTACGGCGCGGTCGGCAACGACGGCGGTTCGCTGATCTCCCCGGAGGTCGGCAGGGTCGACGCCGGGCACGTGGTCGGCGTGCACGTCACGCAGATCTTCTCCTTCCCCTCCGGCGACCCGGCCGAGTTCGAGGGCCTGACCGAGGAGGAGCAGGCGGCCGTGGCCCACCTGCAGTGGTTCTGGGAGAACATGGGCGCCTTCAACCTGCTCCAGGCCCAGTCCCCGCAGACGCTCGCGCACGCGCTCGCCGACTCCCCGGCCGGGCTGCTCGGCTGGATGGCCCAGCTCCTGGGTGAGGGGCTCGACGACGACTTCGTGCTGGCCAACATCGCGATCCACTGGTTCTGCGGCACCGCGGGCTCGTCGATCCGCTTCTACTACGAGGACAAGCGGGCCGAGCAGCCCGCCGAGCCGACCACCGTGCCGATCGCACTGGCCGGCTTCGCCGACGACTTCAAGTCGGTGCGCCGCTTCGCCGAGCGCGACCACGAGAACATCGTCTCCTGGAACACCTACGACTCCGGCGGCCACTACGCCGCGCACCAGGTGCCCGGAGTGCTCGCCGCCGACGTCCGCCGGTTCTTCACCGGCCTGGCCTGACCCTTCCGGGCCGTCGGGCTCGTCCGGGAGACCGGCGGCTCCGGCGGCTCCGGCGGCTCCGGCGGGCAGATCACCTCACCCGGTGCGGCCGGGAGTCTCCGCCCGGGTCGGCAGCTCCTCGAAATAGGCCTTCATCGCGGGGTAGTAGTCGCCGAAGTCCGGCCGCGGGCCGCCCTCGCGCGAGGCCGCGAGCAGGTCGAGGTAGTACTCCCAGCCGGAGCCGACCTCGCCGAGGCCGTCCTCCCCGGCCAGGTGCTGCACGAACCGCAGCTCCGTCGAGCCGTCCGCCTCGGACAGCAGCAGCTCCACGTCCCAGCTCCCGTGCTCGTCGGTCATCGACAGGACCAGCCGCCGGGGCGGGTCGCACGCCTCGATGCGTAGGTCGCACCAGGGCGCTCCCTCCTCGAACGCCATCCGCACCCGGACCGTCCGGCCGGGGGCGGCCTCGCCCTCCCACGGGCCGAACCAGCGGGCCGTGCGCTCGGGCTCGGTGAGGCTCGCCCACACGTCCTCGGCGGAGGCGCGGAACGTGCGGCCGAGGACGAGATCGCTTCCGTCGCCGGTGCGGAACAACCGGCCGGTGGGGATGGGGCTCACGCGGTGTTCTCCTTCGCCTGGTCGGTCATGTCGTGCACGCGGCGCTCGCGGCGGGTCCGGTGGATCTCCGTCTCCAGGGCGTCGAGACGGTGCTCCCAGCCCGAGGGCCTGGCGAGCAGGGCCATCCACTCGGCGAGGCCGGTGAGCGGCCCGGTGTCGAGCACGTAGAACCGCTGCCTGCCCACCAGCTCGTCGCGGGCCAGCCCGCTGTCCCTGAGCACGCGCAGGTGGCGGCTGACCGCGGGCCTGCTGATCGGGAACCGTCCGGCGATCTCCCCGGCGGAGAGCCGCCCCTCGCGCAGCATCATCAGGATTTCGCGCCGTACGGGGTCCGCGATCGCCCCTGCCACCTGATCCACGTTGAAAGCGTAACCTACTGGTTACGCGTTAGGCAACGCCGCCCGCGGATCACTGGCCACCGAACCAGCCCGGCACGTCGAGGCGGAAGACGTCCACCGGCGTCACCTTGCACAGGTCGGCCTCCAGGGCGCGGAGCCGCTCCTCGCCGATCTCGCCGGCCCAGCGGCGGCGCAGGTCGTCGAAGATGCGGGCCGAGCGCTCCAGCGAGTCGGCCCCGCGCGCGGTGAGCCGTACGATCTTGCGCCGCGTGTCGCGGGGGTCGACGGTGCGCTCGACGTAGCCGAGGCGCTCCAGCGTCTCGATCGTCTTGCCCGCCGCCTGCTTGGAGACGCCGAGCGTACGGCCGAGCTCCACGGCGGTGTCGCCGCCGCGCATGATCGCCTGGAGCGCGAACCCGTGCATGGGGCGCATGTCGGGATGGCCCTGCCGGGCGAGCTCGGCGTGGAGCTCGTCGATGAGGACGCGGAAGCCGAGGAACAGCCGGAGCGGGAGCTCGAATCCGGGCGGGTCGCTTGACATGATAGACAACCTGATTGACTATATGGACAACAACGTTGACCATCTTAGGAGACCGCAGCGATGTCCGTCATCCGTGCCGCCGAAGCCCGCCGCAGCACCACGCCCAACGCCGTCATGACCACCTTCGCCTCGCCCACCCTGGGCGGCGCCGGGCAGGCCCTCTGGCGGGTGGACATGGCGCCCGGCAGGGAGGGCCCGCTCCACGCCTTCGAGACCGAGCAGATCTGGACCCTGCTGGAGGGCGGGGCCACCGTCGACCTGGCCGGCGAGAAGATCGACCTGGTCGCCGGCGACACCGTCGTCATGCCCGCCGACCTGCCCCGGCAGGTCTTCGCCGACGCCCGGGACGGCTTCGTCGCGATCGTCGCCGCACTCCCGGGCGGCCGGGCGTACAACCCCGGCGGCGTCTCACCCGAGGACGCGTGCGAGCTGGCTCCCAGGGACGCCGAGCGGATCACCCCGCCCTGGACCACCTGAGGCCGCCCCTCCGGCCGGGCCCGCGAAGGCCCGGCCGGCCTCCGCGGGTCGTGCCCTCATCCGAGTTCGAGCCGGGCGCCCTGAAGGCGCTGCTCGCCACCGCCTCCTCCGCCGGCCCGCGCAGCGCCAAGGGCACCATCTACTCCGCCAAGATCCCCGGCTGGCCCTTCGGCGTGCCGATGAGCCGCGGCGAGAAAGGCGAGAAGGTCGCCTGGGCGCTCTGGTTCGACGACAGGGGCCGGGTCACCCGCCTGACCACCAAGGTCTCCCAGCGGACGAACGACGACTACGTACTGGGGCTCAGCTCCGACCTGCGCTTCACCGGCTGGGGCTCCCGGGTGACCGTCGAGGCGCCGCCGGAGGAGTCGGTCATCGAGGTCGAGGACCTTCCCCAGGAGCCCGGCCTGTCCGTGGAGGAGAAGGAGCCGATCGAGACCTCCCCGCAGGGGAAGTGAGTCCGGGGCCGCGGGTTCAGCCGGGCGGCCGTACCCCGGCCAGGTCCGAGGCGCGGGCGATCAGGATCCGCACCGCGTCGCCGAACGGCGCGAACGCCGGGTTGGTGGTCTGGCCCGCGCGGTAGCGGAACCAGATCTGCTGGGTGATCACCGCCAGCCGGAACAGGCCGAAGACCTCGTAGAAGTCCCAGCGCCCCATCGGCAGGCCCGTCCGCGACAGGTAGCGCTCCACGAACTGCTCGCGGGTGGGCATGCCGGGCAGGTGCGTGGGCTGGCGGCGCAGGAGGGCGAAGAGCTCGTCGTCGTCCGCGGTGATCCAGTAGGCCATGGCCGAGCCCAGCTCCATCAGCGGGTCGCCGACCGTCGCCATCTCCCAGTCCAGGACGCCCACGACCCGCAGCGGCCCGTCCACGTCCAGGATCAGGTTGTCGAGCTTCCAGTCGTTGTGGATCAGCCGCAGGGCGGCGTCGGCGGGCTGGTGCCCGGCCAGCCAGGCCATCACGGCCTCGCCGTCGGGCACGTCGTCGGTCAGCGCGCCGCGGTAGCGCCGCGACCAGCCCTCGACCTGCCGCCGCACGTAGCCCGGCCCCCGGCCCAGCTCGCCGAGCCCGGCCGCCTCCGGATCCACCGCGTGCAGGTCCGCCAGGGTGTCGACCACGGTGTGGCCGAGGGCCCTGGCCTCGTCCTCGCCCAGCGTCATCCCGGCCGGGAGCTCGCGGCGCAGCACCGTCCCCTCCAGGTGCTCCATCACGTAGAACTCGCCGCCCAGCACCGCCGGATCATCACAGAAGGCCAGCATCTCGGGGACGGCGCCGAAGTGGGGCCGCAGCCGCCGCTGCACCGTGAACTCGCGCCGCATGTCGTGCGCGGAGGCGGCCTTGTGCCCGCGCGGCGGACGGCGCAGAACCAGGTTCAGGCCGTCGTACCGGAGCAGGTACGTCAGGTTCGACACGCCGCCCCTGAACTGCCGCACCTCCGGAGGCCCGTCCAGGCCCTCCACCCGCCCGGTCAGCCAGGCGTGCAGCGCGGCGACGTCGAACGCGTCCTCGTCGCGGACCTCTCCGGCATCCAACGCGAACTCCTTCACCCACGCACCGGCGCACCGGCACCCCACCGGCACGGAACCAACATACTAAACGGTCGGTATGTGCCGGGACCAGCGACCGGGACCAACGACCGGGACCAACGGCCGGACCCGGCGGCCGGGACCGTTGACGGAGCGTGACGACATCCCCCGGACGGGATCACCCCGCCTTCCGGCCGGATTCCCGCGCTCACCGTCGGGATAGCGGCATGTGGGCGTAAATCCTGCACAACACGCAGTGTGTCCATATCACCCCATGGGGACCAGGAAGTAGAGATTCTCATGGTCTGTACCAGTCAGCCGGACGGACCTCCGCTTCCACCGCGACGCCTCCACCGCGATCCGTGTGGACAGTGCGCCCGCATGCGGCCCGCATGGACGGGTGCACGTGCGGACGGGGCGCCCCGCGCGCCCATCACCGCGGCAGCGGCCATGAGGCAACGAGTTCAGGAGGACATCAGTGATCAAGCGTGGTAAGCCCGCCAAGAACGGGCAGGTCAAGCTCACCTTCACCCTGCCGGCCGACCAGGTCCGCGGTGAGGTCTCCCTCGTCGGGGACTTCAACGACTGGAACCCGTACGCCCACCCGATGCGCCGCGGCGACGACGGGACCTACCAGGTGACCGTCACCGTCCCCGCGCACCGGGGCGTCTCCTTCCGCTACCTGGCCGAGGGCGGCGTCTGGTTCGACGACCCCGACGCCGACCGCCACGACCAGCACGGCGGCCACCTCGACCCGATCGACCCGCACGCCCGCCGGATCGAGGTCGCCGGCGCGCCCGTCCTGAAGAACCGGGACGAGCAGCCGCTCGCCGCCGGCGCGCGGTAGCGCCGGGCGCCGCCGCCCTTGCCCCGCAGGGGCGGCCGGCCACCCCCCCATCGCACCTGTTCCACCTTTCCGGGGAGATCTGATGAGCTGTCGTAGGGTAGGCGCGGCCGGCCTGGCCGCCGCGCTGGCATGTGCCGCGCTGACCGGGTGCATGCCGTGGGAGGACGAGCCGGAGCAGAAGAAGATCGGCGCCGCCGCCGGACGGCAGGGCGGCAAGACCGACCAGAGCGCCGTCCGCAAGGAGAAGGCGGCCAGGGCCGCCAAGGTCAAGGCCAACGAACTGGGCCAGATCCCCGTCCTGATGTACCACCGGGTGGTGGACAGGCCCACGGCCCCCGACGACCGCACCCCCGGGCAGTTCCGCAAGGAGCTGGAGCGGCTGGCCGTCGAGGGCTACGTCCCGATCACCGCCGCCGAGTACGTCCGCGGGCGCATCGGCGTCCCCCCCGGCAAGCACCCGGTCGTCCTCACCTTCGACGACGCGTCCCCGGAGCAGCTCACCCTGGACGGGACGGGCACGCCGATGCCGAACACCGCCGTCGCCATCCTGCAGGAGGTCGCGAAGAAGCACCCGGGGTTCCGGCCGGTGGCCACCTTCTACGTGACGCGCGACCTGTTCGGCAAGACCACCCCGGAGGAGCAGACGCAGATGCTCACCTGGCTCCGGGAGAACGGCTTCGACATCGGCAACCACACCCACGGCCACCGCAACCTCCTCGGCATGTCGAAGAAGGAGGCGATGACCGAGATCGCCAAGGGCCACGAGCTGATCACCGAGCTGACCGGCACCGACCCGGTGACGCTGGCGCTGCCGTACGGAAACCAGCCGAGCACCAAGTCGTGGGCCCTCAAGGGCCGCGCGGGGGACGTCTCCTACGACTACGGCGGTGTCTTCCGCGCCGGGTACACCCCGGGGTCCTCGCCCTTCAGCAAGGACTTCGACCCGGTGAACCTGCCGCGCATCCGCTCCATGGACAAGATCAAGAAGGACGACTGCGCCCGCTTCTGCTCCACCGCCTGGCTGGACTGGCTGAAGGCCAACCCCAGCGAGCGCTACACCTCCGACGGGGACGTCGCGACGGTCGCCTACGCGAAGTTCAAGGCGCCTTTCATGGCCTCGGGCTTCACGCCCTACGCTCTTCCCTACTAACCGGTTCCCCAACCGCCGGCGCACCGGGCCGGGAGAGGTGACGAGCATGGTCTCCGAGTTGTTCGACCCGCAGGCGTGGCGGGAGGTCGAGGGCTTCGACTTCACCGACATCACCTACCACCGGGCCGTGGACCAGGGGACGGTGCGGATCGCCTTCGACCGGCCCGAGGTGCGCAACGCGTTCCGCCCGCAGACGGTGGACGAGCTCTACCGCGCCTTCGACCACGCCCGGATGAGCGCCGACGTCGGCTGCGTGCTGCTCACCGGGAACGGGCCCTCGCCGAAGGACGGCGGATGGGCGTTCTGCTCGGGCGGCGACCAGCGCATCCGCGGGCGCGACGGCTACAAGTACGCCGAGGGCGGACAGGTCGACCCGGCGCGGGCCGGCCGCCTGCACATCCTGGAGGTCCAGCGGCTGATCCGCTTCATGCCCAAGGTCGTCATCTGCGTGGTGCCGGGCTGGGCCGCCGGCGGCGGGCACAGCCTGCACGTCGTCTCGGACCTGACCCTCGCCAGCCGGGAGCACGCCCGGTTCAAGCAGACCGACGCCGACGTGGCCAGCTTCGACGGCGGGTACGGCTCGGCCTACCTGGCCCGCCAGGTAGGCCAGAAGTTCGCCCGCGAGATCTTCTTCCTCGGCGACGACTACACCGCCGAGGACGCCCACCGGATGGGCATGGTCAACGCCGTCGTGCCCCACGCGGAGCTGGAGAGCACCGCCCTGGAGTGGGCCCGGAAGGTCAACGGCAAGAGCCCGATGGCCCAGCGCATGCTGAAGTACGCTTTCAACCTGGCCGACGACGGCATGGTCGGCCAGCAGCTCTTCGCCGGCGAGGCCACCCGGCTGGCCTACATGACCGAGGAGGCGGTCGAGGGCCGCGACTCCTTCCTGGAGAAGCGCGACCCCGACTGGAGCCCCTTCCCCTGGTACTTCTGACCCCGGCCCGGTGAACCCGGCGCGTCCGGCCCCGTGAACCCGGCGCCTGCGGAACCGGCCGCTCCGGAACCTCCGGCTTCCGGACCGGCCGGCCCTCCGGAACCGACCGGCCCTCCGGAACCGGCGGCTTCCGGACCGGCCGGGCCGCGCCGTACGGCAGGCTGGGGCCGTGGCGAAGTACGAACGGCGGGTCGTGGCGGCGGCGGAGGCCGCGCTCGCGCAGCGCAAATATGTGACGGCGATCGACGTGCTGACCGGGGCGGGCTGGCTGCACGCCCGGCACGTGGACGTCTGGCGGCAGGGCCGGGCGGGGTCGCTGGAGGAGCTCGCGGCCGTGGACGGCGCGAGGATGGCCGACGCGGTGGCGGTCCTGGCCCGGTGGGCCGGGGAGCGGGGCCTCGCCCCCGGCGAGGCCCCCTACCTGTCGGCCGCCCGCGACCGCGCCGAGCTCCGGTTCACCGCCTCCGGCGACGACGGCCCGTTCCGGGTCCACTGGGTCTCACCGGACATGAGCCAGGCCCGGCGCAGGCAGCTCGCCGAGCGGCAGGCCAAGGCGCCCGACCTGACGGTGGTCGAGGCGACGAGGGCGTGGGAGTGCGCCGACTGCCGCGGCACCGGGCCGTACCTGATCATGGAGAACGCCGAGCCCCACTGCCTGACCTGCGCGGATCTGGACCACCTGGTCCTCCTCCCGGCGGGGGACGCCGCGCTCAGCCGCCGGGCCAAGAAGGAGAGCGGGCTGGCCGCCGTCGTGGTCCGCTTCAACGCCCGGCGCAAGCGGTACGAGCGACTCGGCGTCCTCGTCGAGGAGGCCGCGCTGGCGCGGGCCGAGGAGCAGTGCCTGGCCGACGAGGAGGTACGGCTCCGCCGCCGCGAGCGCGACCGCGAGCGCCGGACGGACGAGGACCTGCGCTTCCAGGCCGGGATGGCCGAGGAGATCGTCCGGCTGTTCCCCGGCTGCCCGCAGGAGCGGGCCGCGGAGATCGCCCGGCACGCGGCGGAGCGGGGCAGCGGCCGGGTGGGGCGCACGGCCGCCGCCAAGGTCCTCGACGCGAACGCCGTCACGCTGGCCGTGGTCGCCTCGGTGCGGCACCTCGACACGGACTACGACCGGCTGCTGATGGCGGGGGTGCCGCGCGCCGAGGCCCGCGACCGGATCCGGGCGGACATCGACCGGGTGCTCGCCGGATGGCGGGAAAACGTCGGACCCGGCGTCCACAATGGCGGGCATGGAGAAATGGCGTGAGGTCCGCGAGACGCTGCGCGAGTTCGCCCTCCGGTTCCCGGAGGCCTACGAGGACCACCCCTGGGGTGAGACCGTCGTCAAGGTCAACAAGAAGATCTTCCTCTTCCTCGGCGTGGAGGAGCCGACCGACAAGTGGAGCCCGAGCGCCGGGGTGAAGCTGCCCGAGTCGCACGGCCACGCCCTGGCCCTCGACGGCGTCCGCCCCTCGGGTTACGGACTCGGCAGGTCCGGGTGGGTGACGGTCCCGCTGACGGGGACGCTTCCCGAGACCGAGGTGCTGCTCGACTGGGTCGAGGAGAGCTACCGCGCCGTGGCCCCCAAGAAGCTCGTCGCCGCGCTCGACGCCCAGGACGCCTGACCCCCGCAGCCGGGCCCCGGGACGCCTGACCCCCGCAGCCTGGGCCCGGCTCCGGCGGGCGGCTCAGAGGGCGCCGGGCGGGCGGGATTCGAGGATGCGGGCGAGCAGGCCGGTCAGGTGCTCGCGCTCGACGGCGCCCAGGGGCGCGAACCACTCCCGCTCCCTGCGGGTCTGCTCGGCGAAGGCCGCGCGGACGGCCGTCTCGCCCTCGGCGGTCAGCGCGACCACCACCGCGCGCCCGTCCTCCGGCAGCGGGCGGCGTGCCACCAGCCCGTCCCGTTCCAGGGTGTTGACCGCGTTGGTCACCGCCGAGCGGGACATGGCCGAGATCTCGGCGAGCCGGGCGGGCCGGGTGGGCCCGAGCAGCCACAGCTTGAACATCAGCCGGAAGCCGGGGAGCGTCCAGCCGCGCGGGCGGTGGATCCGGGTCTCCAGGTCGTTGACGAGCAGATAGGCCAGCTGAAGCAGGTTGTAGGCCAGCCCGAACGCCTCGGCGTCGGCCGGCGGCGGCATGGCGGCCAGGCGCTCGCGCGCGTAGGCGGCGTACCGCAGGTCCGCCGGGACGCCCGGGGGACCCGCCCACAGGTCGTCCGGCAGGCCCTCGCCGCCCCGGAAGCCCGCACCGGGGTCCGCCCGGGCCTCCTGCCAGCTTTCGCCCTCGCCCTCGCCCGGAGGATCCTCGTCGAGGCCCGCCCGCCGATCCCCGTCGTCACCGGTTCCGTCCACCGGCCAAGTCTTGCGCAACGGGCCACCCGGCGTGAATATTGTTATGGCCATAACAATCTGTCGTCGCAGCGGCGGCGTCCCCGGAGGAGCCCGTGCGCATCGTCATCGCCGGAGCCGGCATCGGCGGACTGGCCACCGCGCTCAGCCTGCACGCGGCCGGTTTCGAGGACGTGACCGTCCACGAGGCCGTGCCCGAGATCCGGCCGCTGGGCGTGGGCATCAACCTCCTGCCGCACGCCGTGCGGGAGCTGACCGAGCTCGGCCTCGGCGACCGGCTCGCGGAGATCGGTGTCGCCACCGCCGAGCTGGCCTACTTCAACCGGTACGGCACGGCGATCTGGTCCGAGCCCCGGGGCCTGGCCGCCGGCTACGCCTGGCCGCAGTACTCCGTGCACCGCGGACGCCTGCAACTGCTCCTGCTGGAGGCGGTCGCCGAGCGGCTGGGGCCGCGGGCCGTACGGACCGGCAGCAGGATCACCGGCCTCGGCGGCGAGGACCTGCTGATCGGCGCGGACGGCATCCACTCGGCGGTCCGCGCCCACCTGTTCCCCGGAGAGGGCCCGCCCCCGTGGAACGGCCTGGTGCTGTGGCGCGGCACCACGTACGGCGAGCCGTTCCTGACCGGTCGATCCATGATCATGGCCGGGGACGGCGCCCAGAAGTTCGTCGCCTACCCGATCGAGACCGGCGGGCGCACGCTGATCAACTGGATCGCCGAGCGGCCGCTGGACGGCGATGCCCCGGACCGGGGCAACTGGAACCACCCGGCGGACCCGGCCGAGATCGGCCGGCACTTCGCGGACTGGCGCTTCGACTGGCTGGACGTGCCGGGCGTCATCGCCGGGGCCGAGGCCGCCTACGAGTACCCGATGGTCGACCGCGACCCGCTGCCCCGCTGGACCTTCGACGGCGTCACGCTGCTGGGCGACGCCGCCCACGCGATGTACCCGATCGGTTCCAACGGCGCCTCGCAGGCGATCATCGACGCCCGGGTGCTGGCGCACTCGCTGGCCCGCGGGGACCTGGCCGCCTACGAGGCGCTGCGCCGCCCCGCCACGACCGCCCTGCAGCTGTCCAACCGCGAGATGGGCCCCGAGGTCGTCATGAAGCTCGCCCACGAGCGCGCGCCCGGCGGGTTCGACGACATCGAGCAGGTCATCCCGTACGCGGAGCGCGCCGAGATCGCCGCCGCCTACAAGCGCACCGCCGGTTTCGACCCGGCCTCGCTCAACGAACGCCCTTCCTGGAATGTCACCCGGTGAACCACCGAGCCGCCGGGCCGCCGCACCCCCGGTCCGCCGGACCACCGCCCGCAAGCCCCCTCCGATGCCCCGGACCACCGCCCGTAAGCCCCTGGAGCGCCGCCCGTGAACCTCGAACCGCTCGCCGCGTTCCACGTGGAACTCGACCCGATCCTCGATCTCGGCGACTCGCAGTGGGGCCGCCGCCGGGTGATCAACATCGTCGGCGGGTCGTTCGACGGTCCCCGCCTGTCGGGGACCGTGCTGCCCGGTGGGGCCGACTGGCAGGTCGTGCACGCCGACGGCACGGCCAGCATCGACACCCGCTACACGCTGCGCACCCACGACGGCGCGCACCTGTACATCTCCACCAGCGGCGTGCGGCACGGTCCGCCGGAGGTCCTCGGCCGCCTGGCCCGGGGCGAGGAGGTGGATCCGTCGGCGTACTACTTCCGGCTGTTCTGCCGCTTCGAGACGGGTGACGAGCGCTATCTGTGGCTCAACCGCACGCTGGCCGTGGCCTCCGGTGCCCGCGCCCCCGGCGCCGTCCGCTACGACGCCTATGCCCTGACCTGACGGCGGCCCGGCGGCCCGTCCTCACCCGGCCCGTCCCCGGCGGCGGCCCGTCCCCACCCCGTCCCCACCCCGTCCCCACCCCGTCCCCACCTCGGCCGGCGGCCCACGTCTCCGCGAGATCCCCGCCCCGCTCCCTGCCCCCGCCTCCGCCCCTGCCCCTGCCCCTGCCCCTGCACCGAGGAGCCTCATGCCGAAGCTCGACCGCACCCCGCTGGCGATCACCACCGAACACGACGTGCCCATGCCGATGCGCGACGGCACCGTCCTGCGCGGCGACGTCCACCGGCCGGCCGGCGGCGGGCCGTTCCCCACGCTGCTGGTCCGCACGCCGTACGGCGAGGGCACGTTCCGGTCGGTGCCGGTGCGGTCAGCGCTGCAGGCCGGGTTCGCGGTGGTGCTGCAGCACTGCCGGGGGCGCGGGAGCAGCGACGGCGAGTTCCGGCCCTGGCTGGACGAGGGCGCCGACGGCCACGACACGATCGTTTGGATCACCGCGCAGCCGTGGTCGGACGGCGAGGTCGTGATGAGCGGCATGTCCTACCTGGCCGGATGCGCGCTGCAGGCCGCCGCGACGCGCCCGCCGGGGCTGAAGGCCGTGGTCGCCGCGGTGACGCCGCACGACTTCCATGACGGGCTGAAGTACCACGGCGGGGCGTTCGCGCTGGGCTCCGCCCTGGGCTGGGGCGCGATGCAGGCGATGCTCGGGCTGGTGCACGCCATGGAGGCGGGCGAGGACGTCGGCGCCGGGTTCGGCGCGCTCCTGCCGGTCCTGGGCGACCAGGCCGCCGCGGCCCGCACCCTCCCGGTGGGCGACGTCCCGGGCATCCCGTGGTGGCGGGACTGGACCGGTCACCCGGAGCGCGACGCCTACTGGCAGGACCTGGCCGAGACCCTGCGGCACGACCGGATCGAGGTGCCGGTCATGCACGTGGCGGGCTGGTTCGACCTGTTCCTGGCCGGGACGCTGGAGAACCACCGCCGCCTGGGCGGGCCATTGATCATCGGTCCCTGGTCCCACACGGCGCTGGGCGCGACCGGCACCGGCCGGCTGGACTTCGGCTTCTCCGCCTCCGCGCAGGCGATCCGGCTGGAGCAGCGGCAGCTGGCCTTCCTGCGGGGCGAGGACACCGGCCCCGCCGTGAAGATCTTCGTGATGGGCGACGACGTGTGGCGGGACGAGGAGGCCTGGCCTCTGGCCCGCGCCGTCGAGACCCGCTACCACTTCCACTCCGACGGGCTGCTGTCCACCGCTCCTCCCGCCACCGCGGAACCGGCCGTGTTCACCTTCGACCCGCGCGACCCGGTCCCCACGGTCGGCGGCCCGCTCCTGTTGCCCGACACCACCAACGTCGGCCCGCAGGACCAGCGCGACGTGGAGCTCCGCCCGGACGTGCTCTGCTACACCACCGAGGTCCTGGCCGCCGACGTCGAGGTGACCGGCCCGGTCACGGTGACCCTGCACGGTGAGACCTCGGCGGCCGCCACCGACTGGACGGCCAAGCTGGTGGACGTCCACCCCGACGGGCGGGCGATGAGCGTGATCGACGGCATCGTCCGCACCGCCGAACCCGCCGGGACGTTCACCATCGACCTGGTCGCCACCAGCCAGGTCTTCAAGGCCGGCCACCGCATCCGGGTGGAGGTCTCCAGCTCCAACTTCCCCCGCTTCGACCGCAATCCCGGAACCGGCCGCCCGGCCGCCGAGGCCACCGAGGCCGATCTGGTCCTCCAGCACCAGAAGGTCTTCCCGGACTCCTGCATCACCCTCCCGATCGTTCCCCGGTAGGAACCCGCCCGCCTCGGCTGACGGGATCCCGTCGGCCGAGGCGTCCGCACCGCCCGGCTACCGGGTCCGGCCGGGTGAACCGGTGGGCGGCCGGGTCGCGACGACCACGGTGGCGTCCAGTTCCTCGCAGACGGCCACCTCCGGCACCAGCCCCTCCCGGGTGACGATCCCGACGGCCGACGGAACCTGCCGCCCGCTCGTCTCGAACAGCAGGCGGCCGCCCGGCGCCAGCCACCGCGGCGCCCCGGCGGCCACCCGCCGCAGGACGGCGAGCCCGTCCGCGCCGCCGTCCAGCGCCACCCGCGCCTCGTGGAGCCGGGCCTCCGGAGGCAGGAGCGTGATCTCACCGGTGGGCACGTAGGGCACGTTGGCGAGCAGGACGTCGACACGGCCTCGCAACGCGGCGGGCAGCGGCTCGTAGAGGTCGCCCCGGTACACCCGGCCGCCCAGGGCGGCGAGGTTGCGGCGGGCGCAGGCCACCGCGGCGGGATCGATGTCGGCGGCGTGCAGTTCCAGCCCGCCGGGGGTGCCGTCCGGAGGGTCCTCCGGAGCCCTGCCGGCGGCCCTCTCCGGAGGCGCGGCCAGGGCGGCGGCCAGCGCCGCGCCCAGCGCCCCCGAACCGCAGCACAGGTCGACGACGACGGATCCCGGACGGGCGAAGGCGGCGGCTCGGCGGACGAGGAACTCGGTGCGGCGGCGGGGCACGAAGACCCCGGGATCCACGGCCACCCTCAGGCCGCAGAACTCCGCCCAGCCCAGGACGTGCTCGAGGGGGAGCCCGGCGACCCGCCGCTCCACCATGGCGGTGAGCTCGCCGGGCGTCCGCGCCGCGGCGGCGAGCAGCTCGGCCTCGTCCTCGGCGAAGACGCAACCGGCGGCCCGGAGCCTGGCGACGACGGCGGACGGGACCTCGACGCCGGACAGGCCGACAGGCGGGACCTCTACGCCGGACAGGCCGACAGGCGGGACCTCTACGCCGGACGGGACGACAGGCGGGGCCGCGGCGGGTGGCGGGGGAACGGATCGGATGTGCGGTGACGGCTGAACCGGCATGAGAGCCCTTCGGAATTCCGATGGGTGCTCTCTCGGTCACCTAGGCCGGGTGGACCGCGCGGCCGCGGGAGGAGAGCACCCGGCCTGATCTGGCGTTGATGGGTCTCACCTCCTCCGGTGCGTCCACTGCTGGGAACGGCAACGCTACCCAGCCGGACCCCGCCGCGCAAACATGTCGGCGCCGGCCGTCGTCAGGGCTGCTGCACGGCCAGGCGGATCGCGAAGCCGACCAGCAGCAGACCGGTGACCCGCTCGACCCTGGCGCGGACCCGGGGGGCGCGCAGCAGCGCGCCGATCCGGTCCACCACCACGTTGTAGAAGCCGAACCAGAGCAGGTACAGCCCGGCGAAGATCGCCGAGAGCAGGAGGGCCCGGCCCAGCGTGTTGCCGTGGGCCGGCAGGAACTGGGGCAGGAAGGTCACGAAGAAGAGAGCGACCTTGGGGTTGAGCACGTTCGACAGGAAGCCGTTGCGGACGTGCCGGAAGGGCGGGCCCCCGTCGGCCGGGACCTCCGTGACGACGGCGGTGGCGGCGGCCGTACGGCGGCTGGAGCGCAGCGCCTGGACACCCAGCCAGAGCAGGTAGACCACGCCCGCGACCTTCAGCACGGTGAAGGCGGTGGCCGAGGCCAGCAGCAGGGCCGAGAGCCCGATCGCGGCGGAGGTGGCGTGGACGGCGAGCCCGAACAGGCCGCCGGTCATGGTCAGCAGGCCGGCGGTACGGCCGAAGGCGAGGGCGTTGCGCGTGATCAGGGCCTGGTCCGGCCCGGGAATCATGATCATCACGAGCGCCGTGACCGCGAAGGTCGTCAACATGGAACGGGGGTCTCCCTGGACATGTGGTGAAAAGTGCCTTGTGGGCGCGCTCATCCTATTTATCCAGGGAGACCCGGGGACCACCGGGCGGTGGCGAACCGGTCGCGGGCACGCGGCGGACCGGCGACCAGGCCCGGCGACAGACCGAACTCCCGGGACCGGAGAACCGGGACCGGGATCAGGTGACGGCGAGCCGCCGCCGGTACCGCTCGTCGCGCCAGTGCTCCTTCTCCAGCACCTCCGCCAGGGTGACCGCCGCATCGTGGACGTCCACGTGGCGGATGTACAGCGGGGCGAAGCCGAACCGGAGGATGTCCGGGGCGCGGAAGTCCCCGTGCACGCCCCGGTCGATCAGCGCGCGCATGACCGGGTAGCCCTCCGGATGGGTGAAGCTCACCTGGCTGCCCCGGCGTTCCGGGTCGCGCGAGGTGGCCAGCCCGAGCCCGTACGGCGCGCACAGCTCCTCGACCAGGTCGATGAAGAGGGAGGTGAGCGCCACGCTCTTGGCCCGCACCTCGGCCAGGTCCGCCCGCTCCCAGACGTCCAGCGAGGCGTTGAGCGAGGCGAAGGAGAGCACGTGCGGGGTGCTCACGGCGAAGCGCCGCACCCCCTCGGCCGGGCGGTAGCCGGGTTCGAACGCGAACGGCGCGGCGTGGCCGTGCCAGCCGGTCAGGATGTGCTCGGCGTCGGCCTGGTGGCGCGGGTGCACGTAGACGAACGCCGGGGAGCCGGGGCCGCCGTTGAGGTACTTGTAGGTGCAGCCGACCGCGAAGTCGGCCGGGGACACGTCCACCTGGTAGGCGCCCGCGCTGTGGCACAGGTCCCAGACCATCAGCGCGCCGGCCGCCTGGACCCGCGCCGTCACCTCGGCGGTGTCGTGCCGGTTCCCGGTCCGGTAGTCGACCTCCGACAGCAGCACGCACGCCACGTCCCCTCCGGCGAGCGCCTCGTCGAGGCCCTCCGTGCCGCGCACGTCGCGGATCTCGTAGCCGCCCAGCGCCCCCGCGAGCCCCTGGACCATGTAGCGGTCGGTCGGGAAGTTGTCCAGGTCCGAGACGATCACCCGGCGCCCCGGGCGCAGGCGCAGCGCGGCCGAGACGGCCTTGACGATCGCGATGGAGGTGGTGTCGCCCACCACGACCTGCCCGGGGCCCGCCCCGATCAGGGGGGCCAGCCGGTCACCGGTGGAGATCGGCAGGTCGAACCAGCCGTCGGCGTTCCAGGCGCCGACCAGGCGGCCGCCCCACTCCTCCTCCACGACCCGGGTGACCGCCGCCGCGGCGCGCTTCGGCGGGGCGCCGAGCGAGTTGCCGACCAGGTAGACCGTCCCGTCGGGCAGGACGAACTCGTCCCTGAGGTGCCGGAGGGGATCGGCGGCGTCGAGGGCGGCGCAGTCCGCGCGGCTGATGGCCATGAATCATCTCCCGGTTGGGTCCTTACCAGTCCTCCCATCATCCAGTACGGGAACCCGTGCGGCCACCGGACGGCGCCGCTCCCCCCTCGGCTCCGATCAGGGCCGCCGCGCGCTCCGCCGTACCCCGGGCCCAGGGGCCCGTGGTGGCGGCGCCGAGGACGAGCACGGCGGCTCCGCAGCCGGTGATGATCCACCAGGCCGTACGGGCGGCCCCGGTGAAACCGGCTCCCGCGGCGACGGCCGCACCGCCCACCCCGGCGGCGATCACGGAGCCGACGACCGCGACGCCCAGGACCTGGCCGACCTGGCGGCTGGTGGAGGCGATCCCCGCCGCCACCCCGGCCTGCGCGACCGGCATGCCGGAGACGGCCGTGTTCGTGACGGGGGCGTTGAGCAGGCCCATGCCGACGCCGAACAGGACGAAGGAGGCGAGCAGCAGCGCGTCGGGGGAACCGGGGGACCCCGTGCCGCCCACCGCCGACAGCCCGCCGCCCAGCGTCATCGCCGTCCCCGCCGCCAGCAGTGGCGGGCGCGGCCCGCGGGCGGCCACCAGCCGCCCCGAGAGCGGGGCCAGCAGGAGCATCATGGCCGCCATCGGCAGCAGGTACAGCCCGGCGTGCAGGGCGGTCATGCCCCGCACGTCCTGTAGGTACAGGGTGTTGACGAACAGGAAGCCGCCGAGCGCGGCGAACCCGCACACCGCGATGGCCGCCGCCCCGGCGAACGGCGCGCTCCGGAAGAACCGCGGGTCGATCAGCGGATCGTCCCGGCGCCGCTCGTAGGCCGGGAGCACCGCCAGCGCGCAGAGCGCCACCGCGAGGCAGGCGACGATCACCGGTGAGGTCCAGCCCAGGACCGGGGCCTCGATGATGCCGAACGTGAGCGGCCCGAGCACCAGGATCACCAGGAGCTGCCCGACGGGGTCGGTCCGGCGCGCCCGGGCGGCCCTGGACTCCGGGACGAACAACACGGTGAGGACCAGGGCCGCCAGCCCCACCGGCAGGTTGATCAGGAAGACCAGCCGCCAGCCGGCCGTCTCCACGAGCAGGCCGCCGACCAGCGGCCCGGCGGCCATGCTGATGCCGATCACGCCGCCCCAGAAGCCGATCGCGCGGGCCCGCTCCCGGGGGTCGGTGAAGGTGTTGGTGATGATCGACATCGCCACCGGGTTGAGCATCGACCCGCCGACCGCCTGCACCGTGCGGAAGGCCACCAGCCACCCCAGGCTCGGCGCGAGGCTGCACAGCACCGAGCCGGCGGTGAACAGCACGAGCCCGGCCTGGAAGACCCGGCGCCGGCCGATCCGGTCGGCGGTGGAGCCGGAGAGCATCAGCAGCGAGGCCAGCACCAGCACGTAGGCGTCGATCGTCCACTGCAGGCCGGAGACCGACGCGTCGAACTCCCGGCGGATGGCCGGCAGGGCGACGTTGAGGATGGTGGTGTCCAGGCTCACCAGCAGCAGGCTCATGCAGCAGATCGCCAGCACGCCCATGCGCCGCCGGTGGGTGGGCTCGGCCATCGGGGCACTCCGGGAGGTCGTCGGTGGAGCGCGGTTCGCGCGAGATGAATCCTCACATTTACCCGCGCCCCAGGCGTATCACCCGGTGACGGGGAACGGATGCCGGGGACGACCCTTCCGCTGTCCTAGGCTGGTCGTCAGCAGAACGAAGATCCAGGAGGGCTCCGTGGAAGCTCGGACCGAGACGGTCACCGTCGCCGACGGCTCGTTCGACCTGCACCTGTGGCTCCCGGTGAGCGGCGGCGGCCCGGCCGTCCTGCTGGTCCAGGAGATCTTCGGGGTCGGGCCGTACATCCGCAGGGTCGCCGAGGACCTGGCCGCGCTCGGCTACGTCGTCGGGGCGCCCGACCTGTTCTGGCGGATCGAGCCGCACTGGGAGGCCGAGCACACCGAGGCCGGGACGATGGCCTCCATGGAGGTGGCCTCCCGCCTCGACTTCACGCACGCCGTCTCCGACGCGGCCATGGCCTTGGCGCACCTGCGGGCGCTGCCGGAGTCCACCGGCCGCAGCGGGGCGCTCGGGTTCTGCCTGGGCGGTTCGATCGCCTACGTCCTGGCCGCCTCGGTGGAGATGGACGCGCTGCTCTCGTTCTACGGCTCCGGCGTGCCGGACGCGGTCGGCCTGGTGGAGAAGATCGGCTGCCCGGCGCTGCTCGTCTTCGGCGGCTCCGACCCCTACATCCCGCGCGACCAGGTCGCCAAGGTGGAGAAGGCCGCCGCCGGGCGCCCGAACATCGAGATGTACGTCGCGGAGGAGGCCGGTCACGCCTTCCACAACCACGCGGCGCCGCAGTTCCACCACCCCGAGGCCGCCCGGGCCGCCTGGGCGCACGCGACGGCCTTCCTCCGGAGCCACCTTCCCCTGACCTGACGGACCGCACGGCGAGGTGGCCGCCCTGGCATCATCGTCCTGTGGAGCAGGCATGGCGCACATGGGGAGATGTCGTCATCACGGCCGTTTCGGCCGTCCCGATGGCCGTCCTCGCCGCGTTCCTGCTGGCCCGCCGCCGCGGGCGCGCCGGGCATCCCGCCCCCTGGCGTACGGCCGCCGCCGACGTGGGCGCCCTGGCCGGGACCGTTCCGTGGATCTGGATGATCCTGACCCCCGGGACCGCGCAGGGGGTGAACCTCGTCCCGCTGGTCGACCTGGCCGGGCAGGTCGGGCACATGTCACCGGGAGCGGCGTTCGTACAGGTCGGGGGGAACCTCCTGGTCTTCGCCGCGCTCGGCGCGCTGCTCCCGGTCCGCTCGGCGCGGCTGGCGTCGCTCCCCGCGGTCGCCGGCGTGGCCGCCGCCGCCTCGGCCGCCGTGGAGGTCCTCCAGTACGGCCTGCGTCTCGGCCGGGTCAGCTCCGTGGACGACGTGCTCCTCAACACCGCGGGAGCCGTACTCGCCGCGCTCGTCACCCGCCGGTGGTGGGCACGGCGATAGCGGTCAGGACCGTTCCATGGAAACGGACCAAGAAAACCCCCGTGGATCACCACACGGGCACGATCCACTCAAAAGAATCCCGGTACCAACCTCTGTATCTGTGCGATCGTGGACAAGGCGGGGCAAGTTCTCTGGAGACGCCAAACCCGGTTGGTGACAGAGGGTGATCAAACGTGCAGCAGTCCCCGGTACCTCCCGAGACCCCGATCTATCGGCGCATCGCCGACGGGCTCCGCGAAGCGATCCTGTCCGGCGAGCTCCGTGACGGGGACCGGCTTCCGGGCGAGAACGCCCTCATGGCGCAGCACGGCATCGCCCGTGCGACCGCCAGGCAGGCGCTGTCGGTGCTCATCAACGAAGGACTGGCCGTGCCCAAGCGCGGTTCGGGGGTCTACGTCCGGCGCTTCCGGCCCATCAGGCGGCACGGTTCCCGGCGGCTCTCCCGTGAGCACTGGGGCCAGGGGCAGGCCATCTGGGAGTCCGACACCAGGGGCCGGCCGTACACCGTGGACGAGGTGCAGCTCGACAGGGAGACCGCCGAGGAGGACGTCGCCCGCGTGCTGGGCGGGCCCGAGGTCTGGGTGCGGCGGCGGCGCTACTCGGTGGACGGGCGGCCGGTCCAGCTCTCGGTCTCCTACTTCCCCGCCGGTCTGGTGGAGGGCACCGCGATCGTCCAGGAGGACACCGGCCCCGGCGGCGTCTACGCGCGCCTGGGCGACCTCGGGCACGCCCCGGCCCACTTCACCGAGGAGGTGCGGGCCCGGATGCCGCACCCGCACGAGACCGTCCAGCTGGACCTCCCGGCGGGCACCCCGGTCATCGCGATCATGCGGACCGCCTACACCTCGGCCGGCGTGCCCGTCGAGGTCAACGAGATGGTCCTGGACTCCGCCTCATATGTACTCCAGTACGACTTCGACGCATAGATCAAGGCCGCCCGTCAACCGGTAGGTTGACCTGACCCTTGCGATCATTGATTTCTCTAGAGAGGTGTCGCACCGTCGGAGGTGGAACGTCACAGCGGTCCTGGGCGCGGGGAAGGTGCATGGATGTCTTTCGACCGGCATCTGGCGGAGATGGCCCGGGAGTTTCCCGACTGGACGATCTGGCGGAGCGACGCGGGTCGGTGGTGGGCCACCCGCCACCACCCGCTGAGCTCCGCCCAGCGCGAGGCGGGCTGTGCGATGACCGTCGACGCGGACGACGCCGAAGGACTGCGCCGGCGCCTGCGCGACCAGGAGGAACGTTCCGGCGGGACGCTCCGCTGAACCGCCGTCGAAGAGCCGCCCGGTGCCGCGGTCGGCGGAGCGCTCGCGGCTCCGGCGCCGGGCTCCAGGAACGCGGAAGCCCCCGACCCTATCGGGGGCGGGGGCTTCCGCCCGGACCGCCCGAACCGCCCGGACCGCCCGAACCACCGGGACCGCTCGAACCACCGGGACCGCTCGAACCACCGGGACCGCTCGGACCGTTCCGCATCCACGGGCGGGAGGCGCCCTCCCGCCGACGCACTCGTCAGCGGGAGACACCCTCACTTTCGGGTGGCCAGCTCCCCGTCGCCGCCGCGCGCCGGGCCCAGGCCGAGGACGGTGTCGTCGGAGACCACGACGCGGCGCCCCTCGGCGGGGCCCTGCTCGTCCTCGTCCTCGTCCTCGACGATCACCCGGACGGCCTCGACGTCGATCTCGGGATCGGCGCCGGAACCGGTCTCCGGGCCGGGTTCGGCGCCGCTCCCGGGACCGGTGCCGGGAGCCTCGTCCCCATGCCCGTGCCGTGACGGGGCGCCGGAGGCGACGAGCACGCCGGGAGCCGGCAGGGGCTGCGCGGCGGCCGCCGGAGGGGGAACCGCCGCCTCGTCGATGAGCGGCCCGGCGCTGTTCTCCCGGTGGAGCAGGTCGCCGAGGACCGTGCCCATCTCGTTGAGGCGGCGCATGACCTCGCGGTGCGTGTCGGTGAGGTAGGCGACCCGGCGGCCCGTGCTCTCGTCCAGGACCGCGGCGCGCTGCTGGGCGGAGCTCAGTGTGGAGTGGGCCTCGGCGTTGGCCGAGGAGACCGTCGACTCCGCCTCGCTCCTGGCCCGGGTCAGGGTCTCCTCCGCCTCCGCGCGGGCGCCCTCCAGCGTGCGCTCGGCCTCGTGGCGGGCGGAGCCGATCATGCGCTCCGCCTCGCTGCGGGCGCGGGTCAGGGTCTCCTCCGCCTCCGCCCGTGCCGCGCCCAGCGTCTCCTCGGCGTCGCCGCCCGCCTGGGCGAGCAGCTGCTCGGCGGTGGCGGTGGCCTCGGCGACCCGGCGCTCGGCCTCCTGCTGCGCGGCGGTGAGGATGCCCTCGGCCCGCTCGCGGGCGGAGCCGACCAGCCGCTCGGCCTCGGCCGCGGCCTCGTCGCGGAGGCGGTTCGCCTCGGCGTCGGCGACCTCGCGCTTGGCCGCCGCCTCCTCCTCGCCCAGCTTCAGGATCTGGCTGAGCCGCTGCCCGAGCTCGTCGTAGTCCTGGGGCGCGTCGGAGAGCCTGCGCCGGGCGTCGGCCAGCTCCAGCCTGCTCTGCTCCGCCTGGTCGATCGCCCGCGCGACCCGCTCCTCCAGATCGCGGATCTGGTTGCGCGTCCGGATCATGTAGTCGTGCACCTGGCGACGGCTGTAACCACGCATGACGACCTCGAACGAGTCCTCATGCATCAGGTCGGGAAAGCTCTCGTGCTGGTTCGTCATGGCGCTACCCGTGGAGGTCGTGGGGCGGAAAAGGAGAAGTCAGAGACGACTCTGCTGCCAACCATCCGCAATCGCAACCGGAACGGGGACATGCTTGCGAAATATCGGACAGCGCGCCCCTCGTACCATCGTCCCCATGAACCGCGTTCCTCACCTCGTCCCTCACCTCGCGGCCCTCGACGGGGACGCCGCCCCGCAGATCCACCCGGACGCCTACGTCGCCCCCGGCGCGGTGGTCGTCGGCCGGGTACGGCTCGGCCGCGCGGCCAGCGTCTGGTACGGCTCCGTCCTGCGCGGGGACGACGAGGCCGTCGAGGTCGGCGAGGAGTGCAACGTCCAGGACCTGTGCTGCCTGCACGCCGACCCGGGCGAGCCGACCGTGCTGGAGCCGCGGGTGAGCCTCGGCCACAAGGCCATGGTCCACGGCGCGTACGTCGAGACCGGGGCGCTCGTCGGGATCGGCGCGATCGTGCTGGGCGGCGCGCGGATCGGCGCGGGCTCGCTGGTGGCGGCGGGCGCCCTCGTCGGCCCCGGCAAGAAGATCCCCGCCGGCGTCCTGGTGGCGGGCGTCCCGGGCAGGATCGTCCGGGAGCTCACCGACGACGACCGCGCCTCCTTCGCCCGCACCCCCGACAACTACATGGCCAAGGCCGCCCGTCACCGCGCCGCCACCGTCCTGCCGGTGCACCCGGACGGCCGGTGACGCGGTCGGTAGCATGACGCCGTGCGGCAGTGGGACGGTTTCGACGCCATCGAGGGCGACGTGCGCACCATGGTCACCGACCCCCGGTGGCCGGCGCTCCCGTTCGCCGCGCGCGCCCAGGCGGTCGCGCTGCGCACGCTGGCCACACCGGACGACGGCCTGTGGCGGTTCGGCGCGCACGCGCGGTGGTACCGGCAGGACCCGGTGGACGGCCGCTGGCACCTGTCGCACCCGCCCGCCGACCCGCTGATGCGGTCCGGGGCCCGGGTCGTCCAGATCGCCTCGGCGGTCCCGCCGCAGCTGGTCCCGTCCGGCCCGGACTTCACCGCCGACCGGGGGTCGGTGCAGGGCTTCGTCGGCCCGGACGTGCCGTTCGAGATCACCGAGCGGGTCCGCGACCTGCTCGCCGCCCAGCGGGGCAGGCGCCCGGAGGACTTCCCGCTGCACGGCCCGTTCGCCGGGCTGTTCGCGGCCGAGGTCGCCAGCCCGGTGGCCGCGGTCTGGGGCACGCTCATGTGGTGCGCCTACGCCCCGGCCTTCGACGGCAACGAGGTGCTGCTCTCGATGTTCGGGGAGTTCCTGGCCCGCCCGCTCCCCGGCGACGAGTGGGTCCGCTGGCTGCCGCCCGCCTCGCTCGGCGACCTGGTCGCCCTGTACGGCGAGCGCGTCCGGGCGGGCCATCCCGAGGCGGGCCGCCGGCTGGTGGCGCTGATGGCCGCCACCGCCGAGGCCGTCCGGACCGACCCCCGCTTCCGCCCCCGGGCCTCCGCGCTGCCGGCGATGGTCGCCCCGGTCCTGCACCGGACCGGTCAGGACGCCGCCGCGGCCCACCACGGCGACGACGCGGTACGGCACGCGTGGCTGTCGCGCTGCCCGTCCCACGTGACGCTGTCGGAGTCGTCGCCCGGCGACCACTTCCAGCACGCCGTCTACGACCTGGTGCGGGCCCTGGGCTTCATCGCCCGCAAGGGGGCCGACCCCCGGGCGGTGGCGGCCTCGCTGCTCGCCGCGGACCTGTCGGCCCACGCGCCCCGGGCCGCCGACCGGCTCTACCCGTGGCTGGATCCCGAGCTCCGCCACATCCTGCACGTCGTGCTCACCGACCCGGCGCACCCGCTGCGGGGCTGCTGGCCGCGCGCGGGCGGCGTCCCGGACTTCCCGTCGGCCTCCGCGCTGCCCTCGGCGCTGCACCCGCCGGACCGCGCCTCGGCCGCGGCGCTGCTGGGCTCGGCCTACGCCACCGGGCTCGCCTGGTGCCGGCTGTCGGGGACCGAGGTGCCGGAGCGGGGGTTCGCGACGGCCGCGGCGGTGGTGCACCGGCTGACGCACGAGCGGGACGATCCGCTCCCCGGTGTTTCAGGGCCGCATCCACATCTGCGCCACTTCTGACGCATCTCGGTGGATTTAAACTACTAATCCGGTTATTTCACCCTTACTTCCCCTATACCCTTCTCGCCCCCACTATGCCCCACAATTAGCTGAATCGTGATCTCGCAATCGGGAAATGATCCTTCGGGGTACGGACCGGTACCGGAGGGAATGGCCCCGATGGGCCATGGGCACGAAAGACCGCCCGCCGTACCCTCGGAGTGGGTGTGGGCTGCGGAAGGAAGGACGACGCGGTGGGGCACGACGACCTGGACCTCAGGGTCCACGACCGTGTCGCGTTGGACGAGATCGCGCTCTATGCCGAGGTGCTTACCGCCGTCGCTGACAGCGAACGGCCTCTCACCTTGGCCGAGCTCGACAACGCGCTCGGATTGAGCGCTTCGGCGATCTGCTGAAGCCACGGCAGGACACGGTGAACCCGTCCGATCCGGTCCCGGACCCCCTCCGCAGGGGGTCCGGGACGTGGTCCGAAAGGACGGTGCGATGACTAGTCAGGAGCGCACCAGCCGGGCGATCGCCGCGGAGGCCTCCTTGACCTTCTCCTCCGCCTCCGGGCCCCCCGTGCCGATGGCCTCCGCGACGCAGTGGCCGATGTGGTCCTCCAGCAGCCCCAGCGCCACGGCCTGCAGCGCCCGGGTCGCGGCCGAGACCTGCGTCAGCACGTCGATGCAGTAGGAGTCCTCCTCGACCATCCGCTGCAGACCCCTGATCTGTCCCTCGATGCGCCGCAACCGGGTGAGATAGGCCTGCTTGTCTCCGCTGTACCCATGCATGACCCAACGGTACCCGGGTCAGGAGCAGCCGGAGGTCTCGGCGATCAGTTTCTCCCACCGCTCGGCCACGACGGGCGCCCCGTGGGCGGCCGCGGCGTCGAGCGCGCCCGCGGCGAGCTCCCGGCGCCTGCGCTCGTCGTCGATGAGCCCGAGCAGCGCCGCGGCGTACGCCTCGATCTCGCCCTCGCCCTCGCGGACCAGGACCCCGCTCCGCCCGTCCGCCACGAACTCCCCCGGTCCCCGCGCGCTGTCGAAGCCGATCACCGGGACCCCGCTGGCCATCGCCTCGATCACGGTCATCCCGAGCACCTCGGCCCGGGACGTCACCGCCACGATCGACGCCTTGGCGAACTCTCCCCCGAGGTCGGGGGTGGTGCCCATGAAGTAGACGTGGTTGTGCAGGTCCAGCTCGGCCACCAGGGCCCGCAGCCGCCGCTCCTCGGGGCCCCCGCCGTACAGCCTCAGCCGCCAGTCGGGGCGCCTGCCCGCGATGAGGGCGAACGCGCGGATCAACCGGTCGTACGCCTTGACCGGCACCAGGCGTCCGCCGGCGGCGACGATGCGGTTGTCCATCCGGGAGCGCGGCCAGGGCCCCGCGGGCAGCGCGTCCGGGATCATCCGGACCGCCGTGCCCCCACCGCCCCCGCCGCCTCCCCCCGTGTCTCCGGCTCCGCCGCCCAGCAGGCGGTCCCACTCGTCGCGGCCGGTCTCGGTGGCGGCGACGACCGCGTCCAGGCGCGGGTAGAACCTCCTGATCGGGCCAGGCACCGGTGGGCGGCCCCACTCCCGGGCGATCCGCACGATCTCGCGCGGGGCGTGCCGGGCCGCCTGCACGCCCAGTCCCGGCCGGGTGGTGATCAGCACGTCCGTCCGGAGCCCGCGCAGCCGCCGCCACAGGGCCACCTCGGTGCGCATCTGCCCGGCCGGGAGCAGGTGGCGCACCCCGGGCCTGGCGTCGACCAGCCAGGAGAGCCGCACCTTGGACCCGACCGGGAAGAAGGGCCGGTCCTTGTGGCGACGGACGCTGACGATCTCCACGTCGTGGCGCTCCGCCAGCTCGCCCGCGAGGTTGACGACGGAGCGGACGTCGCCGCGCATGCCGTACACCGAGGGGACGAGCAGGCAGATCCTCACCCACCCACCTCGATCCTCAACTCGTCGTCGGCGGTGTAGCAGGGCCTGATCGGCACCCCGTCGATCCGGGCGGCCGGGTAGTGCAGACGGCGGCGCTTGCCGTCCACGTCGTCGAGGCGCGAGCCCAGGCGGAGCGGGCCGGGCAGGCCGTCGACCTCCAGCACGGGCTCCCAGACGCCCGGCCGCTCGGGCGCGGCGTCGACCACGTCGCACAGGGAGAGCGCGGCGTGGAAGCGCACGCCCTGGACCGTGGCGGCGACGGAGAGCTCGGCCTCGGGCTCGCCGCGGCGCAGCGCCAGCCGCGCCTCGTGCCGGGACTCGTCGTCGTCGAGCCCGGTGAAGGCCAGCAGCCCGGTGACCTCGAAGCGGCCTTCCCGGAACCAGACCGCACGGACCTCGGCGAGCGGCTCCACCTTGTCGATCTTCAGGGCGAGGAAGCCGCCCTGGGTCCGGTAGGCCCGGTAGGCCAGCGAGCGGCGGCTCAGCGCGTAGGTGTCGAGGTGGTCGAGGGAGAATCCGGGGTCGACGCTGCGCAGCCGCGCTCGGGGGCCGTCCTGGGCGAGGTAGGCGTCCCAGCGGCCGGGGGCGAGCGTCAGCGGGGCGAGGGAGACGGCGAGGGTCGCGTCCCGCGCCTTCGTGGCCGAGGCGCCCAGCGGGACCCGGCGCTCGGTGGTGGTGGCCCGGTGGCGCAGGACCAGCTCGGCGCCCTCGGCGAGGGGTTCGTCGATCGCCAGGCGGAGGGAGAGCACGTCGGCCAGGGTGACTTCGGCATCCGTGACGACGGCACGCACCGCCGGCCCCCTCCCCGTCGAATGAGCTACGCGACGTTGAGGTTACCGTGATTTTCCCGTTATGTGGACAGCCCTAGACGGAGAAGTTTCGGACCGACTGTCCTTTTCAAAGAGGCATTACAACGAGTCAGGCGCGGCCCGCAAAAAAGCGGACCGCGCCCGACCCGTGAGCGGAAAAACGATCAGGATGCCTCGACCGGCTCGCCCTTGACGGACTTGATCAGCAACTGCGAGACGTCCACGACCTCCAGCGTCTCCTTGGCCTCACCGGAGTTCTTCTTCTCGTTGATCGAGTCGCCCAGCATGACGAGGCAGAAGGGGCACGCGGTGGAGATGGTGTCCGGGTCGGTGGTCAGCGCCTCGTCCACGCGCTCGGTGTTGATGCGCTTGCCGAGCCGCTCCTCCATCCACATCCGCGCGCCGCCGGCGCCGCAGCAGAAGCCGCGGTCCTTGTGGCGGTGCATCTCCTGCGTCTTGACGCCGGGCACCTTGGCCATGATGTCGCGCGGCTGGGAGTAGACCTTGTTGTGGCGGCCGAGGAAGCACGGGTCGTGGTAGGTGATCTTCTCCTCGATCGGGGTGACCGGGACCAGCTTGCCCTCGTCGACCAGCTTGGCCAGCAGCTGGGTGTGGTGCACGACCTCGTAGGTCCCGCCCAGCTGGGGATACTCGTTGGCCAGGGTGTTGAAGCAGTGCGGGCAGGTGGCCACGATCTTCTTGACGCCCGCCTCGTTCAGCGTCTCGATGTTCTGCTGGGCCAGCATGTTGAAGAGGAACTCCATGCCCAGGCGGCGGGCCGGGTCACCGGTGCAGGCCTCCATCGGGCCGAGCACCGCGAACTTCACGCCCGCGATGTGCAGCAGCTCGGCGACCGCCTTGGTGGTCTTCTTGGCCCGGTCCTCCAGCGCGCCGGCGCACCCCACCCAGAACAGGTACTCGGTGTCCTCGGGCATCTTCTCGTCGATGAGCTGGACCTCGAAGTCGAGCTCCTCGATCCAGTCCGCCCGCTTCATCTCGGACATGCCCCACGGGTTGCCCTTGTTCTCCAGGTTCTTGACCATGACGCCGGCCTCGGACGGGAAGTTCGACTCCACCATCACCTGGTAGCGGCGCATGTCGAGGATGTGGTCGATGTGCTCGATGTCCACCGGGCACTGCTCGACGCAGGCGCCGCAGTTGGTGCAGGACCACAGCACGTCCGGGTGGATGACGCCGTCCTCGCCGACCAGCGGCTTCTCCAGCAGCGCCAGCACGTCCTGGCCCTGGTGCGCCCGCTGCTCCTCGCTCATCATCAGGTACGGCGCGACCGCGAAGGCGTGGTCGCGCTGGTCCAGGATGAGCATCTTCGGGGAGAGCGGCTTGTCGGTGTTCCACGCCGGGCACTGGGACTGGCAGCGGCCGCACTCGGTGCAGGTGTAGAAGTCGAGGAAGCCCTTCCAGGTGGTGTCCTCGATCTTGCCGCGGCCGAGCCGGTCGCCGTCGAGGTCCTCGTCCTCGAAGTCGACGACCTTGCCGTCGATGCGCATCTCCGGGGCCGCGCCCATGGCGTCGGGCCGGCGGGAGAACATCACGTTCAGCGGCGCGGTGAAGATGTGCAGGTGCTTGGAGTTCACCACGATGACCAGGAACACCAGCATGAAGCCGATGTGCAGCAGCAGCGCGATCTCCTCCAGCAGGTGGCTGGCGGGCAGGATCGAGGCGACCGCCTCGGAGGCGAACGCGCCCGAGGCGTAGGGGAAGTTCCCGGTGTTCACCGCGGCGGCGCGGGCGAGGAAGAGCGTCCAGATGATGTTGAAGATCATGAACAGGACGAGCCAGGCGCCGCCCAGGTGTGAGCCGGAGAATCGCGAGCCGCGGCCGAGCTTCTTCGGGGAGTTCTTGATCCGGATGACCGCGAAGGCGACCAGGCCGAGGAGGCAGGCCACCGCGATGAAGTCCTGCAGGAAGCCGAGGACCGGCCAGGTGCCGATGATCGGGATGTGGAAGTTCGCCCGCCCCGTGATCGCACCCTGGATGATCGCGCCGTACGCCTCGATGTAGACGGTCAGCAGGATGAAGAAGGCCCACATGACGAAGAAGTGCGCGACGCCCGACGGCGTCCACTTCAGCAGCTTCTTCTGCCCGAGGACCTCGACCAGCTGGGCCTTGACCTCCGCGCCGACGTTGTTCCTGGCGTATTCGATCCGCTCGGGCGCGGGCGGCCCGACGACGGCGAGCTTGTACAGGAACAGGACGCGGCGCGCGGCGAGCGCGAGCGCGGCGACTGTCATGACGAGCCCGATGATGGCTACCCAGAGCACGGGTCCTCCCACAGACGGCGTTGGCTGCCAGCGAATGACCGCCGGTCATCCACAGTGACCACAGGTCGCCCCGAATCCTACCCATGGGTAACTTCCACCCGGAATGGGAAACGCGGTGAACGTGGTCACCATATGGTCAATTCCCATTCTAGAACAATGCTCTATACTCCTGCGGGCACCCCCCGGTCAGCGGGACCCGTCCAGGTAACGCTGGACCGCCGGGGCCAGCAGGGCCACCAGCTCCTCGATGCCGGCCGAGGCCAGCGGCTCGAGTTCGAGCACGTACCGGGCCAGCACCACGCCGAACAGCTGCGCGAACGCGGCCTCCATCCGGATCGGCGGGATGTCCAGCGCCTCGGCGACCCGCAGCAGCAGGGCGTGCGTCATGAACTCCCGGATCATCCCGGCGGCCTTCTCGTTGGTCATCGCCGTGCGCACCAGCGCCAGCAGCGGCTGGCGCGCCTCCGCGTCCGAGGTCACCGTGAGGATGAAGCGGACCAGCCGCTCGCCCATCTCCTCGCGCGGCCCGGTGAGGACCTGCGGGATCACCTCGTCCGGGACGATGGGCAGCTCCATGGCCGCGACGAACACGCCCTCCTTGCTGGTGAAGTAGTGGTGGACCAGCGCCGGGTCCACCCCCGCCGCACGGGCGATGCCACGGACCGTGGCCTTGTCGAACCCCTTCTCCGCGAACGTCCTGCGCGCCGCCGCGAGGATCTCCCCCCGCGTGTCCGCCGACCCGGGCCGGCGCCCCGGCCGGCGCCCCGGGCGCTGCCCGTCCGTCACCGTCACGCGTTGGCCGAGGCCGCGAGGTGCAGCCGGGCGAAGGCGAGCGCCTCGGCGAGGTCGTCGACGCGCTCGGTACGGCTGGCCGCCTTGCGCGTGTTGACCTCCAGCACCACCAGGCCGCCGAAGCCGTTCGCCGCCAGCCGCTCCAGGATCGGCGCGCACGGCTGGTTGCCCCGCCCGGGGACCAGGTGCTCGTCCTTGTTGGGGATGCCGACCCCGTCGGCCAGGTGCAGGTGGGCCAGCCGGTCGCCGAGCTTGGTGAACATCTCCCAGGCGTCGGAGCCCGACACCGCCGTGTGCGACAGGTCCAGGGTGACCTGCGGGAAGTCATAGTCGACGGGGTTCCAGTCCGGGGAGTACGGCACGACCTTGTTGCCGCGCGCCTTCAGCGGGAACATGTTCTCCACCGCGAAGACCACGTCGGTCTCCTCGCGCATCCGGGCCAGGCCGACCTCGAAGTCGCGCGCGTAGTCGCGCTGCCAGCGGAACGGCGGGTGCACCACGACCGTCCGCGCCCCCACCCGCTCCGCGGCCCGCTGGGCGCGCTTGAGCTTGGCCCACGGGTCCTTGCCCCACACCCGCTGGGTGACCAGCAGGCAGGGCGCGTGGATCGCGAGGATGGGCAGCTGGTAGTGGTCCGACAGCCGCTCCAGGACGTCGATGTCCTGGCTCACGGGGTCGGCGCCCACCATGATCTCCACGCCGTCGTATCCCAGGCGCGCGGCCAACTCGAAGGCGTCCGGTGTGCGCTCCGGATACACCGACGCCGTGGACAGCGCGATCTTGGCGCTGGGCACTCGGATGACGCTCATCGGAGCCTTCTCGCCTTCGGGGTCGGAGTCCATGTCGTCCATGTCGCGCGGACGCCGCGACGCCGGTCGCCCCGCTCGTCCACAATGCCAGACTAAGCGCGCCCGGGGCAGAATGGCGTCCAGCCACCCCTGTGCGGCCCGGATCACACCGATCGATCACCCGGATACGGTGTGGGGATGCCGCGGTTCGTCAAGGGGGCCATCCCCAGCCCCAACATCTGGAACACCCCGCACGTCTACGAGCTGGAGAACCGCGCGGTCGACCCCGAGGGCCGGGCCGGGACCGCGATGGCCGCCGTCCGCCCGCTCGCCGGAGCGACCGTCCTCGACGTCGGCTGCGGCACCGGCTACCACCTCCCTGCGCTGTCCGCCGAAGCCGCCCGCGTCATCGGCGTCGAACCGCACGCCGACCTCGTCGAGCTCGCCCGGCGGCGCTGCCGGGCCCTGCCCGGCGTGGAGGTCCGCACGGGCACCGCGCAGGCCCTGCCGCTCCCGGACGCCTCGGTGGACGTCGCCGTCGCCCGCTGGGCCTACTTCTTCGGCCCCGGCTGCGAGCCCGGCCTGGCCGAGCTCACCCGGGTGCTGCGGCGCGGCGGCACCGCCTTCGTGGTCGACGTCGACGCCTCCCGCGGCGACTTCGGCCGCTGGTTCCGCCGGTCGATCCCGTCCTACTCGCCGCAGGCCGTGGCGGACTTCTGGGTCCGCCAGGACTGGCAGGCGCAGCCCCTCGACCTGCGCATGGCCTTCGAGCGCCGGGCCGACCTCGAGGCCGTCCTGCGCATCGAGTTCACCCCCGAGGTCGCCGCGCAGGCCGCCGCCGAGACCCCCGGCCTGGAGATCGCCTACCCCAACGTGCTGCGCTGGAAGCACTTCTGACCGGACGCCGACCGGCCCAGCCCGCTCCGACCCGTCCCGCCCCGGCCTGACCGGCCCTGATCCGCCCTGATCCGCCCTGATCCGCCCTGATCCGGCCAGGCCGGGGCCCGCCGGACCGCGGGCGCGCGTCTCCGTCACGCCGCCCGCACGAGGTTCCACCGGCGCACCAGCGGCGTGACCGCCCCCGTCAGCAGCAGGACGAGCAGCGGTGCCGCCACCACCCCCAGCAGGAACCCGGCCGCGACGTCGTGCGGGTAGTGCACGCCGACGAACACCCGGGAGAAGGCCATCAGCACCGCCAGCGGCAGCACGAGGGCGGCCAGCCCGCGCCAGGCGAGGACCAGCGTGCCCGCCGCCGCCGCCGCGATCACCGCGTGGTTGCTCGGGAACGACCAGTCCCCCGTCTCGGGGCAGGCCGCGATGGTCGCCGCCAGCCCCCGGCACGGCCGCTCCTCCCGGACGAGCACCTTGACGATCTCGCTGAGCAGGTAGACGGCCACCACCGCCACCGGGCCCAGCAGGACCAGCGCCATGTCCCGCGGGTCCCTCCCCCGCGCCCGCCACCAGGCCAGGACGAACAGCAGCGCGAAGACGAGCAGCCCCGCGTCCGTGCCCGTCTCGGCGAGGGCGTGCACCCACGCCGGGGTGCCCTGGGCGAACTCGACGATGTCGCGGTACACGGCCGTCCTCCTGAGGGGATGGTGAACACGGGGTGAACGAACGATCTTAGGCGGCTCTCCGGCGCCCGCGCGCCCGCGCGCCTGCTCCGCCGCGGAACAGAACGCCGCCGCTTGACCTTGACACCGGCGTCAGGGATTACGGTCGCGGAGGAGGAGGGCCGGATGCGCATCGGAGAGCTCGCCCGGCGGGCGGGGGTCAGCACCAGAGCGCTGCGCTACTACGAGCAGCAGGGTCTGATCACCGCGCGGCGGTCGGCCAACGGGTACCGGGAGTACGACGAGGACGCCCTCCGGCTCGTCGCCGAGATCCGCACGCTGCTCACCGTGGGGTTCACGCTCGCGGACGCCGAACCGTTCGTGGCGTGCCTGCGGGCCGGGAACGCCACGGGCGGCTCGTGTCCCGAGTCCGTGGCCGTCTACCGGCGGAAACTGGCCGAGATCGACGAGGAGATCCGCACGCTGCTGGTCCGGCGGGCCGAGGTGGCCGCGCAGCTGGCCGGCTCCTGCCAGGGATGTCCGACAGGGAAGCAGGGAGAGAAATGATCACTTTGACCGCGGAGAACTTCGACGAGCAGGTGCTGCGCAGCGACAAGCCGGTCCTGGTGGACTTCTGGGCCGAGTGGTGCGGGCCGTGCAAGATGATCGCGCCGGTGCTGGAGGAGATCGAGGCCGAGTACGGCGACCGCCTCACCATCGCCAAGCTCAACGCCGACGACCACCCCGAGATCTCCGCCAGGTACGGCGTGCTCGGCCTGCCGACGCTCAACCTCTACGTCGGCGGCGAGGTCGTCCGGCAGATCAGGGGCGCCAAGCCCAAGCGCATGCTCCTGGCCGACCTCGAAGGCCACATGTCAACGACCCAGGGCTGAAGCAGCCTCGGTGCGGTTTCGGGTACGGCGCCGCGCGCCGTACCCGGCCGGGCGTCGGGGTGAAAGTTGTCGGCCCGGGCCGGTAGCGTGCGGCCATGGCAAAGAAGGTCGGCTATCGCTGTGGTGAGTGCGGTTGGCAGACCGCCAAGTGGGTGGGACGCTGCGGCGAGTGCCAGGCCTGGGGCACGGTCGAGGAGGAGACCGCCCGCGGCGGCGCGCACGTGGCCTCCCCCGGCGCGGTGTCGGCCCCGGCCGTCCCGATCGGCCAGGTCAAGGCCGAGGTCGCGCACGCGCGCAGCACGGGCGTGCCCGAGCTCGACCGGGTCCTCGGCGGCGGCCTGGTGCCCGGGGCGGTCGTGCTGCTGGCCGGGGAGCCCGGCATCGGCAAGTCCACCCTCCTCCTGGAGGCGGCCTCCAAGATCGCCCGAGGGCAGACCGTCCTCTACGTCACCGGAGAGGAGTCCGCCGCCCAGGTCCGGGTCAGGGCCGACCGGATCGGCGCGATCCACGACGACCTCTACCTCGCGGCGGAGACCGACCTCGGCGCGCTGGTCTCCCACGTCGAGAAGGTCCAGCCGGGCCTGCTCGTGGTCGACTCCGTGCAGACGATCGGCTCGGCGCAGGCGACCGGCGTGCCCGGCGGGGTGACCCAGGTCAGGGAGGTGGCCGGCAACCTGGTCAGGCTCGCCAAGGAGCGCGGCATGTCCACGGTCCTGGTCGGCCACGTCACCAAGGAGGGCTCGATCGCCGGCCCCCGGACGCTGGAGCACCTCGTCGACGTCGTGCTCCACTTCGAGGGCGACCGCCACTCCCGGCTCCGCATGGTCCGCGCGATCAAGAACCGCTACGGCCCCGTCGACGAGGTCGGCTGCTTCGACCTGCACGAGGGCGGCATCGAGGGCATCACCGACGCCAGCGGGCTGTTCGTCTCCCACCGCGCCGAGCCCGTCCCCGGCACGTGCGTCACGGTCACCATGGAGGGCACCCGGCCGCTGCCCGCCGAGGTCCAGGCGCTGGTCGCGCGGACCGAGGCCCAGCAGCCGCGCCGCTCCTCCTCCGGTCTCGACCCCTACCGGGTGACCATGGTGCTGGCCGTGCTGGAGCGGCGGCTCAACGCCAAGCTCGGCGGCTGCGACGTGTTCACCGCGACCGTGGGCGGGATCAAGCTCGGCGACCCGGCGATCGACCTGTCGGTGATGCTCGCGGTGGCCAGCGCGGCCGGCGACCGGGCGCTCCCGTCCGGGCTCGTGGTGCTGGGCGAGGTGGGCCTGGCCGGAGAGCTCCGCCAGGTGCGCGACGTACGGCGCCGCCTGTCGGAGGCGGCGCGGCTCGGCTTCACCCGCGCGCTGGTCCCGGCGGGCTCCCTCGACGCCGGCCGGGGCAGGCGCGGCGAGAGCTCCCTCGTCCGGGCCGACGGTCGCTCCAGCTTCGCGCCGGGCTTCGACGTCGTCGAGGCGGAGAACGTCTGGGACGCCCTCAACCACGTCACGTCCTGAAGACCGGGGCCCGCCGCGGGCCTTCGGTAAGCTGGGCGCCGGACCCCGGTGACGGCTTTCGGACCCGCCGGGCTCTCGACACGGACCACGGGGGTCATGTGGCAGCAACCGACAAGGGCCTCGACGAGCGCCGCAGAGCCGTCCTGGCCTCGGTCGCGCCGGGCACCGCGTTGCGCGACGGCCTGGAGCGCATCCTGCGCGGGCACACCGGCGGCCTGATCGTGCTGGGATACGACCGCGTGGTCGAGGAGATCTGCAGCGGCGGATTCGAGCTGGACGTCGAGTTCTCCGCGACGCGGCTGCGCGAGCTGGCCAAGATGGACGGCGCCATCGTGCTGAGCTGCGACGGCCACCGGATCGTGCGCGCGGCCGTGCACCTGATGCCCGACCCCTCCATCCCCACGGACGAGTCCGGCACCAGGCACCGGACCGCCCAGCGGGTCTCGGTGCAGACCTTCTTCCCCGTCGTCTCCCTCAGCAAGTCCATGCGGATCATCGCCCTCTACCTGGACGGCGTCCGCTACGTGCTGGAGGAGTCGGCGGCGATCCTGTCCCGGGCCAACCAGGCCCTCGCCACCCTCGAGCGGTACAAGTTCCGGCTGGACGAGGTCTCCGGCACGCTGTCGGCGCTGGAGATCGAGGACCTGGTGACGGTCCGCGACATCGCGGTGGTCCTGCAGCGGCTCGAGATGGTCCGCCGGATCTCCGACGAGATCGCGGACTACGTCGTCGAGCTCGGCACGGACGGCCGGCTGCTCTCCCTGCAGCTGGACGAGCTGGTCGCCGGGACGGAGACCGACCGCGAGCTCATCGTGCGGGACTACCTGCCCGTGACGGGCCGCCGGGCCCGTACGGTCGCCGGAGCCCTGCACGAACTGGACAGGCTCTCCTCCACCGCCCTGCTCGACCTGACCTCGGTCGCCGGCATCCTCGGCCACACCGGCGCCGACGCCCTGGACTCCCCGGCGAGCCCGCGCGGCCACCGCCTGCTGGCCAAGATCCCGCGGCTCCCCACCGCGGTCGTCGACCGCCTGGCCGACCAGTTCGGCAGCCTGCAGAAGCTCCTGGCCGCCAGCACCGAGGACCTGCAGGAGGCGGGCGGCGTCAGCGAGACCCGCGCCCGCCACATCCGCGAGGGTCTGTCCCGCCTGGCCGAGTCGTCCATCCTGGAGCGCTACGTCTGACGGACGCGACCCGGGAGACGGGCCCGCGCGGCCGGCACCCGTCCGGAGGGGACGCGCCCTTCCCGGGAGCTCAGGAGCCCAGTTCCCCGAGCATCGCCTTGATCTGCGCGGAGCGCGACAGCTCGATCCGCCGGGCCAGCTCGACCACCTCGGGATGCCGTCCGTCCCGGATCTCGGCGCGGGCCATCTCGACGGCGTTGTGCTGGTGGGCGACCATCACGTTGAGGAACCTGACGTCGAACGCGGCTCCGGTCGCCTTCCTGAGCATCCCGGCCTCCTCCGGGCCGGTGACGTGCAGGCCGCCGTGCGCGTCGTGGGCGTGCGCCTCGGCCTCCAGGGGGCGCCCCCAGCGTCCCAGCCGACCGGCCATGGCCTCGGCCTCCTGGTCCTGGGTGGCCGCGATCGCCGCCGCCAGCGCCTTCACCGTGCCCCGGGCGGACCGGGAGCCGGCCAGGCCCGCCAGCTCCACCCCCTGCCGGTTGTGGGGGATCATCATCTGCAGGAACATCACGTCGGCGTCGTTGAAGGAGCCGGTCCCGGTCCGACCGCCCTCCCGGCCGGCCGAGGCCCTCCCGGTCCCGGCGGGACCGTCCGAGGCGGGCACCGTGCCCGCGGAGGCGGGGGTGGTGGCGGGAGCCGCGGTGGCGGGGGCCGGGTCCGCGGCGGGCACCCGGGCGGCGTGACCGGCATGAGGGCCGGCATGGTGGCCGGGTGAGGCGGCCGCCGTCCCGCACCCGGAGAGCGCCAGCACACCCGTGACGGCGAGAGCGAGGGCGAGGCGTCTCACGGGCACCGACCCACAGGCATTGATAGGCACCGCCCCACGGGCACTGCTAGGCACCATCCCACGGACGCTCACGGGCACCGCCTCATCCGTGTCGTCTCACCGGTGTCGCCTCGTCCATGGCGTCTCATCCGTGCCATCTCATTCGTGTCGTCTCATTCACGTCGTTTCTCCTGGCCGGAACCGGGTTCCCGCCACGCGGGCGCCGCACCGGGACGGCGCGGCGCCCGCGGACCGGTCAGACCCGCTGCCAGAGAGCCGGGACGTTCGGCGGCTCCCATCCGCCGAGGGCGGTGTGCGCCTGGATGCACCGGTAGGCGGCACCGCCGTAGGTGACCTTGGCGCCGACCGCGTACCAGGTCCCCGCCTTCCACGTCCCGCCCGGGGTGGCCGGGGGCGGGGTGGACGGCTTGGTCGGGGCGGGGGTCGGCGCGGGCGTGGACGGCCTGGTCGGAGCCGGGGTGGGAGCCGGGGGCGGGGTGCTCCCGCCGCCGCTGCCGCCGACCTGCAGGTCGATGCACGAGTAGAAGGCGTTGACCGTGTCGGCGATGTTCCAGACGGCCAGGACCTTCTGCCGCCCGCTGTAGCCGGACAGGTTCACCACGTGCGAGACCGTCGCACCGGGCTGCCTGCCTCCGTCGTTGAAGGTGGCGATCTTCTTGTTGCCGATGTAGTAGTCCCAGTGGCTGGTGGAGTGGCGAGCCGTCAGCACCCAGTTGAAGGTCACGCTGTTGCCGACGGGCGTGGCCGGCCAGGCCCTGCTCTCGTCACTGAGCACGGAGAACCGGCCGACCCCGCCGTGGCAGTTCATCTGCCCCTTGGGGCCCTCGACGCTCTGCGGCTCGTAGACGATCGCGCCGCAGTTCGCGACGCGCCCCTGGGCGCACATGGCCTGGCGGCTCGGCGGTGACGACACGTAGCCGTGGGCCAGGGCGGGGGAGGCGGCGAAAACCGTGGCACCGAAGCTGACCGCTGCCATGGTGAGGAGCGTGGCCGTTCTACGCATTTACCATTCCTTGCTCGGGGTCTGTGGAAAGCAGAAAAGAACGCCTTCCCTTACGGCGGACGACCGCTCGGCCTTTTTTCCGGACCGCTGCGCGAAGGCCGCGGTCGTTCAGCGGGCCGGGTCGCGCCGGATCACGGAGCGAGCGCTCCCGCCGGAGCCGTCCGGGACCTCCGGCCACCGGCCGTCTCCGCGGACGCCACCGACGGGGCACCGTACCCGCAGGTCGAACGGGTCATGGGCGCCGTTCGGGAGTCACGCCACCGGATGGCCTCCGGCCCGCGCGGCCCACCGGGCCGCTCGGACGCGACCTTTCCGCCGGGAGACGGCTCACCTCGTCCGGTGGTGCGGTGAAACGGCGGGGAATGCTCACGAGAGGGCGACTCCTTCATGCTCCGTGAAACTGGTCATTTTTATAACATGAAAGGAGAACCGCTTATCTTATGGGAGTCTTAAATCGCCTTCAGCGTCACCATAACGGCGTTCGGTGAAGGTTCCGCCGTCGCCGTCCGTGCCGCAGGAGCCGGACAGACACGAGGGCCGGACGGGGACGGGGGCGACGGGTGCGGGGCTGGGCAGACGCGGCGGACCCCGCCGGCCAGACCGTGGCGGACCCGGGCGGCGGACCCGGCCCCGCGCCGAGACGCACACCCGCATCCCCGCCCTCAGCGCAGGTGGAAGACCACCTTGTCGCTCTTCAGCCGGGGAGCCCGGACCACGGCCACATACGTCCCCGGACGGGCCTCGGCCCGCTTCGCCCTGCAGTCGGAACCCGACCTGCGCCGGTCCCACTGGATCTGCCGGACGTAGGGGATGCCGCGCTCCAGCCTGCGGATGTCGTCGGTCTCGCCGCTGAGGCAGTCGGCCGACGACCAGACGCGGTCGTCACCGGAGGTGATGCGGACCTCCGTCGTCCGCGGCCCCACGTCGGCCGTGCACATCACCTTGCCGGTGTTGACCAGCGTGAGGATGAACCGCGGACGCTCGCCCGAGCGGTAGACCTCCCCTTCGCCGATGAGGCTCAGCACCAGGTCGGCGGCGTCGCAGGCGTCCCCCGGCCGCTTGGGCCGGGGGACCGGCTTGGCGGGCCTCGGGGAGGGGGTCGGAGCCGTCGGGGTGGGGGTGATGGCGGCCACCGGCAGGGTGGCCAGGAGCGGGTCCGGGGCGGGCGACCGGCTCGTCGGAGCCGCCTGGGCCTTCGAGGCGCTCTCCGGCCCGCCCGTCGCCGAGCAGGCCCATGCCACGATCGCGACCACCACGAGGACGGCGACGAGCGCGATCAGCCGGCGCCTCCAGTAGACGTCGACCCCCATGTCACTGCGGAACGTGTCCGGATCCATGCGCACAGTATGGGGAGCCCTTGGGGAAGCCCGGCGGCGACCCGCCGTTCCCCTACGCTTCCTTGGGTAAACATGTCGGCGGACGGCACTATCGTCGAGGCGTGGCCAAGCGCAATCTCCTGCTGACTCCCGTTCTCGAGTGGTATGCCAGATGCGCCCGCGAGCTGCCGTGGCGCGAGCCCGGCGCCACCCCCTGGTCGATCCTGGTCAGCGAGATCATGCTCCAGCAGACGCCGGTGGTCCGGGTGCTCCCCGTCTGGACCGAGTGGATGGAGCGCTGGCCGACCCCGGCCGCCCTGGCCGCCGAGCCGCCCGGTGAGGCCGTACGCCACTGGGGCCGCCTCGGCTATCCGCGCCGTGCCCTCAACCTGCACGCCTGCGCCCGCGCGGTCACCGACCTGCACGGCGGACGGGTCCCCGCCGACCACGCCACGCTGCTGACCCTCCCCGGCGTCGGCGAGTACACCGCGGCCGCGGTCGCCAGCTTCGCCTTCGGCGGACGCCACGCCGTGCTCGACACCAACGTCCGCCGGGTGCTGGCGCGGGCCGTACGGGCGGAGGAATATCCCCCGAAGGCCACCACCGCCGCCGAGCGCGCGCTCGCCGAGTCCCTGCTCCCCGGGCCGGAGGACGCGCCCGTCTGGGCCGTCGCCGTGATGGAGCTGGGCGCCCTGGTCTGTACGGCGCGCGCCCCCCGCTGCGCCGACTGCCCGATCCGCGACCGGTGCGCCTGGCGCCTGGCGGGCAAGCCCCCCTACGAGGGTCCCGCCCGCAGGGGGCAGACCTACGCGGGCACCGACCGCCAGTGCCGCGGCCGCCTCCTGGCCGTCCTGCGCGAGGCCCACGGCCCCGTCCCCAAGGCGGCACTCGACTCCGTCTGGGACGAGCCCGTCCAGCGTGAGCGCGCCCTCGACGGCCTCGTCTCCGACGGCCTGGCGGAGGTCCTCGGCGACGGCACCTACCGGCTGCCGGGCGGCACGGGATGAGCCCTCGCACCGCGCAGCGGGACGGCGCAGAGCCCTCCGGGCGACGGGGCCGCCCGGCGGGCTGCCGGCGGACGGCCGCCCGGGTGAGCGGATGACGGTGCCGCTCAGGCGGGTGAGCAGGTGACGGCGCCGCTCAGGCGGCGAGCCGCAGTCCCAGGGCGGTGAGGTTGCTGCGGGCCCAGTCGAGCTCCTCGGCCAGCGCGCTGACCAGTGCGCCGGGCCCCCTGGTCCGCAGCGGCACGGCCAGGTCGTGGATCTCGACCTCGATGTGGGCCGTGCCGCTCACCGCCCCGGAGAGCATCGCGGTGAGCGTGTCCTCCAGGACCGGGCGGGTGCTCGGCAGCTCCCGGCAGGAGTCGCCCGCGTGGTTGTGGACGTGCCCGAGCTTGACCACGGGCGTGCCCGCCGCGGCCAGGCCGCGCAGCGCCGTCCCGGCCTCCTCCGTGATCCCGGCGCCCGCCGTGCCCCCGGCCAGGTGGCAGGCGTCCAGGCAGACCCCGAGGTGCTCGGAGTCGATGCCGCAGACCCGCTCCAGAGCCTGCTCGGTGGTCTCCAGCACGCAGCCGGGCCAGGGCTCGAAGCCGACCCTGATGGTCTTGCCGGTCACGCCGTACAGGCCCCTCAGCTCGCGGGAGAGGCGTTCGAGGCGGCGGGCCGCGATCGCGTGCAGGTCGGCGGGCCAGTCGCGGCGCCAGCCGATGGGGATGGTGGAGATGCTGCCGAAGCGCACGTCCTCCGGGAGCAGGAAGGCCAGGATCCTGGCCAGCGCCATCGTGTAGCGGTAGCGCTCGGGCTTGGCCCAGTCAGGTCCGGGGGCCTCCTGGTTGCGGCCGCCGGTGCCGTTGAGGCTGACGACCTCCAGGCCGCGCTCCTCCAGGGAGCGGCGGAGCCGTACCAGCTCGATCCGGTCGGCGGTGAGGTGGTCGGCGACGGCCGGCGAGAGCCAGAGGCCCACGCCCATCCGCTCCACGCCGAGGCGCTTGCGCACCGGGACCGCGTAGCGGGTCAGGTGCGCGATCAGGTTCTCCAGGTCCTCGGCGGGATGCACGCCCGCGTTGTAGGCCAGGTGGACGAGCGTCCCGTCCTCGTGCCGCAAGCGCATCGGGTGCCTCCCAGGCGTGTTCCGTGTAAGAGACTCCGGTCGTCCGCGGCCGCCCTGCGCCCGCGGGCCCGGCCTCGTGGGCCGTCGCGTCTCTCCTCTGCCGGGAACTCGACCCGGTCCGTCGAGCATCTCCCACCGGCGCCGATCAGCGCGTCACTCCCGGAGCTGACACGCCCGTACATCGCTGGGCTGATCTCTGGGACCGGTCCCCGCCGGGACGGAATGGTGTCCGGGCAGCCGACGGGACGTGGTCCAGTTCGCTCTACAGAGTGTAGTACTACATTTGGTGGCGAGAAGCACCCTTGGGTAACAAATAGGCGGACCCCGCCGTGAGGTGCTCACGGCGGGGTCCGCCTTTGCCTGTCCGGCCGTTTCCGACCGGGGTCCGTGCGCGCTGCGTCAGTGCTGGATCGGCTCCACGATGGAGGCGGCCGAGTCGGGGACCCGGTTGCCTCCCGGCGCGTTCTCACCGGCGAAGGTGAACTTGGCCTCCTCGCCCTCGCCCTCGATCCCGATCTTGACGATCTGACCGGGGCGGAGCTCGCCGTAGAGGATCTTCTCCGACAGCGTGTCCTCCAGCTCGCGCTGGATCGTCCGGCGGAGCGGGCGGGCGCCCATCACCGGGTCGTAACCGCGGTCGGCCAGCAGCTGCTTGGCGTCCTGGGTGACCTCCAGGCCCATGTCGCGGTCCTTCAGGCGCTCGGCCACCTGGGCGAGCATCAGGTCCACGATCTGGATGATCTCCTTCGGGGTCAGCTGGTGGAAGACCACGATGTCGTCGACGCGGTTGAGGAACTCGGGCCGGAAGTGCTGCTTGAGCTCCTCCTGGACCTTCGCCTTCATCCGGTCGTAGTTGGACTCGGTGTCGTTGGACTTCGCGAAGCCCACCCCGATGCCCTTGGAGATGTCCCGGGTGCCGAGGTTGGTCGTCATGATGATGACGGTGTTCTTGAAGTCCACCACCCGGCCCTGGGCGTCGGTCAGGCGACCGTCCTCCAGGATCTGCAGCAGCGAGTTGAAGATGTCCGGGTGGGCCTTCTCGATCTCGTCGAAGAGGACCACGGAGAACGGCTTGCGCCGCACCTTCTCGGTGAGCTGGCCGCCCTCCTCGTATCCGACGTAGCCGGGCGGGGAGCCGAACAGCCTGGAGACGGTGTGCTTCTCCATGAACTCGGACATGTCGAGCATGATCAGCGCTTCCTCGTCCCCGAACAGGAACTCGGCGAGCGTCTTGGACAGCTCGGTCTTACCGACACCGGACGGGCCGGCGAAGATGAACGAGCCACCCGGGCGGCGCGGGTCCTTCAGACCGGCGCGCGTCCGGCGGATCGAGCGGGACAGACCCTTGATCGCGTCGTCCTGGCCGATGATCCGCTTGTGCAGCTCGTCCTCCATGCGGAGCAGCCGCTGGGACTCCTCCTCGGTGAGCTTGAAGACCGGGATGCCGGTGGCGGTGGCGAGGACCTCGGCGATGAGCTCCTCGGTGACCTCGGCCACGACGTCCATGTCGCCGGCCTTCCACTCCTTCTCCCGGCGCTCGCGCTTGAGCTGGAGCTGCTTCTCCTGGTCGCGCAGGGCCGCGGCCTTCTCGAAGTCCTGCGCGTCGATCGCGGACTCCTTCTCGCGCCGCACGTTGGCGATCTTCTCGTCGTACTCGCGGAGGTCCGGCGGCGCGGTCATGCGGCGGATGCGCATGCGCGAGCCGGCCTCGTCGATGAGGTCGATCGCCTTGTCCGGCAGGAACCGGTCGCTGATGTAGCGGTCGGCCAGCTGCGCGGCGGCCACCAGGGCGCCGTCGGTGATGGAGACCCGGTGGTGCGCCTCGTAGCGGTCGCGCAGGCCCTTGAGGATCTCGATCGTGTGGCTGAGGCTGGGCTCGGCCACCTGGATCGGCTGGAAGCGCCGCTCCAGCGCCGCGTCCTTCTCCAGGTGCTTGCGGTACTCGTCGAGCGTGGTGGCGCCGATGGTCTGCAGCTCGCCGCGGGCCAGCATCGGCTTGAGGATGCTGGCGGCGTCGATCGCGCCCTCCGCGGCGCCCGCGCCGACGAGCGTGTGCAGCTCGTCGATGAACAGGATGATGTCGCCGCGGGTGCGGATCTCCTTGAGGACCTTCTTCAGGCGCTCCTCGAAGTCACCGCGGTAGCGCGAACCGGCCACCAGCGCGCCGAGGTCCAGGGTGTAGAGCTGCTTGTCCTTGAGCGTCTCGGGCACCTCGCCCTTGACGATCTTCTGGGACAGGCCCTCGACGACGGCGGTCTTGCCCACGCCGGGCTCGCCCACCAGGACCGGGTTGTTCTTGGTCCTCCGGGAGAGGACCTGCATGACCCGCTCGATCTCCTTGTCGCGGCCGATCACCGGGTCGAGCTTGCCCTCGCGGGCGGCCTGGGTCAGGTTGCGGCCGAACTGGTCGAGCACGAGGGAGGTCGACGGCGCGGCCTCCTGCGGCCCGCCCGAGGCGGCCGGCTCCTTGCCCTGGTAGCCGTGGAGCAACTGGATGACCTGCTGACGCACCCGGTTGAGATCGGCGCCCAGCTTCACCAGCACCTGGGCGGCGACGCCCTCGCCCTCACGGATGAGGCCGAGCAGGATGTGCTCGGTGCCGATGTAGTTGTGACCCAGCTGCAAGGCCTCGCGGAGCGACAGCTCAAGGACCTTCTTGGCGCGCGGGGTGAACGGAATGTGCCCCGACGGCGCGGACTGCCCCTGGCCGATGATCTCCTCGACCTGCTGACGCACACCCTCAAGACTGATGCCGAGGCTCTCCAGAGCCTTGGCGGCAACGCCTTCACCTTCATGGATCAGACCAAGAAGAATGTGCTCCGTACCGATGTAGTTGTGGTTGAGCATCCGGGCCTCTTCTTGGGCCAGGACGACAACCCGCCGTGCGCGGTCGGTGAACCTCTCGAACATCTCGTCGCTCCTCACAGAGCGGTCAGGCAGGTCCGGGATATCCGGGCCCTGTCCTCCCGCATGGTAGCCCCGACCCGGCAACCGCTCTACGTAGAAGACGTTCCCCGAGAGCAGGGCGTTCACGCTCTATCCAACTACCTATCGGGGGTGCGATGTTCCCGATACGCCGCAAGCGAACGACGTTTATCGACCACTGAGACCGCATTCGCGACCCGGGTGCGCCGGAGAGGCCGTCCGGACCGCGGGTCCGGGCGGGAGCGCGGAGCGGGCCCCGGAACGCATCATGCGGCCATGGCCGCCACCGGACCCCACCGTGACCGCCATGACCGCATGATTCACCGGTCGGCGAAGCGCTCTCGCCGACCACCGGTCAGTGCGCCGCCTCGTAGTCCTCGACGATCTTGGAGGCGATCCGGCCGCGCTCGCTGACGTTGCGGCCCTGGGCCTTGGCCCAGGCGCGGATCTCCGCGCTCTTCTCCCGGGTCAGCGCCCTCGTCCCGGCGGCACGGCGGCGGCGGGAGGGCAGGGCCCCGGCGCGACGGGCGCTCGCCACGAAAGGCGAGAGGGAGTCGCGGAGCTTCTTCGCGTTTACGTCACTCAGGTCAATCTCATAGCTGGTGCCGTCAATCGCGAAGGAGACAGTCTCATTGGCCTCGCCCCCATCGAGGTCGTCGATGAGAATCTCCTGGATCTGCTTGGCCATCTACGCAATCCTTTCGCGGAGTATTGTTTCATTCGCTAGCCAAACATATACCCACGGTGAGAGCGCAGCAATTCCGGAGCCCGGTGATTCTCCCGCGAGTGCCGGGAAGAGGTGATCAGCCGTTCTGCGACTCGCCCTGATCGGCCCGTTTCGCGGGACGACGACCGGCCGCCTCACTGCGAAGGAGCTTGAAAACTGCATACACGAAGACCCCGCCGACGACCGCGGGGGGTATCAACGCGGACATTACCTCGTACATTGGTCCTCACTCCGCAGCGGGGCGACATTCCGGGTCATGGGACTTTCCGTGGCGACATCGCGGTCCGGGGGCACGACCGGGCGGGCAGATCAGCTCACACATGACCATAGCGGCTTCCAGGAGCGATGTGCGTCCCAGGACGCCCATGACGCTCATCCACCACCTTAATGCTTCTCTCCAGGCGTCTTACCGGTTGCACTCCGTAAAGCGCCGGGGAAAAGAGTGACAGAGTGATCACGGATCGATCGCTTTCGGCGGCGGACCGCGTCACCGCAGGTCCTTGACCACCACGGTCCCGGCCAGCCTGTCGTGCGGCCCCCGCTGAAGGGGTTTGTCCATGAGGATGAACAGGGCGCCCGCGAAGCCGAGGACCGCGGCCAGGAGGTTCACCGCGGGAATGCCCGCGGTCAGGAGAACGCCCGGGTAGAGGGCCGCCCTCCGCACCAGACCGGCCCGGTCCGGGCCCGCACCGCCGTACGGGACCAGCCTGATCCCCATGACTTTCTTACCGATCGTACGGCCGTCCCGGGCGTGCAGGACATAGTCGTAGAGCGTATAACCGCCAAAGGCGATCAGGCCGGCGAACAACCCCGGCAGCACCCGGGGATCGGCGCCGCGGCCTTCACCCGCCGGCGCGAGGAGGGAGTAGAACGACAGCGAGAGAATCCAGTAGAGCGCCACGAAGCCGGCGGCGTCGATGATGCGCGCCGCCAATCGTTCCCACCATTCGGCGGGCGGCGGAGCGTCCGGGAGGGCCGCATACGGCGACGGAAGCGGCGGATCCACCCGGCGGAAGGCTCCCTTACCGGATGGCGTTCCCACGCCTCCCGAAGGGGCGGGGGTCCTCGGCCCGCCTCCGCCCGCTCCTCCGGCCCTCGCGGCCCGGGAAAGGGAGAAGCCCGTCCCGTCCGGGAGTGGCGGAACCGGCACGGCCGTATAGGGGCCCGCGGGCGGAGAAGAAGCCGGCCCGAGGTGATTGTCTCCGGGACGCGGAGAGGCGGCCATGGCGTTCCTCCCGCCGGCGCGAATGGTTTTGCAGTCCCCCGCAGTCTGCCCCGGGGAGACCGCCCGACACCGTTTTCCCGCCCGGGCATGAAAGCGGGGCCGGCGGTTCCTCCGCCGGCCCCGTCGATCACGGAACTACTTGACCTTCACGACCACCGTCGAGGCGACCTTGTCGTGCAGACACTGCTGGAAGGGCTTGTCCCAGAACTGCCAGAGCACGTTCACCAGGCTGAAGATGCCGATGAGCGGTCCGACGACCGGAACCCAGCGCAGACCCGTCGGGCCGTAGAGCACGCCCGCACGCTTGAGCGCGGCGTCCGCGGAGAGTCCGCCGGCCGTCGAGACGCTCCCGACCGGGACCACCTTGATGCCCATGACCATCTTGCCGACGGTCTGGCCGTTCTGCTTGAGCATGAAGAACTCGTAGCCGGCGTAGATCAGGAACCCGAGGAGCGAGGTGAGCAGGTCGTAGAGGAAAGTGCTCCCCTCGGTGATCCCGTTGGCTCCGAAGCTGGGCAGCACGATCAGCCCGGCCAGCGCGAAGCTGAGGATGAGCGTCGGGATCGCCAGGATCACCCCGTCGACGAGGCGGGCCACCAGACGCTGCCACCACTCCGCGAGCGGGGCGGGGGCCCCGGGAGGCGTCACGCCCTGCGGCGCGTAGCCCTGGCCGTAACCCGGCTGCTGGCCGTACCCCTGGGGCTGGCCGTAGCCCGGCTGGGCCGCCTGCTGACCGTAGCCCTGCTGGCCGCCGTAGCCCGGCTGCTGGCCGTACCCCTGGGGCTGGCCGTAGCCCGGCTGGGCCGCCTGCTGACCGTAACCGGGCTGCTGGCCGTAGCCCTGCTCGTGGGAGGCCGCCTGCCCGTAGCCCGGCTGGGCCGCCTGCTGACCGTAACCGGGCTGCTGGCCGTAGCCCTGCTCGTGGGAGGCCGCCTGCCCGTAACCCGGCTGGGCCGCCTGCTGGCCGTAGCCCTGCTGCTGGCCGTACGCGCCCGTCCCCTGCTGGCCGTAGCCCGGCTGGGCGGCCTGCTGGCCGTAACCGGGCTGCTGGCCGTAGCCCTGCTCGTGGGAGGCCGCCTGCCCGTAACCCGGCTGGGCCGCCTGCTGGCCGTAGCCCGGCTGCTGGCCGTACGCGCCCGTCCCCTGCTGGCCGTAGCCCGGCTGGGCGGCCTGCTGGCCGTAGCCCTGCTGCTGGCCGTAGGCGGGCGGGGTCTGCGGGCCCGTGCCCTCGCCCCGGTATCCCACGATCGTCACGTCGGGGTCGTGCCCGCCCTGGGCGTGCTGACCGTACGCGTTCTGCTGTCCGTATTCCGGCTGCCCCGACGGTGTGCGATCGCGGTCGGGATCATCCTGCGGATACGGCGGCTGTCCGGTGCTCACCGCGTCACCTCACTTCGACTGGGCATGTGTCTTATGTCAGACATGCATGCTTGCTGCTGCACAAGGTATCGACATAGGTAAGAACAGTCACCTTTCCTGGTAGTCAGCCCCGGCGTCATTCTCGCCGAGGTGCAGCAGCATCCTGGTGTTCCCCAAGGTGTTCGGCTTGACGTGCTCGAGCTCGAGAAACTCCGCGACGCCCTCGTCGTAGGAGGCGAGGAGCTCCGCGTAGACCTCCGGGGAGACCGGCGTCCCCTGGAGCTCGCGGAATCCGTGCCGGGCGAAGAAATCGACCTCGAACGTCAGGCAGAAGACCCGGCGCAGGCCCAGTTCGCGGGCGGCGCGGATGAGCTGGGAGACGATCAGGTGCCCGATGCCCATCTTCCGGCAGGAGGGGTCGACGGCGACCGTGCGGATCTCGGCCAGGTCCTCCCAGAGCACATGGAGCGCGCCGCAGCCGACGACCCGGCCGGCCCGCTCGGCCACCCAGAACTCCTGCACGTCCTCGTACAGCGTGACGGTGGCCTTCTCCAGCAGGCGCGGGCCCGCCCCGGCGTAGGTGTCGACGAGCCGCCTGATGGACCGGACATCCGGGGTCCGCGCCCGGCGCACCGTGATCGCCTCGGCGTGGGGTACGGCCTGCGTGGGGAAATGCTCCGCAACCTGCTCCGTCATTCGATCAGAGTACGTCCTCTGTCGTCTGTGGTTACGGCTCGTCCTTAACTCATCCCCCAGAAGCATCATGCGTCACCGGGCGTGAGCCGCACCACTCCCCGCCGTCTCCCGCCGGCCACCGGTTCTCCCGGGTGCGGCAGCGCAGGCCGGCGAAGACCCCACGCTGCGGCCGAGAGCCGGGCGGCGGGCAGCGCAATGTCACACCGATCATGACTCCGTGTGACCTGCCCGTGATTTCCTCGTTTGAGAATCCTTACCAAGTTTGGAGTTCTGGTTGAGCTTGAACTCCCATTGCACTAGTGTCCAGGCTCGATGTCGGCTCACCCCGAGAGCCGGCCCGCCGAATCTCCGAGCGCGGAGAACCGGGGACCCACCTCCCTGAAGTCCCCCGGGGTGAATCCGAGACGCCGTCAGCGCTCTCGGTAGGGCTGCCTCCGGCCCGAACCCGTCAGCTAACCCGGTAGGCGGTGCGAGGAAGAGGAGCCTGTTGGTGAAGCGCACGCGCGAACGCGGGAGAGAACATGCGGGCAAGCACGCCCGCTACCGAGAACGCACCCCGCACGGATTCCCGCTCCGGATCACCGTCGTCGCGGCCGTCTTCGCCTCCCTGACCCTCGGGACCCCCCTGGTCGCCGCCGCCGACCCCCAGCCGAGCCTCCAGCAGCTCGCCAAGCAGGCCGACAAGCTGCACACGGAGATCGCTCAGCTCACCGAGCAGTACAACGGGGAGCGGGTCAAGCTCAAGCAGGCCGAGCGGGCCGCCGCCGCCGCCAAGAAGACCCTCGCCACCAGCGAGTCCCAGCTGGAGTCCCGGCGCCACAAGGCCAGCCTGCTCGCGCAGAGCAGCTACATGACGGGCGGCCTGGGCGGCGGTCTCGCCTTCACCTCCTCCGGCGACCCCGACGCCTTCCTCGACCAGGCGGCCGCCGCCTACGCCCTCCAGCAGCGGCAGAGCGAGGAGGTCGCCCAGGTCAGCCGGGCGATCCAGGCCGCCGAGCGGGCGAAGGCCAGCGCGAAGGCGCGGACCGCCGAGGTCACCGCCCTCCTCGACGAACTCGGCACGAAGCGCACCAAGATCGAGCGGCTGGTCGCCCGGGTCGAGAGCAACCTGTTCCGGGAGGTGCGCGAGCGCGCCGGCGGCGGGGGCCGGGCCGTGAAGGTCGACATGCCGATCGTGGGCGGCGGGAAGGCCGCCGAGGCCGCCCGCTGGGCGCTCAGCCAGCAGCTCAAGCCCTACGTGTGGGGTGCCGAGGGTCCCGGCAGCTATGACTGCTCGGGCCTGGTCATGTGGGCCTACCAGAAGGTCGGGATCAGCCTGCCGCACTACACCGGCAACCAGTGGACCGCGGGCACGCAGATCCCCAAGGAGCAGATGCGCCCCGGAGACCTGGTCTTCTTCCACAGGGACCTGCACCACGTCGGGATCTACATCGGCGGGGGCCTGATGGTCCACGCGCCGCGGACCGGCGACGTCGTCCGCATCGCTCCGATCGCGGGCCGTCCGTTCGCCGGCGCCGTACGGATCGCGGACTGAGGCGGAGTCCGGCCGGAGGCGGCGGCTCCGGACCGGACGCGACTTCGGACTGGACGCGACTTCGGACTGGACGCGGCTCCGGACCGGACGCGGCTCCGGACCGGGTCCGGGTCAGATCAGGCGGCGGCGCGCGGCCCAGGCCACCGCCTCGATGGCCGTGGCCACGCCGATGCGGTCGCAGATGCCGCGCAGCCTCCGGCGGACGGTGCGCCCGCTGATGTCGAGACGCCGCCCCACCCGGTCCACCGTGACCCCCTTGGCGAGTTCCGCCAGGAGAACGAGATCCTCGTCGCTCAGATCCACCTCGCTCACGGCCAGAAGGCCGCGACGGGCATCCACTACGACTTCTGGATATGCCATCTAGAGGTCCTCCCCCGCACCGGCATCCAGCCGTGAGTGTGATCGGAACCAATGCCGCCCGTCAGGAACGGTAAACGTCTTCTTCAAAGGTCGTCAAGTTCTGCTCTCCATAGATCCGGGGACCTACATTGACTTAGTGGCTATTACGTGAAGTACTGACGATATGTCGGGGTTTTGCGAATAAGCCGAGGCCGGACGGCGGCCGGGCGCGAACGGGCCGGCGGCCGCCCGGCGAACGGCCCGCGAGCACGGGCGACGGCTCCGGAGCGGGACGCCGTCGCCACCGGGACGGTCCCGTCGCCGCGCCCGCGGGGCCGCCCGTCCCGCGCTCCGCAGGAGGCATGAGACTTTTGTCACGCCGGCCACTGGAGCACCACGGCCGAAACGGAAGGAGCCTCGTGTCCGGCTGCCGGACACGAGGCTCATTTCTCTGCATTCGTTAATAACCGCCGGGATGATTGATCGTCCGGCGATATAGGACACGGCCGAAAAGGAGTTTCTGATCCGTGCGTTGAAAGGCGCGCCGGGGCACCCGGACCGCACCGCCACGGCCGGGGGCGCCGCCCCCGGCCGTGGACGCCCGTCAGGCTCCGCCGGTCGGCTTGACCAGCGGGAACAGGATGGTCTCGCGGATGTTCCTGCCGGTGAAGGCCATGACGAGGCGGTCGACGCCCAGGCCCATCCCGCCCGTCGGCGGCATCGCGTATTCCAGGGCGGCGAGGAAGTCCTCGTCAAGCTGCATGGCCTCCGGGTCGCCGCCCGCGGCGAGCAGGGACTGCTCGGTCAGGCGGCGGCGCTGCTCGACCGGGTCCACCAGCTCGGAGAAGGCGGTGCCCAGCTCGGTGCCGAACCCGATCAGGTCCCACTTCTCGGTCAGCAGCGGGTTGTCGCGGTGCTGCCGGGCCAGCGGGGAGGTCTCCAGCGGGTAGTCCATGACGAACGTGGGCTGGATGAGCGTGTGCTCGACCAGCGCCTCGAAGATCTCCTGGACGAGCTTGCCCTGGCCCCACTTGGGGTCCCAGTGGATCTCCCGCGCGTCGGCCAGCTTGCGGACCTGCTCCAGGGGGGTCTCGGTGGTGACCTCCTCGCCGAGGGCCTCCGAGACGGAGCCGTACAGCGTGATCCGCGGCCACTCGGCCAGCCCGAGGTCGACCTCCACCCCGTCGTGCTCCACCACCGAGTGACCCAGCGCGGCCACGGCCGCGCTCTGGATCATCCGCTGGGTCAGGTCGGCCATGTCGTGGTAGTCGAGATACGTCCCGTACGCCTCGAGCATGGTGAACTCGGGGTTGTGGGTGGCGTCCGCGCCCTCGTTGCGGAAGTTGCGGTTGATCTCGAAGACCTTCTCGATGCCGCCGACCACGAGCCGCTTGAGGTAGAGCTCGATCGCGATGCGGAGGTAGAGCTCCATGCCGTAGGCGTTGATGTGGGTCTTGAACGGCCGGGCCGCCGCACCGCCGTGGATCGGCTGGAGCATCGGCGTCTCGACCTCGAGGTAGCCCTCGCCGTGCCAGAAGTCGCGGATCGCGCGGACGACGGCGCTGCGGGTGTAGGCCATCTTGCGGGCCTCGTCGTTGACGATGAGGTCCACGTAGCGCAGCCGTACCCGCGCCTCGGGGTCGGTGAGCCCGGCGTGCTTCTCCGGCAGCGGGCGCAGGCACTTGGAGGTGATCGCCCACCGGTCGGCCAGGATGGACAGCTCGCCGCGACGCGAGGTGATGACCTCGCCCTCGATGCCGATGTGGTCGCCCAGGTCGACGTCGCGCTTCCAGGCGGCGAGGGACTCCTCGCCCACCCTGTCCAGCGAGATCATGACCTGCAGGTCGCCGGAGCCGTCCCGGATGGTGGCGAAGCAGAGCTTGCCGCCGGTCCGCGACAGCATGACGCGGCCCGTGACGCCCACCCTGTCGCCGGTCGCGGTGTCAGCGGCGAGACCGGCGTATTTGTCGCGGATCTCGGCGTTGGTCGCGGTGCGCGGGAAGGTCACCGGGTAGGGGTCGACGCCCTCGGAACGGAGGCGGTCGAGCTTCTCCCGGCGCACGCGCATCTGCTCGGGCAGGTCCTCGGCTGCAGTCACATGGTCGGTCACGCGGTCAAGGTTACCGATGTCCGGGCCGCGCCCGGACTGCACCCGACTACATGGTGTTGCGGTGGTAGATGAGCCGGAGTCCGATCAGCGTCAGCCACGGCTCGTGCACGTCGATCGAGGCGGACTCGCTGACCACGAGCGGCGCCGCGCTGCCGGTCGCGACCACCGTGACGTCGTCCGGGTCCTCGGCCAGCTCGGCCGCCATCCGCTCCACGATCCCGTCCACCTGGCCGGCGAAGCCGTAGATGATGCCGGACTGGAGCGCCTCGACCGTGTTCTTCGCGATCACCGACCGGGGCCGGATCAGCTCCACCTTGTGCAGCTGCGCCCCGGCGGCGGCCAGCGCGTCCACCGAGATCTCGATGCCGGGCGCGGTGACCGCCCCGACGTACTCCCCCTTGGCGGAGACGGCGTCGAAGGAGGTCGCGGTCCCGAAGTCGACGATGATGCACGGCCCGCCGTACAGCTGGATGGCCGCCAGCGCGTTGACGATGCGGTCGCTGCCGACCTCCTTCGGGTTGTCCATCCGGACCGGCACCCCGGTGCGCACGCCGGGCTCCACGATCACCGCGGTCACGTCGCCGTAGTAGCGGCGGCACATCTCGCGCATCTCGTTGAGCACCGACGGCACCGTGGAGCAGAGCGCGATGCCGTCGACGTCGGCCCCCTTGAGCAGCGGCGACTGCGCCAGCAGCCCCTGCAGCACGACCGCGACCTCGTCGGCGGTGCGCCGGGCGTCGGTGGCGATCCGCCAGTGCTCGATGACCTCCTCGCCCTCGAAGAGGCCGAGAACGGTGTGCGTGTTGCCTACGTCGATGGCGAGCAGCATCAGTTCCCCCGAAGGTCCAAGGCGATGTCCAGGGCCGGCGCCGAGTGCGTGAGCGCGCCCACCGCAAGGTAGTCAACACCGGTTTCGGCCACGTCACGGGCCGATTCCAGGGTCAACCCCCCGCTGGACTCCAGGCGCGCCCGTCCGCCGACCAGGCGCACGGCCTCGCGGAGCTGCGGAACGGTGAAGTTGTCCAGCAGGATCTCCTCCGCCCCCTCCGCCAGCACCGGCTCGATCTGGTCGATCCGGTCGACCTCGACCTCGATCGGCAGGCCGGGGTAGGCGTCGCGGACCGCACGGAACGCCTCGGCCACCCCGCCCGCGGCCACCACGTGATTGTCCTTGATCAGTGCCGCGTCCGACAACGACATCCGGTGGTTGACCCCGCCGCCCGCCCGGACGGCGTACTTCTCCAGCGCGCGCAGGCCCGGCAGGGTCTTGCGGCTGTCGCGGATCCGGGCGCCGGTCCCCTCGACCGCCCGGACCCACCCGGCGGTGAGCGAGGCGACGCCGGACAGGTGGGTGAGCAGGTTCAGCGCGGTCCGCTCGGCCGTCAGCAGGTCCCGGGTGGTGCCGGTGACGGTCATCAGCACGTCCCCCCGCTCCACCCGCTCGCCGTCCTTGACGTGCCGCTCCGTACGGTCCGCGCCGAGCCGGGCGAAGACCGCCTCCGCGACCGCGAGCCCCGCGACCACCCCGTCGGCCCTGGCCACCACGTCGGCGGTGGCGGTCTGCCCGGCGGGGATCGTGGCGATGCTCGTCACGTCGCCGGCCTCCTGCAGGTCCTCCCGGAGCGCGGCGTCCACCACGGCGCCCACCTCGGCCGGGTCCAGCCCCGCCGCGGTCAGCTCCTCGGCCAGGTGCGCGGGCACCGCGCCCCCGTGCGGACGATGGTTCATGGTCATCCCCTCCTCTGTCAGGGTCACGTCGAGGTGGCTCAGCCACCGGTGGTCGTCGCGGTCGGGGAAGTCCTCCCGCCAGTGTGACCCGCGGGTCTCCTCCCGGGCGCGGGCGGCCTCCACCAGGGCGGAGGCGACGGTGAGCAGGTTGGTGGCCTCCCACGACTCGGTGCACGGCTCGACCGCCACCGGCGTCCAGCGGGAGTTCACCAGGGCGCGGCTCACCTCGCCCAGGCTCTTCTCGCTGCGCAGCACGCTCGCGCCCCGGCTCATGTGCGCCTGGATCCGCGGCCGGGCCCGCGGGTCGACCAGCCCGGCGGTCCTGTCGTCGGACACCGGCTCGCCGGGCGCCGGCCGTACGGCGTGCACGTCGGCGGCGATCCGCTCGGCGAAGACCAGGCCCTCCAGCAGGGAGTTGGACGCCAGCCGGTTCGCGCCGTGCACGCCGGTGCAGGCCACCTCGCCGCAGGCGTACAGGCCCGGCACGCTGGTACGGCCGTGCAGGTCGGTGCGGACGCCGCCGCTGGCGTAGTGGGCGGCCGGGGCGACCGGGATCGGCTGCGTGACCGGGTCGATCCCGTGCTCCAGGCAGACCGCGTGGATCGTCGGGAAGCGGGTGCGCCACTTCTCCTCGCCGAAGTGGCGTCCGTCGAGGTACATGTGCTCGGCGCCGGTCTCCCGCATCCGCTGCATGATCGCCTTGGCCACCACGTCCCGGGGCGCCAGGTCGGCGAGCTCGTGCACGTCCTTCATGAAGCGCACGCCGTCGGCGTCGACCAGCACCGCGCCCTCGCCGCGGACCGCCTCGGAGATCAGCGGCTGCTGGCCGGTGGAGTCCTCGCCCAGCCAGAGCACGGTGGGGTGGAACTGGACGAACTCCAGGTCGCGCACGACGGCCCCGGCCCGCAGCGCGAGCGCGACGCCGTCCCCGGTGGAGACCGCCGGGTTGGTCGTGGCGGCGTAGACCTGGCCCATCCCGCCGGTGGCGAGCACCACGGCGCGGGACCGCACGGCGCCCACGCCGTCGTGCGAGCCCTCGCCCATCACGTGCAGGGTCACCCCGGCCGCGTGGCCGTGCGCGTCCTTCAGCAGGTCCAGGACGAGCGCGTGCTCGATCACCTCGATCTCCGACGCCCGGACCGCGGCGACGAGCGCGCGCTGCACCTCGGCCCCGGTGGCGTCGCCGCCCGCGTGCACGATGCGGTTGCGCCGGTGGCCGCCCTCGCGGGTGAGCTGGAGGCCGCCCTCGGCGTCGGTGTCGAAGCGGGCGCCGGCGGCGATCAGCCCGCGCAGCGCGTCCGGCCCCTCGGTCACCAGGACCCGGACCGCCTCGGTGTCGCAGAGGCCGACCCCGGCGACGAGCGTGTCGTGCAGGTGCTCCTCGGGGGTGTCGGCGGGGTCGAGCACGGCGGCGATGCCGCCCTGCGCCCAGCGGGTGGAGCCCGCCGAGAGCACGTCCTTGGTGACGACCAGGACCTTCGCTGCGGGGTCCAGGGCCGCCAGGCGGAGCGCCAGGGTCAGGCCCGCGATCCCGGAGCCGACCACGACCACGTCCGCCTCGACCGTCCATCCCGGCTCGGGCGCGGTCAGTTTCCGGGGGATCGGGATGCTCATGGTCGCCTCCTGTCTGTTGCGACGCCGTGCGTCGCGGCTCGGAGGCCGTGGCCGGAGCCTCCGAGCGGGCCCGTGGAGGTCTGGGGGTCCACGGATTTCGTCACCATGACGATAACGCCCCGCGGAGGCCGGGGCTTCCCCGGGTCAGCCGGAGACGAGGTCCCCGCGCAGGCCGACGGAGCCGGGGACCGGCTCGGCCGGGTCGTCGCCGAGGTCGATGACGCGGTTGCCGCGGTCGACGTGGACGACCCGGGGCCGGAAGGTCCTGGCCTCCGCGTCCTCCATCTGGCCGTACGCGATGATGATCACCAGGTCGCCCTCGTGGACGAGCCGGGCGGCGGCGCCGTTGATGCCGATGACGCCCGACCCCCTGGGACCGGCGATGGTGTAGGTGACCAGGCGCGCGCCGTTGTCGATGTCCACGATGTGGACCTGCTCCCCGGGCAGCAGCCCGGCCGCGTCCAGCAGGTCCTCGTCGATGGTGACCGATCCCACGTAGTGCAGGTCGGCCTGGGTGACGGTGGCACGGTGGATCTTGGAGGTGAGCATGGTTCGGAGCATGCGCCGTTCACCTTTCGAAGGTCGCGCCGCCTCGCGGGCGTGCACGCCGGACAGGGGACTGCAGGGCGGTACCCAGACTACGGTCGGCCCAGCGTCAGAACAACGTTGTCGATCAGCCGGGTAGTCCCCACCTTCGCGGCGACGGCGAGGACCGCCTCCCCCGCGTGGTCGTCGGACACCTCGGTGAAGGTCGCCGGGTCCACCAGGACCAGGTAGTCGAGGGCCGCTCCCGGCTCGGCGTCCAGCACGGCGCGCGCCGCCCGGCGGATCTCCTCCGGGGTCCGCTGCTCCGCCCCCGCGAACAGCGCCCTGGACAGGGCCAGCGCCGAGCTCCGCTCCTCTGCCGACAGGTAGCGGTTGCGGCTGGACAGCGCCAGGCCGTCCGCCTCCCGGATCGTGGGGGCCCCGACGATCTCGATCGGCAGGTCGAGGTCGAGGGCCATCCGGCGGATCAGCGCGAGCTGCTGGGCGTCCTTGCGGCCGAACACCGCCGCGTCCGGCCGGACCAGGTTGAACAGCTTGAGCACCACGGTCAGCATGCCGTCGAAGTGCCCCGGCCGGGAGGCGCCCTCGACGATCGTGCCCATCGCGCCCGCGGTCACGCCGACCTGCCGGTCCGGCAGGTACAGGTCCTCGGCCGCGGGGGCGAAGACGACGTCCACGCCCTCGGCCGCGCACACCTCCAGGTCGGCGTCGAACGTCCGCGGGTAGCGGGAGTAGTCCTCTCCCGGGCCGAACTGCAGCGGGTTGACGAAGATGCTCACCGCGACGCGGTCGGCCCGCTCCCGGGCCAGCCGCATGAGCGAGCGGTGGCCCTCGTGCAGGGCCCCCATGGTCGGCACCAGCGCCAGGCCGGCCTTGCCCGCGGAGACCTCGCGGCCGATGCGCAGGATCCGGCGGGCCTCGGCCAGCTCGGCGCGGTCGCCCGCCACGATCAGGTCCATATGTTCCCTCCCAGGGCGTCCAGGAGGCGCTCGGCGGCCTCGGGCTTGAGCAGCCCGGCCGCGAGCGCCCGGTCCGCCGTGAGCCTAGCGAGGGCCACGTAGGCGTCCGCGGCCTCGGGGGCGGCGAGGATGAGCGCGTCCACGTGCTTGCGGACCGTGCCCGCGTCGCCCCGCACCACGGGACCGGTCAGTCCGGCCAGGCCGAGCCGGAGCACGTTGTCCAGGGCCGCGCCGAGCAGCGGGCCGAGCATCCGGCCCGGCTCGTCCACGCCGATCTTCCGCAGCAGCTCCGAGGACTCCGCGATGAGCGTGACCATGTGGTTGGCCGCGTTCGCCAGGGCCGCGTGGTAGAGCGCCCGGTCCCGCTCCTCGATCCAGACCGGCTCGCCCTCCATCTCGATGACCAGCGCCTCGGCCACCGGGCGGAGCGGCTCGGGCGCGGTGACCCCGAACGTGATGCCGGTCAGCCGGCTCAGGTCGTCGTCCCTGCCGGTGAAGGTCATCACCGGGTGCAGCGCCAGCGGGAGCGCCCCGCGCTCGACCGCCGGGTTCAGCACCGCCAGGCCGTACGCGCCGCTGGTGTGGACCAGCAGCTTGCCGCGCAGGCCGGCGCCCGTCTCGGCCAGACCTGCGACCAGGCCGGGCAGCACGTCGTCGGGGACCGTGAGCAGGACGAGGTCCGCGCGGGCCACCACATCCTCCGGGCTGCTGGGGGCCAGGCCCAGCCGGTCGGCCGCCCTGCGCCTGGAGGCGTCGGAGACGCCGCTGACGGCCACGAGCCGGTGACCCGCCCTCGCCAGGGCGGCGCCGAGCGCCGAGCCGACCCGTCCGGCCCCGAGCACCCCGACTGCCAACCGCGCCGGGCGATCACCTGTGTCCACGATGTCCCGTCCTTCGCCAACATGGAGCTGCATGCCCAGTCGTCCAGCTTGACCTGCTCCCCGCCCTGAATAGACGGGGATTCCCGTGCCGCTCACGCGGCAGCCCGCGGCGTGCCGCGCGCTGTGGAACGGGTGCTTGACGCTTCACCGACCCGGGCAACCCCTGAGTCTCCACGCCCTGAGACGACCGGCCCGGCCGCCTGTCCTCTGGCCTTGACGCATTTCGCCGCGTTCACATCGGCGTGCTCGGTGTACCCGCAGGCGGTGCAGCGAAAAAGCGCTTGGCTCTCGCGGCTCTTCACATCCACCCGCCCGCAGGCCGGGACCGAGCACGTCTGGGACGTGTACGCGGCAGAAACCGTAGTGATGAGGCTGCCGGTGTAGCGGGCCTTGGAGCGAACCGCGACCTCCAGCCCATACCAGCCCTTGTCCAAGATCGCCCGGTTCAGCCCGGACTTCTGCGCCACCCGCGCCCCCGGCGCATCGACCGTTCCCGACGCCGAGGCGGTCATCGCCCGCACCTTCAGATCCTCGAAGACGACGTGCGCGTAGTCACGAGTCAACCGGTGCGCAGCCTGAGCGTTGAAATCCGCCCACCGCCGCCGGACCCGCCGCATGGCCTCCCCCAGTGCCTGCACCACCCGCGCACGCCGGGCCGAGCCCTTCTTCGCGCGGTCCAGACGGCGCTGCAGCCGCACATACCGCTCCGCCTCACGGGGCGACAGGTAGCCCCGGTCGACCGCCCGTCCGGCCTTACCCTCCTTCGGCGACTCGGGGGCCGACACGCCACAGGCGGTGGCATGGCGGCGGTCGAAGAACTCCCCGTCACTGGTGACGGCGGCCGTCACCACACCCCGGTCCACTCCTACCGTCCGGCTGGGGTAGGCGTGCGTGTCCGGGGTGTGCTGTGCCTCTTCGACGAGGAAGCTGATGAACCAGTATCCGCCGTCGCGGGAGACGGTCGCCGAGCGCACGGTTCCGCCCAGTGGACGTGACAACCGGAAGCACACCCAGCCGATCTTGGGCAGGAACACCCGCGCCCACTTGTAGTTGATCGTCTCGACCGGGAGGTGCTTGGGGGTGGGAAACCGAAACGACGGCGTCCACCTCGTCTTGGTCTTCCAGCGGACCTTCCAGGTGCCATGCCGGCGACACGCCACGTCCAGGTCCTTGAGCGTCTGCTGCAGTGCCTGCGCCGGAGCCTCGGCCAGCCAGGGAAACTCGGCCTTGGCCTCGGCGAGCTGCCTGCACTGCTCGGCGTAGCCGATGAACGCGCCCCGGCGGCGGTAGGCGCGGCGCTGCTCCAGGGCGGTGTTCCACACCGACCGGCAGACAGCGGCGATCCGCTCGGCGACCAGCTTCTGCCCGAAGTCGAATTCCAGCCGGTACCTACGTCCGGTCAGTATGCGAAACACCTCCCCCGTCCTGTCGGTTACCCACTTGCTCGCGGACTCGAACACATTAACATCTGGTCTATGACTCTGGGAGGCGAATACCGGCGTGGTAGACAGGTGGTTTCCGCGCTATATGTCCATCTGGTCTTCATAACCAAATACCGTAGGAACGTTTTCGATGACGTGATGCTGCGCCGCTGCGAAGAGATCATGATCGAGGTATGCGACGGCTTCGAGGCCGAGCTGCGTGAGTTCAACGGCGAAGACGATCATGTCCACCTACTGGTGGAGTACCCGCCCAAGGTCGCCCTCAGCAAACTAGTCAACTCACTCAAGGGCGTCTCCTCGCACTACCTGCGCAAGGAGTTCACCGGCCGAATCGACCGCGCCGTCCTGCATGGCCGCTTCTGGTCTCCCAGCTATTTGGCCGCCTCCTGCGGCGGAGCTCCCCTGGCCGTCGTCAAGGCCTACATCGAACAGCAGCGCCGCTCGGCCTGACCCTTGCAGGTCCGCGTTTCACGCTCCGGTGATGTCCCGCCTGGCGGCGGGCCATCCCCTGACGGGGACCGCATTCATCCCCGACATGAAGGGCTCTATTGCCCAATTGCGTGGATCAGACGGTGAGTTCCAGCGACAGACCATCTCGATGCAGGACATCAGCTGCTTCCGCAAAGTCGCGCCAAACTGAGCAAGGGAGTCCTGAAGGCCGAGGCTTTTGCGGACCTTCGGTAACGAGCCGAACCCCGGCGGTGGCATCACGGCGCCTGTCGGGAGGCTGCGGTGTCAGGAGACCGCGGTCTCACGGAACGTCAGGAACCGTCGGACCTGATCCGGGGCCACGGCGGCAGGGCCCCGCCCGGAGACGGTGGCGGGCGCCGGGCCGTTCCCCAGGGCCCGGCGCCCGATGATGCCGACACGAGTGATCAGCGCTGCCGGAGGGCGCCGGGACCGCGCCCGCTGGGGGAGCGGGCCGGGCACCGACTGCCACCGACTTGAGCAACGTTAACGCAAAGTGATTACAGGGAGCGGTAACCCGTTCACCCGGCGTGTCATCTCCGTCCCATGCGAATCCCCCGGGGAGCCGGGTAACGTCTCCGATCATGTGGCTCAGCTGGCGTGTCGCGACCGAGCGGGCGCTCTACGGCGAGAACGGCTTCTACCTGCGCGAGAGCCCCTCCCGGCATTTCCGGACCTCGGTCGGGGCCTCCGCCGTGTTCGCCGAGGCCGTGCTGCGCGAGCTCCTGGCGGTGGACGACGCGCTCGGGCGCCCGCCCGAGGTCGATCTGGTGGACCTCGGCGCCGGCGAGGGCACCCTGGCCGCGCGGGTCGCGGCGCTGGCCCCGGCGGACCTGCGGGCCAGGCTCCGGCCGACCGCGGTGGACCTGGCCCCCCGGCCGCCCGGCCTGCCCGGGGAGATCGTCTGGTCGCCCGTCCCGCCGGACCGGATCCGCGGGCTGGCGATCGCCAACGAGTGGCTGGACAACGTGCCGGTGGACGTCGCCGAGCAGACCCCGGACGGGCCGCGGCTGGTGCTGGTCGATCCCGCGACCGGCGAGGAGCGGCTCGGCGACCGGCCCGCGGCGGCCGACCTGGCCTGGCTGGACCGCTGGTGGCCGATGCGGGCGGCGGGCGAGCGGGCGGAGATCGGCGCGCCCCGCGACGACGCCTGGGCGCGGGTCGTCGCACGGCTGGCGCAGGGACGTGCGATCGCCGTCGACTACGCGCACGCCTCGGGCGGCCGCCCGCCGTACGGCACGCTGGCGGGTTACCGCGACGGAGCGGCCGTCCCGCCCGTGCCCGACGGATCCTGCGACATCACCGCGCACGTCGCCCTGGACGCCTGCGCGGCCGCCGGGGAGCGGGCCGGGGCCACCACCGCGGCGCTGACCACGCAGCGCGAGGCCCTGCGCGCCCTCGGACTCACCGGGACCCGGCCCCCGGCCGACCGCGCCCGCACCGATCCGCACGGCTATCTCCGCGCCCTGGTGCGGGCCTCGGAGGAGGCGGAGCTGCTCGACCCTGGCGGGCTGGGCGGCTTCGGCTGGCTCGTCCAGGAGCGCCGCTGAGCGCCCGGCCGCCGTCCGACCCGTCCGGCCGCCGCCTCACGGCCGGACCGGACCCGCGGAACCGGGGTCCGCGGCCGTGCGCGCCCCGGACACGGCTTCGGACGCGTCCCGGATGCGGACGCCGTTCAGCCGGGACCCGGCTTCGGACGCGTCCCGGATGCGGACGCCGTTCAGCCGGGACCCGGCTTCGGATGCGTCCCGGATGCGGACGCCGTTCAGCCGCGGCCCGAGTTCAGATGCGGACCTGGAGGGACTCCAGGCCGCGGATGACGTAGCCGGGACCCCAGGCGGGCTCGGCGGCGAGCTCCATCGCCGGGGCCCTGCGCAGCAGGGCGCCGAACGACTCGGCGAGCTCGATCCGGGCCAGCGGCGCGCCCAGGCAGAAGTGGATGCCGGCACCGAAGGAGATGTGCGGGTTGTCCGCCCGGCCCACGTCCAGGCGGTCGGGGTCGTCGAACACCTCGGGGTCGCGGTTGGCCGAGCCGAACAGCAGGGCCACCTCGCTGCCGCGCGGGATGTCCACCCCGCCGACCGTGACGTCCTCCAGCACCCAGCGCTCGAACATCTGCAGCGGGGTGTCCCACCGCATCAGCTCCTCGATCGCGGTCGGCAGCAGGCCGTGGTCGGCGCGGAGGCGCTCCAGCTCGGAGGGGTTGCGGAAGAGGGACCACCAGCCGTTGCCGGTGACGTTGACCGTCGCCTCGTGTCCGGCGTTGAGCAGCAGGACGCAGGTGCCGACCAGTTCCTCCTCGGTGAGCGCGTCGCCCTCGTCGGCGACCTGCGCCAGCGCGCTGATCAGGTCGTCGCCGGGGTGCTCCCGCCGGTGGCGGGCCAGCCCCACGAGGTAGTCGGAGAACTCCGAGGCGGCGCGCACGGCGGTGTGCTGGGCCTCGACCGAGGGGTTGAGCTCGTACATGCCGCAGATGTCGGCGGACCAGGGCCGGAGCAGGTGCCGGTCGGCCTCGGGCACGCCGAGCATCTCGGCGATCACGGTCACCGGGAGCGGCTCGGCCACCTCGGCGATGAGGTCGCCCCCGCCGCTCTCGGCGAACCGGTCGACGAGCCCGGTGGCGAGCTCGGCGACCTTGGGGCGCAGGGCCTCGACCATGCGCGGGGTGAACGCCTTGGACACCAGCCGCCGCAGCCGCGTGTGCACCGGCGGCTCGACGTCGAGCATCCCGGCCCGGATCACCCGCCAGAACGGGTCCTGGAAACCGGGGTCGTCGGGCCTGCCGAACTCCGCGTGGGCGGCCACGTGCAGGTAGGACCTGCCGAGCCTGCGGTCGCGGAGCAGCGCGTTGACGTCGGCGTGCCGGGCGACCAGCCACTGGCCGGTCGGTTCGAAGAAACCGACCGGCCGCTCCCGCCGCAGCTCGGCGTAGACGTCGTACGGGTGGGCGACGAATTCCGGACTCCAGGGATCAAACTTCACATGGGCATCGTAATCCCGGTCAGGCCCCGGTGGGCCGGTCCGTCTCGCCCTCTTCGTAGCGGTGGTGCAGCTCGACCGGCTCCTCGGCCCCCGCCTTGCTCCGCACGCGGATGTTGAGCAGTTCCACCAGCAGCGAGAAGGCCATCGCGAAGTAGACGTAGCCCTTGGGGATGTGCTGCTCGAAGCCCTCGGCCAGGAGCACGACGCCGATCAGTATCAGGAACGACAGGGCGAGCATCTTGATGCTCGGGTGCTTGTCCACGAAGCGGCTGATCGGCCCGGAGGCGAACAGCATCACCAGGACCGAGACGACGACGGCCGCGACCATCACGCCGATCTCGTCCACCATGCCGACCGCGGTGATCACCGAGTCGAGCGAGAAGACGATGTCCAGGATCATGATCTGGAAGATCACCGCGCCGAAGGAGGCGGCCACCCTGCCTCCGGCGTGGCCGGACTTGCCCTCCAGGTTGTCGTGGACCTCGAAGACGCTCTTGCCGATCAGGAACAGGCCGCCCAGGATCAGGATCAGGTCGCGGCCCGAGATCTCCTGTCCGAGGACCTCGAAGAGCGGCTCGGTGAGCCGGATGACCCACGACAGCGCCAGCAGCAGCGCCAGGCGGCTGAGCAGCGCGGCGAGCAGGCCCAGCTTGCGGGCCCGGTCCCGCTGCTCGGGCGGGAGCTTGCCCGCCAGGATCGAGATGAAGATGATGTTGTCGATGCCCAGGACGATCTCCAGGCCGACGAGGGTGAGGAACCCTATCCAGATCTGCGGGTCGGTCACCCAGTCCATCGCCGTCTCCTTCGTGGGGTCGTGCCGTTCCGTGGGGTCACGCCGCGTAGACGATCGGCGGACGCCGGTAGTTCCTGCCCACGATCGCCGGGACGATCCCACCGCCCGGCGGGTCGCGGAGCGACCGGCCGGTGGAACGGCCGGTGGAACGGCCGACTTGCGGAACCGCGCCCGGTGATGGTTATAGTTCGCCTGTAGGTCATGAGTGCCAGTGACAAGCCCCGGCTCGCTGGCCGGCAACCCTCGCGTCCGCGGCGGGGTGCCCCGGGTGAGGACCTGGTCCGGCGCGAGGTGTGCCGGGCAAGCGCGGGCTCCACGCACCAACGCCACCCGAAGGGGCTTGGGGTCCGATGACCTCGAAGGAGTCCTGGCGTGTCCGTCCTCGGAATCTTCACCCCCGCCCCCGGCAGCACCGGAGCCCACGCCCCCGCCGGCACCGGAGCCCCCGCCGGAGCCGGTCCCGTGCCCGCCGCCCGGGCCGCCGCCGCCCCGGCCGCGGCCTCGGCGGACCCGCTCCCCGGGCAGGCCGCCCCGGCCGCTCCGGGAGGACGGCCGATCCCCGCGGTGCTCGGCGCCGACCTGGAGGTCCCCGTCCGGGGCGGCAGGCTGGTCCCCTACGCCAACCTCGACTACGCCGCCAGCGCGCCGTGTCTGGAGCCGGTGAGCGCCGCGGTCGCCGCCGCGCTCCCGGCCTACTCCAGCGTCCACCGGGGCGCCGGCTACGCCTCCCAGCTCACCACGGCCCGCTACGAGCAGGCCCGGCACACGGTCCGCGCCTTCGCCGGTGCCCGCCCCGGCGACGCGGTGGTCTTCACCCGCAACACCACGGACGCCACCAACCTGCTGGCCCGCGCCCTGCCCGAGGGGACCACCGTCGTGGTCTTCGACACCGAGCACCACGCCTCGCTGCTGCCCTGGGCCGACGCCGTACGGCTCGCGCCCCCCGCCTTCCCCGGCGAGGCCGTCCGCGCGGCCGACGACGCCCTGGCCGGGATCGACGGCCCGAAGCTGCTCGTGGTTACCGCCGCCTCCAACGTCACCGGTGAGCTCTGGCCGATCGCCGCCCTGGCGCACATCGCCCACCGTCACGGCGCCCGCATCCTCGTCGACGCCGCCCAGCTCGTCCCGCACCGCCCGCTCAACCTGACCGCGCTCGACCTGGACTACGTGGTCTTCTCCGGCCACAAGCTCTACGCGCCCTTCGGCACGGGCGTGCTCGTCGGCCGCCCCGACTGGCTCGCGGCGGCCCCGCCGTACCTGCGGGGCGGCGGGGCGGTGCGGGCCGTGCACGGCGGCGCGGGCACCACGGGCACGGCGGGTGCAGCGACCACGGGCACGGCGACCGCGAACACGGCGGGGACGGGTGCGGGCACGGCGGGCACGGCCACGGGTAAGGCGGAGACGGGCACGGCGGGGACGGGTGCGGGCACGGCGGAGATCGAGTGGCACGACGACCCCGAGGCCCGGCACGAGGCGGGCACCCCGAACGTGCTGGGCGCCGTCGCCCTGGCCGCCGCCTGCGACGCCCTCACCGCGACCGGCTGGACCGCGCTGGTGCGCGAGGAGGAGCGGCTGCTCGCCCGCCTGCGCGCGGGGCTCGCCGGGATCGAGGGTGTGCACGAACTCTCCCTGTGGGGCCCGGACCACCCCCGGGTCGGCATCGTCTCCTTCGTGGTGGACGGCCGCACCGCCCGCGAGGTCGCCGAGGCCCTCTCCAACGAGTACGGCATCGGCGTGCGGGACGGGAAGTTCTGCGCCCACCCGTTCGTCCGGCACCTGCTGGGCGGCGTCAAGGACGGCGGCTGCGAGGACACCACGGCCTCGGCGGTGCGCGCCTCGATCGGCATCGGCACCACCGCCGAGCACGTCGACCGCCTCGTCGGAGCCCTCCGGGAGCTTGTCTCCCGCGGCTGACGTGGCAGCATGGCCCCTATGACGGAACGGGTCGTGGGAATCGGGGCCGGAGCCGCCGGAGTCGGCGGCTCCGGCGGCAAGGAGCTCGCGACCGAGGACATGGTCCTCAACATCGGCCCGCAGCACCCGTCCACGCACGGGGTGCTGCGCCTGCGGCTCACGCTGGACGGCGAGCGGATCAGCGCGGCCGAGCCGATCGTGGGCTACATGCACCGCGGTGCGGAGAAGCTCTTCGAGGTCAGGGACTACCGGCAGATCATCATGCTGGCCAACCGGCACGACTGGCTCTCCGCCTTCGCCAACGAGCTGGGCGTGGTCCTGGCCGTGGAGCGCATGCTGGGCATGGAGGTCCCGGTCAGGGCCGTCTGGGCCAGGACCCTGATGGCCGAGCTCAACCGGGTCCTCAGCCACCTGATGTTCCTCGGCTCCTACCCGCTGGAGCTCGGCGCGATCACCCCGGTCTTCTACGCGTTCCGCGAGCGCGAGACGCTCCAGGCCGTGATGGAGGAGATCTCCGGCGGGCGCATGCACTACATGTTCAACCGGGTGGGCGGGCTGAAGGAGGAGATCCCGGAGGGCTGGCTCGGCCGCGCCTCCGGGGCGGTCGAGGACGTGCGGCGGCGGCTGCCCGACATCGAGGACCTGGTCGTGGGGAACGAGATCTTCACCGCCCGCACGCGCGGCGTCGGCGTGCTCACCCGGGAGCAGATCATGCAGTACGGCGTGAGCGGCCCGATCGCCCGCGCCTCCGGGGTGGACGTCGACCTGCGGCGCGACGACCCCTACCTGGCCTACGGCGAGCTGCCGGTGAAGGTCGTCACCCGCTCGGCCGGCGACTGCCACGCCCGGTTCGAGGTGCTGCTGGAGCAGGTGAAGGTCTCCCTGGACCTGGCCGACGCCTGCCTGGAGCGGCTCCGCGAGCTGCCCCCCGGTCCGGTCAACCAGCGCCTGCCCAAGGTGCTCAAGGTGCCCGAGGGCCACACCTACGCCTGGACGGAGAACCCGCTCGGCATCAACGGCTACTACCTGGTCTCACGCGGTGAGAAGACCCCGTGGCGGCTGAAGCTCCGCTCGGCCTCCTTCAACAACGTCCAGGTGCTGCGCGAGATGCTCCCCGGTCACCTGGTGGCCGACATGGTGGCGATCCTCGGCTCGATGTTCTTCGTGGTCGGAGACGTCGACAAGTAGCCGCCGGGCATCCGGCGCACCCCGCTCATCCCCGGCGGTCGGGGGCGGCGTCGGGGTCCTCCGGCACCCGGCAGCAGTGCTCCAGGTAGAGCGCGGCGCAGACCAGCGCCACGCAGCCGAGGAACGAGCCGCCCGCGATGAAGAAGTCGCGGCGCGGCGTGTCCTGGTCGAGCAGGCCGGCCGCGTAGAACGCGAACCCGGCGAAGACGCCCGCGAAGACGGCGCCGCCGTACGCCGAGGCCTTGGCGAGGGCGACGAGGCGGGCCACGGCCAGCGGCTCGACCGGCTTGGTGCCCGGCTTGCGGCGGATCCTGGCCCTGGTCATCCAGCCGGTGTGGGCCTCGCCGAGCGCGAGCAGCAGGACCGTCGGGATCGCCGTCCAGGGCACGGCCGGGATGAACTGGTAGACCCGCTGGAGCACCGCCCAGGTGAGGATCGCGAAGACGACGGTCAGCCCGGCGAGCACGCCGGGACGGCTCGGCGTCATGCGGGCCCCCGCAGGGTCAGGTCGGCGCGGAGCCGTACCCCGGTCTTGTCGAGACCGGCCAGCAGCTCGGCGACCGGCGTGCCGCCGAGCGTCGCGTCGGGGTCGGCCTGCAGCCACGGGACCAGCACGAACGCGCGCTCGTGCGCGCGGGGGTGGGGGAGGGTGAGCTCGGGGTCGCCGGAGACGACCTCGCCCACGCTGATCAGGTCGACGTCCAGGGTGCGTGCGCCCCACCGCTCGGTCCGCACCCGGCCGAAGGCGTGCTCCGTCTCCTGCGTGCGGGCGAGGAGCTCCCGGGGCGTGAGCGAGGTCTCGGCGACCGCGACGGCGTTGAGGTAGGGGCCCTGCTCGGGACCGCCGACCGGGTCGGTCTCGTAGACCGGGGAGACGGCGACGAGGTCGAGGCCCGGCACGGCGGCGAGCGCGTCGAGCCCGCCCTGCAGCGTGGCGAGCCGGTCGCCGAGGTTGCCGCCGAGCGCCAGCACGGCCCTCATGCCCGGCTCCGGGTGATCGTCACGACCACGTCGTCGAACGGGAGCGGGATGGGGGCGGCGGGCTTGTGCACGCTCACCTCCGCCGCGGTGACCCGTTCGCGGGCCAGGCACACGTCGGCCAGCCGCTGGGCGAGGGTCTCGATCAGGTCGACGGGCTCGCCCTCCACGACCTTCACCAGATCCTCGGCGAGCTCGCCGTAGTGCACGGTCTTGGTGAGGTCGTCCGCCGCCGCGGCGGGCGAGGTGTCCAGGAAGAGGGTGACGTCGAGGACGAACTCCTGACCGAGCTCCCGCTCCGCCGGCAGCACCCCGTGCCGCCCCCGGGCCCGCAGGCCCCGCACGCTGATCCGGTCCCCGGTCACGGCCCCGGCCCCGTCTACGGCCCCGTCTGCGGCTCCGGTCACGACACGCCCTCTTCTCCGTCCTCGTCGTCTTCGGTCTGCAGCACCGGTGAACCGTGGTGCAGCCAGAGCCGCCACCCCTCCGGCGTCTTGACGAAGGTGTTGCTCGCCACCACCTTGCCCGCGGCGAAGCTGGAATCACCTTCGTCGCCCGCGGTGAGGATGTTCTCCTCGCAGGTGAGCACGGCGACGTCGCCGTGGACCATGACGTTCACGTCCGTCAGCACGAACTGGATGTAGGGGGTGTTGGCCATGATGAGCGCCCAGGAGCGCAGCACCTCGGCCCGGCCGGTCACGATCGGCCAGCCCGGGTGCACGCAGCCCACCTGCTCGGCGCCGGTCTCCTCGGCCCAGATCTCGGTCATCCGGTCCAGGTCGGCGTTCTCGATCGCGGTGTAGAACGCCTGGTTGACCGCCTCGATGGCGGCGGTGTCGACGCTCATGCTCTCGCTCCCTCGACTGCTGCGACCACGCGGACGGCGTCCGCGTTCGGGCGTACGTCGTGCACCCGCACACACCATGCTCCCGCCCGCGCGGCGAGGGCGGTGACGGCCAGCGTGGCGGCGTCGCTGTCCCCGAAGGGGCGCGGGGCGCCGTCCGGCCCGGCCAGCAGGCGGCCCAGGAAGCGCTTGCGCGAGGCCCCGATCAGCAGCGGGCGGCCCAGACCGGCGAGCCGCTCCGTCGCGGCGACCAGCGCCCAGTTGTGCTCCGGGTTCTTGGAGAAGCCCAGCCCCGGGTCCAGGACGATCTGCTCCTCCGCGACCCCCTCGGCCAGTACGGAGGCCACCCGCTTGGCGAGCTCGTCGCAGACCTCGGTCACCACGTCGTCGTAGACGGCCCGGCTCTGCATCGTGTGGCTGTGGCCCCGCCAGTGCATGACCACGTAGGCCACGCCGGAGGCCGCCACGACCCTCGGCATCTCGGGGTCGGCCAGGCCTCCGCTGACGTCGTTGACCAGCCTCGCGCCCGCGTCCACGGCGGCCCTGGCGACCTCCGCCCGCATGGTGTCGACGCTGACCGCGACGCCCTGGCGGCTCAGCTCCCGGATGACCGGCTCGACCCGCGCCAGCTCCTCCTCCAGCGACACCCGCGCCGCCCCGGGACGGGTGGACTCACCGCCCACGTCCACGATGTCGGCGCCCTGCTCGACGAGCTCCAGGCCGTGCCGGACGGCGGCCGACCGGTCGAACCAGCGGCCGCCGTCGGAGAAGGAGTCGGGGGTCACGTTGACCACGCCCATCACCAGGCAGCGGCCCTCGTCCGGCAGGCCCGGGAGGACACGGCGCCGCGCGCCGCCGGGGGGCCGGTGACCGCCGCCTTCCCGCGGGTCCGGTGGTGCTGTCCCGTGCGGTGTGGTCATGCGGCCAAGCCTAGGTGCTCGCGCGCACCCGGCCGGGGCGTGGGTCCACCTCTCCGATAACGAATCAGCAGACCCACCCGATCAGCGGAGGATCAGGGCCATCGCCTCGGCCCGGGTCTTCTCGCTGTCGCGGAAGCTCCCCCGGACCGCCGAGGTGGTGGTCTTGGCGCCGGGCTTGCGCACGCCCCGCATGGTCATGCAGAGGTGCTCGCACTCGATCACCACGATGACCCCGCGGGGCTCCAGCACGCGCATGAGCGCGTCGGCGATCTGCGAGGTCATCCGCTCCTGCACCTGGGGGCGCCGGGCGTAGACGTCGACGAGGCGGGCGAGCTTGGACAGGCCGGTCACCTGGCCCTTGTCGTTCGGGATGTAGCCCACGTGGGCGACGCCGTGGAACGGGACCAGGTGGTGCTCGCAGGTGGAGTAGACCTCGATGTCGCGCACCAGGATCATCTCGTCGTGGTCGACGTCGAAGACCTTGGTCAGCACGTCCTCCGGGGTCTGGCCCAGCCCGGCGAACTGCTCCGCGTAGGCGCGGGCCACCCGGGCCGGGGTCTCCAGCAGGCCGTCGCGGTCCGGATCCTCGCCGATCGCGATCAGGATCTCGCGGACGGCCCTCTCGATCCGGGCGTGGTCGACCTGGAGGGGCAGGGGGGGCTCCACGTTCAGTTCCCGTCCCTGGCCGCGGTGTCCGGGTGGCCGGCGCCCGCGGGGAGCGCGCCGTTGCCGGACTGCTCCTTCGGGGTCAGGATCGGCGGGCGGTTGGAGGGCAGCCGCTTGCCGTACCCGGAGTAGGACGGGCGGTGCTCCTTGACCACGACCGGGGCGAAGATCTGGAGGACCATCTCGCGGGAGAGGGTCTCCTTCTCCATCAGCTCCAGCACCAGGTTGTCGAGCACGTCGCGGTATTCGACGAGGATCTCCCAGGCCTGGTCGTGCGCGGACTCGATCAGCCTGCGCACCTCCTCGTCGATCGTGGAGGCGATCTTCTCGGAGTAGTCGCGCTCGTGGCCCATCTCGCGGCCGAGGAAGACCTCGCCGTTGCCGGTGCCGAACTTGCGGGCGCCGAGCTGCTCGCTCATGCCGTACTCGGTGACCATGCGGCGGGCGATGGAGGTGGCCTTCTCGATGTCGTTGGAGGCGCCCGTGGTGGGCTCGTGGAAGACGAGTTCCTCCGCGGTCCGGCCGCCCAGCAGCATCGCGAGCTGGTCCATCATCTCCGAGCGGGTCGCGAGGAACTTGTCCTCCATCGGCAGCGTCATCGTGTAACCGAGGGCGCGGCCGCGGGACAGGATCGTGATCTTGTGGACCGGGTCGGAGTTGGGCAGCGCGTGCGCGACCAGGGCGTGACCGCCCTCGTGGTACGCGATGATCTTCTTCTCCTGGTCCGACATGACGCGGGTCTTGCGCTCCGGGCCCGCCATCACGCGGTCGATGGACTCCTCCAGGAGCTCCATCGTGATCAGCTTCTGGTCGGCGCGCGCGGTGAGCAGCGCGGCCTCGTTGATCACGTTCGCCAGGTCGGCGCCGGTGAACCCGGGCGTCCGGCGGGCGATGATGTCGAGGTCGACGCCCTCGGCGAACGGCTTGCCGCGGCCGTGGACCTTGAGGATGCCCTTGCGGCCCTCCAGGTCGGGGCGGTCCACGGTGACCTGGCGGTCGAAGCGGCCCGGACGCAGCAGCGCCGGGTCGAGGATGTCGGGCCGGTTGGTCGCGGCGATGAGGATCACGCCGCCCTTGACGTCGAAGCCGTCCATCTCGACGAGGAGCTGGTTCAGCGTCTGCTCGCGCTCGTCGTGACCGCCGCCGAGACCGGCGCCGCGGTGGCGGCCCACCGCGTCGATCTCGTCGATGAAGATGATCGCCGGGGCGTTCGCCTTGGCCTGCTCGAACAGGTCGCGGACGCGGGAGGCGCCGACGCCGACGAACATCTCGACGAAGTCCGAGCCGGAGATCGAGTAGAACGGCACGCCGGCCTCGCCGGCGACGGCCCTGGCGAGCAGGGTCTTGCCGGTTCCGGGCGGGCCGTACAGCAGGACGCCCTTGGGGATCTTCGCGCCGATCGCCTGGAACTTGGCCGGGGCCTGCAGGAACTCCTTGATCTCCTGGAGCTCCTCGATGGCCTCGTCGGCGCCCGCGACGTCGGCGAAGGTGGTCTTGGGGGTGTCCTTGGTGATGAGTTTGGCCTTCGACTTGCCGAAGTTCATCACCCGCGAGCCGCCGCCCTGCATCTGGTTCATGATGAACAGGAAGAGCAGCACGATGAAGACGATCGGCAGGAAGCTCACCAGCAGGCCGAGCAGGAAGTTCTCCTGCGGCACGTCGGCGGTGTAACCCTCCTTGACGCTGCCGGCGCTCTTCTTCTCCGCCAGGAGGTTCATGATCTGAGTCCCCTGGCCGTCGACCCAGGGCGACTGGATGCGGTTCGTCTCCTTGCCCGCGACCCGCACCGGATTGACGAGCGTCAGCTCCGCTCGCTGCTCCTTGTCGACGACTCGGGCGCTCTTGACGTTCCCCGCCTGGATCTGCTCCATCAGCAGGGAGGTGTCGGCCTTCGTGTAGTTGCCGTCACCGCTCCACATCGTGCTGACGAGCACGAGCAGCACGACGATGCCCAGGATCCACAGCAGTGGCCCACGTGTAAATCGCTTGAGATCCATCCGATGCGGAACCCCGGCGGGCCCGTCCCTTCCTGACCAAGGCCTGGCAACCCCGGGCGGAACCCGGGGTTCGCGGTATCCCTAACCGCTCCCCCTGACTACCCAGAGACGGCGTGAAGCCACCTCTCGGTCGTCCGAAGGTACACCGGCGCGGCGCGCGGGGTAACCGCCCGCACGACACCGGCTCTGCCTTACCAACGTACGTCAGGCGGGTCCGTGTTCCCCGAAGCTCCGAACAATGTGGCTTTCCAGCCGATTTCGTGCTAGCGCGCTTCGCCCACGGCGTATTTTCAGCTTGCTCCGTAGACGTGCGGCGCAAGAGTCCCAATAAAGGGTAGATTGCGATATTTCTCCGCATAGTCCAGGCCATAGCCGATCACGAACTCGTTCGGGATATCAAAACCGACATAACGGACGTCAATCGGCACCTTGATCGCATCGGGCTTGCGCAGCACCGTGCAGATCTCGACGGAGGCCGGGTTGCGCGACTTGAGGTTCTGCATCAGCCACGACAGGGTCAGCCCGGAGTCGATGATGTCCTCGACGACCAGCACGTGGCGGCCCGCGATGTCGGTGTCCAGGTCCTTCAGGACGCGGACCACGCCCGACGACTTCGTGCCCGCGCCGTAGGACGACACGGCCATCCAGTCCATCTGCACCGGCACGTGCAGCGCCCTGGCCAGGTCGGCCATCGCCATGACCGCGCCCTTGAGCACGCCCACGATCAGCAGGTCCCTGCCCTCGTAGTCCTCGTCGATCCGGGCCGCGAGCTCCTTGATCTTGGCTTGGAGCTCGTCCTCGGGGATGAGGACCTTCGAGAGGTCCTTGCCCATGTCGGCTGCGTCCACCTGGGTCTTCCTTACGGGAGTGGCCTGCTGTCCGGGTCGCCGTCGTCCCCTCGTGGGGGATCTGCGACGAATATCAGGGTGCCACACCGCCGGACCGCGCCGATCCCCCCGGGTACCCCCACCGACCGCTGCCCCCGCCAGGCCGTGACCAGACGCTCCACCTGGAGGATGTGCCCGGCCGAGAGCGCGCCGGGCGGGGCCCCCGCGGTGATCGCGGCCCGCCGCAGCACCCGCCGCCGGACCGCCGCCGGCAGCCCCTCCAGCACCGGTACGGCCAGCGCCACCCCCTTGGGGATATCGCTAAGAGCGCAATCACCGGCGGCCGGGCGGCGGTCGCCGTCGACCGGATCACGCTCGCCGGCGACCGCCCGCCCGTAGGCCTCCTCGGCCCACGCGTCCAGGGCGTCCGCGTCGTCCCGGCACAGGCCCGCCGTACGGGCGAGCGCCTCCGCGACGCCGGGACCGAGCTCGTCCTCCAGCGCCGGGAGGAGCCGTGTCCGGACCCGGACCCGGGCGTAGCGGCCGTCGAGGTTGTGCGGGTCCTCCCACGGGACGAGCCCGAGCGCCGCGCAGGCCGCGACGGTCGTGCCGCGCCCGAGCTCCAGCAGCGGCCGCCGGTAGATCCCCGTCCGCGCCGGCATCCCCGCCAGCGAACGCGTCCCGCTCCCCCGCGCGAGCCGGAGCAGCACGGTCTCGGCCTGGTCGTCCCTGGTGTGCCCGAGCAGCACGGCCGCCGCCCCGAGCCGCCCGGCCGCCTCCGACAGCGCCGCGTACCGCGCCTCGCGCGCGGCGTTCTCCGGCCCGCCGGACGTCCCCACCGTGACCGTCAGGACCTCGACCGGGTCGAGGCCGAGCGGGAGTCCCGCCACCGCGGCCGCCTGCCGCGCCGAGCCGCTCTGCAGCCCGTGGTCGACGGTCAGCAGCCCGGCCCGCAGTCCCGCCCGGGGCGCGACGAACGCGAGCCCGGCGGCCAGCGCCAGCGAGTCGGCGCCGCCGCTGCACGCCGCCAGCACGAGGCCGCCGGGCTCCAGGTCGGCCAGCGAGAGCCGTACGGCGCGGCGGACGTCGGCGACGGCGGGATGCGGACCCAAATGGGATCAGTCGGTGATCTCGGCGGCGGGGAGGGCGGGGGCGTCGAGGACGCGGGCGATCCAGCGCTCGGGGTGGGAGATCTCGTCCTGGCTCGGGAGGGTGTCGGGGGAGGTCCAGACCTTGTTGAAGCCGTCCATCCCGGCGCGGTCGACGACGGCGCGGACGAAGGCGGAGCCCTCGGCGTACTGCTTCATCTTGAGGTCGATGCCGAGCAGCTTGCGGACCGTGCGGTCGAGGCGGGAGCCGCCCTCGCGGCGGTGGTGGAACTTGGCCCGGATGTCGGCGACCGAGGGGACCACGCCGGGTCCGACGGCGTCCATCACGTAGTCGCCGTGCCCCTCGACCAGGGTCATCACCGCGGTGAGGCGGTCGAGGATCTCCTTCTGCTCGGGCGTCTGGATCGCGTCGATGAGGTTGCCCTCACCGCCCCGGACCGCGTCGGCGACCGCGTCCGCGGCCGAGCGGAGCCGGTCGAGGAGCGTGGGGAGGTCCAGGTCGGAGGCGAGCAGGAACTCGGTCATCTGGTCCCGGACGTACGTCCGCAGCCAGGGGACGCCGGTGAACTGGACCCGGTGGGTCTCCTCGTGCAGGCAGACCCAGAGGCGGAAGTCGCCGGGGTCGACGCCCAGCTCACGCTCGGCGTGGACGATGTTGGGCGCGACCAGGGTGAGGCGGCCGACCGGCGCCCGGCCGGAGGGGTCGGGCGGGAGGAAGAGCTCGTACTGCCCCAGGACCCGCGAGGCGAGGAAGGCCAGCACCGCGCCGACCTCGACGCCGGTGATGCGGGAGCCCACCGCGGTCACGACCGCCGGGGTCTGCCCCTTGCGGGCGGCCATCCGCTCGGTCAGCGGCTCCAGCACCACCCGGAAGCCCTCGACGTTGGCCTTGATCCAGCCCGGCCGGTCGACGATCGTGGCGGGCTGCGCCGCGGTCTCGGTGTCGATCCTGGTGAACTCCCGGACGTGGCCCTCGGCCACCCGGGACAGCCGCCGCAACTCGGCGACCGCCTCCCGCGCCTCCTCCCGGCTCACCTGCGGCCCGGGGCGCACCAGGCGCGTTCCGGTCGCTACGGCCAAGTCCCAGTCGATCACCTGCATACCGTCCACCGTACGTGCTGCTCTCCCGGACCGCGCGGATTACCCGCGACGTACGCCTCCGGCCCGCCTGTCCGCGGCATGCGGTTCGGCGCCTCCCGCCTGTCCGCGGCATGCGGTTCGGCGCCTCCCGCCTGTCCGCGGCATGCGGTTCGGCGCCTCCGGCCTGCCCGCGGCATGCGGTTCAGTCTGCCGCGGAGGCCGCCACGGTGGCGGCCAGCCGGTCGAGGGCCGCCTCGGCCTTGCCCCAGCCGGGCGGGACCTCGTCGGCCAGGAAGGCGAACGCCACCAGCCGGCCGCCCTTCGTGGTGGTCAGCCCGGCCAGCGTGCTGACCCCGTCGAGGGTGCCCGTCTTCGCGCGGACCAGGCCGTAGGCGGAGTCGCTCTCGCCGAACCGGTGGCCCAGCGTCCCGGTGAACCCGGCGACGGGCATGCCGCTGACGATCGGGTGCAACCGCGGGTTCGCCGGGGAGACCGCCAGCGCGAGCAGGCGGGCCAGCGCCGCCGCCGCAATGCGGTTCTTCGGCGACAGGCCGCTGCCGTCGTACACCCGGATGCCCTCGGCCGCGCCCAGCCTGGCCAGCACCTTGTGCACGGCCGCCGCGCCGCCGTCGAACGAGGCGGGCTCTCCCTCCTTGATCGCCACGTGCCGGGCCAGCGCCTCCGACAGGTCGTTGTCGCTGAGCGTGAGCGCCCGCTCGACCAGGGCGTGGACGGGCGCGGACTCGACCCGGGCGATCTCCTCGGCGCCCGCACCGGCCCTGGCCCGCTTGGCCGTCCGGTTGGCGGCCTTGACCCCGTGCTTCGCCAGCAGCGACACGAACGCCGCGTGCGCGGCCCTGGAAGGGTCGGAGACCCGCTGCCTGCTGCCGGGGGCGGCCCTGCCCTCGTCGACCATGAGCGCCGTCACCGGGGCGGCCTGCCCCTCCGGCAGGTAGCCGGGCTTCCAGCTGGCGGCGGTGCGGCGGCCGGTGTAGAGGCCGTCGTCGTAGGCCACGGTCACCTTGGTGACGCCGCCGGCCTTGAGGGCCTCGGCCGTACGCGAGGCGAGGGAGGCCAGCGACGCGGGCCGGGGGTAGACCGAGGGGTCGATCTTCCCTGCCGTCAGGGTCGGGTCGCCCCCGCCGACCAGGATGATCGAGGCCGGCGAGGAGCCGCGGACCACGCGGGTGCTCAGCCTGGCGTCCGGCCCCAGCGAGGCGAGTGCGGCGATCCCCGTGACGATCTTCGTGGTGGAGGCGGGGGTGATGCCCCGGTCCCCGTCGCCGTCGAACAGCGTCTCGCCGCTCTCCGCGTCGACCACCGCGGCCCCCACCCTCTCACCGAGTGCGGGGTCCCCCAGCGCCCTGGTGAGCCGTTCTGCCAAAGTAGTCTTGGCCGGGAGAGGTCCGTTCCCGCCCGCGGCCAGGACCGGACCCGCGGTGACGACGGGGACGGCCACCGGCTCGGGCGAGGCGACCGGCCGTGCCTCCTTCTCCACCAGCGCGTCGCTGGCGAGCAGGTGGGCGCCGGCCGCGACGGCGAACAGCTGCAGCATGACGAGAGTGACCAACGCCACCCACCGATCACGCCGCATCATGTCGCCGGCCTCTCATCGATCCCCAGTAACCAATTACGCCTACGAGACATTAACGCCCGACCGGGACTGCCCGGGGGCTTGAGCGGAGGAACCGCGGTGGAGTTCGACGTTCTCGTTGAGATTCCCAAGGGACAACGGAACAAGTACGAGGTGGACCACAAGACCGGCCGGATGCGGCTGGACCGGATGCTCTTCACCTCCACGCAGTACCCCGCCGACTACGGCTTCATCGAGGGCACGCTCGGCGAGGACGGCGACCCCCTCGACGCCCTGGTGCTGCTCCAGGAGCCGACCTTCCCCGGCTGCCTGATCCAGTGCCGCGCGGTGGGCATGTTCCGGATGACCGACGAGAAGGGCGGCGACGACAAGGTGCTGTGCGTCCCCGCCACCGACCCCCGGATGGAGCACATCCGCGACATCCACCACGTGCCCGAGTTCGACCGCCTGGAGATCCAGCACTTCTTCGAGGTCTACAAGGACCTGGAGCCCGGCAAGTCCGTCGAGGGCGCCAACTGGGTCGGCCGGGTGGAGGCCGAGGAGGAGATCGTCCGCTCCATCCAGCGGGCCAAGGACGACGAGGGCGGCGGGCACGGGGAGCACTGAGCCCGGCGTCCGCACGGGTCAGGTGGGACGGGTCGCGCCGACGAGGTCGCTGCGCCAGATCGGCGCGATCCGCACGACGTCCCCGGTGCGCGGGGCGTGGACCATCATGCCGCCGCCGATGTACATGCCCACGTGGTGGATGTCGCCCGGATTGCGGGTGATCCGGCCGAAGAACACCAGGTCGCCCCGGCGGAGCCGGTCGAGCGGCACGTGCGGGCCCGAGGTCCACTGCGTGCCCGTCCAGTGGTCGAGCCGGACGCCGACCCGCTGCCAGGCCCGCATGGTCAGCCCCGAGCAGTCGTAGCTGCCCGGCCCGTCCGCCGCCCAGACGTACGGCTTGCCGAGCTGGGTGAGCGCCCAGTCCGCGGCGATGTCGCCCCGGGCCGAGGAGTCCGAGCCGGACGCCCAGCCGGGGCCGTCTCCTCCGCCGCCCCCGTTGCGGACCCCGTCACGGGCCCGCTCCCGCCGGATCGCCGCCCGCCGCGCCCGTTCCTGGGCCGCGCGCTCGCGGGCGATCCTGGCCCGTTCCAGCGCCTCCGCCCGCTCTCTGGCCAGCCGGTCGGCGGTGCTGCGCGCCGCGTCCGCCCGCCGCTCCAGCACCGCCCGCTCCGCCGCCAGCCGGCGGGTCTGCGCGACCTGCTCGGCCACCGCGCGCTCCGCCGCCGACTTCGCCGCGTCCGCCCGCTCCGCCGCCGCCCGCCGCTCGGCGTAGGCCTCCTCCGCCTGCTCCTGGAAGACGACGAGCACCTCCCGGGCGTCGCGCAGTTCCCTGAGCCGCGCGGCCTGGCCGCCGCCCACGTGGGCCATGACGCTCATCCGCTGCAGGTAGCCCGGGTCCGCGCCACCGCCGCCCGCGTCGGCCATCAGGCCCATCATCGGGTCCATCCCGCCGTAGCTCTGGGCGGCGAGCGCGGCCACCGCGCGGCGGGAGTCCTCCACCTGGGCGCCGGCCGCACGGACCTGCTCGTCCGCCCGCCGCTGGCGCTCCTCCGCCTGGGCCAGCCGTACCAGCTCGCCGTTGTAGGCCTCGATCAGCTTCTCCGCCCTGGCCGTCAGCCCCTCGAGTTCGGCCTCGGCCTCGGCGAGCAGGGCCGTGGCCGCGCCGAGCCGCCTGCCCTGCTCACGGGCCTCGGCGCTCGCGCGGGCCACCTCGTCGGCGGACGGACCGGGGCTGCCGGGCGCGGCGTCGGCCGGGAGACCCGCCACCACGAGCAGGGCGCAGACCAGACCGGCCACCACCGTGGCGCCGCGGCGCCGCTTCTCGACGGACTGCATGCATCACCCTCCTGGACCGCCGCACGCCTCCGCGGCGTACGGCGCCAGCCAGGATCACGCTCCGTCACTCTCCGAACAAGCACGACAGGCGCGCTGTAATCAACCCAGGTAATCAGCAAGGACAGACAAGACGTTGTATTCACCTGTCCGGGACGGAGACGCGCGAAGACGGGCATCACCGCGCCGGAGCGGTCTCACGGACTCGCCGTCCCGGAAGGGGTGGCCGACTGCGTGGCCGACGGGTCCGGGGTCGGCGTGGCCGACGGGTCCGGAGTCGGCGGCGGGGTCACCGGGGCGGGCGGTGTCGTCGCCGGCGTCGCCGGCGGGGTCGACGGCGGCTTCGGCGCGGAGGTGGTCGGCGAAGGGGCCGGCTTGGGGGTCGGGCAGGGCTTGGGGCCCGGCCGTCCTCCCTGGTGGTCGCGGGGCGGCTGCACCGGAGTGGTCGGCCCCCCTCCCGGCGGGCCGTCCGGTGCGGAAGGGGCGGGCCGCCACGAAGGCCCCGCGGGGCCGGGCCGGTCGGGCCGGTCGGGCCTCACCCCCGGGAGGAACCGGTCCGGCAGCGCCTCCGGCCCGACCGCGCCCACCTGCTGCCGTGTTCCCGCCGGGCCCGTGGGCCCGAGGGCGTGGGCGACCAGCTCCGGCGGAGCGGACTCCAGGGCCATCGGGCGCTCTCCGGCCTCGGCGCTCCACGGCAGGCGCACGCCCGGCCCCCCGCCCGCCGCGGGGAGGACCCCGGAGGCGATGCCCGAGGGCTCCCCGCCGGGTCCCCCGCCGAAGTTGACGAAGATCATGGCGATTGCGGCCGCAGCCGCGACCGCAGCCGCCGCACCGGCCAGCGCGCGAACCCGGCCAGGGTCCCGGCGAGCCCTCGCGGGGGGAAACCCGGCGGCGTCGAGGACGCCGATCCGGCCGGCGGCGTAACGGCGGTAGGGGACGAGCTCGGGGTCGGTGAAGCAGCTCATCACCCGCACGCGCACGGTGTCCGGCAGGGTCACCCCGGGCAGCAGGTCGAAGACCTTGACCGCGGAGATCTGCCGGGACCGGTGCGGCGTGCAGGTGTCGCACCGGTTGACGTGGGCGACCATCCGCTCGCGCGTCCCCGGCGTGAGCTCCCCGGAGAACCCGCCCAGGATCTCGGCCCGCTCCACGCAGTCGTAGGGCCCCTTGCGGGCGAGGAACTCGGCGGTCACCGCGTCGCGCAACCGGTCCTTGGCGGATTCGAGCAGGCGCTCGGCGTCCCGGTCCGGGATCCGCATCACCGCGGCGGCGTCGGCGACGTCCAGGCCGTGCCGGGCGACCAGCTCGAGGATCTCGCGGTCCTCCTCCGACAGGCCCCGGACGGCGTTCCAGGCCACCACCCGCAGGTCGGCGTCGCCGCCGCGCGGGACGGGCAGCTCCTCGGTCGCCGCCTCCCCCTCCCGGTCCTCCGCGGCCGTGCGCAGCCGCAGGCACTGCTCGCGGGCGAGGGCGTACAGCCACGCCTTCAGCCGCCCGGCGTCGGCGAGCACGTGGACGCGGTCCTCAGCGGTGATCAGGGTGTCCCGGAGGGCCACCTGGGCACCGTCCGAATCACCCAGCATGGACCGGCAGTAACGGTAGACACCCTCGGCGTAGGAGTCGTAGAGCGCGGCGAGGGCGCCCGCATCACGGGCGCGCAGGGCTTCGACCAGGACGCTGTCGTTCATGTAGCAGACGGTAATAGCGCCGTAACTGCAAGTTCCACCGATTCCCGGAAGACACGGCAACCGTATTCAGAATGTTAACAACCCCTGCAAAAAATGCCGCATTTCGCGCATTCGTAAATCTTAGTTAATAGTCATTTGCCGGAATTAACGGTCACGGGGTGGCGGTCTCACCCGGCAGGGCCCGCCGCCCCCGGTCCTCCTCGAACGGGGAGGTCGTCGGCTTGACGGTGTGCACCGGGACCGCGCCGCCCAGCGCCAGCTCCTCGTACGGCCGGCTGCTCGACCCCCACGTCCGCGCGACCACCTCGGCCTTCGCCACCTTGGCCGGGTCGGCGACGCTCTCGACGTCCAGCAGGAAGCGGCGCCTGCGGTTCTCCCGGACGTCGTCCACGAACGTCGTCCCCCCGCCGAGCAGCCTGCCCGCCGAGTCGCGCAGCAGCGCGGTCACCGCCAGCGTCCCCGCGGGGAGCCGGTACGGCGTGCCGACGTACCCGGTGACCAGGTAACCGCCGTCCTTCGGCCGCCCGGTCCGCACCCCGGAGACGGGGAACGGCTGGAAGGCCGAGACGATGCGGCCCGCCCTGCGCCACTCGGCCGGGCGGTAGCCGATGGTCACCTTCGCGGGCTTCTTCACCGCGAGCGCCTGCCCGGTGAAGGCGAGCGACCCCGCCGGGGGCACCGCGTCGAGCGGCTGCTCCATCCGGACGACCTCCTTGCCCCGGGCGTCCAGCCCCACCACCGTGACGACCACGTGCTCGCCGAAGTGCCAGGGGTTGGGGTTGGCCAGCACCCCGGCCCAGTTCACCACGTACCCGTCGTGGCGGTCCTCGCTCCGGACGACCGAGGAGACCTCCTCCGCGACCGTGAGCGCCCGGAGCTCGGGGGCGTCGTCGTCCTGCCTGCGCTCGCTCGCGCAGCCGGTGAGGAGGATCAGGGTGAGGGCGCCGAGGACGCCGGCGGTGCGGGTGATGTAGGCCACCCAGCCGTCATAGTCCCCGGCCGCGTGCGTCCTCCCCGGACACGCGGAGGTCAAGCGAACTCTTTAGCCCCGCTGCCGCAGACCTTGCCGATCGGCTCAGCGCTTCCTGACCACCCGGCTCTCGTCCCAGACCGGCTCCGGCGCCTCGTACACCCTCCCGTCGGAGCCGAAGACCAGGTAGCGGTCGAAGTCCTCGGCGAACCACCGGTCGTGGGTGACCGCGACCACGGTCCCGTCGAAGGCGTCCAGCCCCTGCTGCAGCGCCTCGGCACTGGCCAGGTCCAGGTTGTCGGTCGGCTCGTCCAGCAGCAGCATCGTGGTCCCCGACAGCTCCAGCAGCAGGATCTGCAGCCGTGCCTGCTGCCCGCCCGACAGGGTCTCGAACCGCTGCTCGGCGATGGTCCCGGCCAGCTCGTAGCGGGCCAGTGCCTTCATCGCCTCGTTCTTCAGCCGCGCGTGCTCGGTCATGACGATCTCGCACGGGGTCCGGCCGAGGAGCTCCGGCCGGGCGTGGGTCTGCGCGAAGTGCCCGGGGACGACCCGCGCGCCGAGCCTGGCCGTACCCGTGTGCCGGACGTCCTCCCCGGCGAGCAGCCGCAGGAAGTGCGACTTGCCGGAACCGTTGGAGCCCAGCACCGCGACCCGCTCGCCGTACCAGATCTCCAGGTCGAACGGCTTCATCAGGCCGGTGAGCTCCAGCCGCTCGCAGATCACCGCGCGCTTGGCGGTCCGGCCGCCCTTGAGCCGCATGCTGATGAACTGGTCCCGCGGCGCGGCCTCGGGCGGGCCCGCCTCCTCGAACCTGCGCAGCCGGGTCTGGGCCGAGTGGTAGGCGGCGGCCATGGTGTCCATGTACTTCGCCTTCTGCTTGAGCATGTTCACCAGCCGCTTGAGCTTGGCGTGCTCCTCGTCCCAGCGCTTCTTCAGCTCCTCCAGGCGCTCGTTGCGCTCCCTGCGCGCCTGGGCGTAGCTCCGGAAGCCGCCGCCGTGCACCCAGACGTTCCCCGACTCGACGGTCACGATCCGGTCGGCGGCGTTGGCCAGCAGCTCCCGGTCGTGGCTGACCAGCAGCACGGTCTTGGGCGTCTCGCGCAGCGCCTGCTCCAGCCAGATCTTCCCCGGCACGTCCAGGTAGTTGTCCGGCTCGTCCAGCAGCAGCGTCTGGTCCGGCCCGCGCAGCAGCGCCTCCAGCACCAGCCGCTTCTGCTCGCCGCCCGACAGCGTGTTCACCTCGCGGTACTTGCACCGGTCGTACGGCATGCCGAGGGCGGCCATGGTGCAGGCGTCCCAGAGCACCTCGATGTCGTAGCCGCCCGCGTCGGTGTAGTCCGTGATGGCCTGCGCGTAGCGCATCTGGGCCTTCTCGTCCTCGCGCTCCATCATCACGAGCTCGGCGGCCTCCAGCTTCTCGGCCGCCTGCCGTACGCGCTCGGGGGCGACGCCGACCAGCAGGTCGTGCACGCTCCGGCCGTCGCGGATGCCGCCGATGAACTGCCGCATGATCCCCAGCCCGCCGGAGCTGGCGACGCTCCCCTCCACCGGCTGGAGGTCCCCGGCGATGAGCCGCATCAGCGTCGTCTTCCCGGCGCCGTTCGGCCCGACCAGCGCCGCCTTCACGCCGTCGCCGACCCGGAAGGACACATCGTCCAGCAGCGGCCTGCCGTCCGGCAGAACGTATGTCAGATGCCCGACCTCGACGTGTCCCACAGCGCTTCCCCTACTCTCAAGTCCTCGCGCAGGGTACATGCCGGTTTCGCCCCCGGGCACCCGGATTTCCGTCCGCCCGCCGAGGGGTCAGACGGTGAAGCGGCCGACCAGGTCGCGCAGGGAGCGGCTCATGCCGGCGAGTTCGGCGGCGGCGTGGCGGGATTCGGCGACGCCTTCGGTGGTGACGGCGGTGGCCTGGGCGACGCCGGCGATGTTGGCGGCGATCTCGTCGCTGGAGGCGGCGGCGTCGGCGACGTTGCGGTTCATCTCGCCGGTGGTGGCGGTCTGCTCCTCGACGGCGGCGGCGATGGCGCCCTGGTGGTCGTCGATGCGGCCGGTGATGGCGCTGATGCGGTCGATGGCCTGGACGGCGCCGGTGACGTCGGCCTGGATGGCGGTGACGCGGCGGGCGATGTCCTCGGTGGCCTTGGCGGTCTCCTGGGCGAGGTCCTTGACCTCGCCGGCGACGACGGCGAAGCCCTTGCCGGACTCGCCGGCGCGGGCGGCCTCGATGGTGGCGTTGAGGGCGAGCAGGTTGGTCTGCTCGGCGATGCTGGTGATGGTCTTGACGACGTTGCCGATCTCGGTGGAGGAGGTGCCCAGGCGGGTCATGAGGGTGTTGGTGGTGTGGGCGGCGGTGACGGCTTCGGCGGTGACGGAGGCGGCCTGGGAGGTGCTGGTGGAGATGTCGCGGATGGCGGCGCCCATCTCCTCGCCGCCGGCGGCCACGACGCGGACGTTGTGGGAGACGTCGGCTGCGGCGGCGGCGACGATGCCGGACTGGGCGCTGGCCTCCTCGGCGGAGGCGGCGATGCGCTCGGAGACCTGCGACAGGTGCGCGGAGGAGGTCGCCAGCGCGTCGCTGTGCTCCGTCAGCGCCGTCACCGTGGTGTGCAGCGCCTGCGCCGTGTCGTCCATGGCCCGGCCGAGGCGGCCGAGCTCGTCGCGGCGGGTCATGCCCAGGCGGACGGTCAGGTCGCCGCGGGCCACCCGGCCCAGGGCGTCGACCACGACGGTCAGCGGGCGCACCACCGAGCGGGTCACCCGGACGCTGAGCACCGCGGCCAGCAGCAGCGCGGCCGCCAGCGTGCCCCACAGCACCCGCCGGCCCGTGTCCTCCACCTGCTCGACCTCCTTCTCCAGCAGGGCGATGCGGTCGCCGAGCGACTTCTGCAGGGCCTGGGTGATCTCGACGCCCACCTCCCACGCCTCTCCGCCCGCGCCCTCGTTGATGCTGTCCATCGCCGCGGCACGGCCCTCGCGCGTGTCCTGCCGGAGCAGTTCGACGATCTTGTCGTCCTCGGCGAAGAACTTCTCCCAGGCGGGCTTCAGCTCGTCGAACCGCGCCCGCTCGGCCGGGGTCAGGTACTGCACGTGGGCGTTGTCCAGGGTGGCGAAGAGCGCCTTCTCCGTCTCCATCAGGCCCGCGCGGTTGTAGGAGTCGGGCGCGGTGGCCTGCTCGCCCCCGTAGGCCCCGGCGTCGGCCACCACCAGTCCCTGCCAGCTCGTGGCGTCGGCGACGTGGTAGGCGAAGGTCTGGATGTCGTCCTCGACCCGCTCCAACTGGTCCATCCGCGCGTTGATCTCCGCCTGGCGGTCCATCCCCCACTGCCCTGCGCCGACGGCGGCCGCGATCAGCAGGGATACCAGCAGGAAGGCGAGGCCCAGCCGTCTGCCCACTCCGAGGTCCTCGACGCGCAACATGAGGTGTTCTTCCTAACGTTGGAGATACCGGTGCTCGTCAGTCAGATCGGCCGCGGAACGCGGAAACTGAGAATCCGGCGGCTCCGGTTCCCCCTCTGCTGCGCGGTTCTCCGCCGGATACGCGGATCCGGTCAGTGCCCCCCGGAGAGCTCCCCGCTCAGCGTGCCGTGGATCTCCGCGCTGGGCCGGTTCAGGCCGGTGATCTCCACGGTCTTGCCGCGGGCGGCGTACTTCGTCTCGATCGCGTCCAGCGCGGCCACCGAGGAGGCGTCCCAGATGTGCGCGCCGGACAGGTCGATGACCACGTGGTCCGGATCCCCGGCGTAGTCGAACCGGTGGACCAGGTCGTTGCTGGAGGCGAAGAAGAGCTCCCCGGTGACGGCGTAGATCGCGTGACCGCCCTCGGGGTCGGTGACCGCGGTGACGTCGGCCAGCCGGGCGACCCGCCGCGCGAAGATCACCATGGCGGTGACGGAACCGACGACCACGCCGACGGCCAGGTTGTGGGTGGCCACCACGACCGCGACCGTGGTCGCCATCACGACGGTCTCGCCGTACGGCATGCGCCGGAGCGTGGCCGGGGCGACCGAGTGCCAGTCGAAGGTGCCCACGGAGACCAGGATCATCACCGCGACCAGGGCTGCCATGGGGATCTGCGAGACCCAGGGGCCGAACACGATGCAAAGGATCATCAGGAAGACCCCGGCGGTGAAGGTCGACAGGCGGGTGCGGGCCCCGCTGGTCTTGACGTTGATCATCGTCTGGCCGATCATCGCGCAGCCGCCCATGCCGCCGAAGAACCCGGTGACGATGTTGGCGACGCCCTGGCCGACGGCCTCGCGCGTCTTGCTGGAGCGGGTGTCGGTGATGTCGTCGACGAGCTTGGCCGTCATCAGCGACTCCATCAGCCCGACCAGCGCGAACGCCAGCGCGTACGGCGCGAGCAGGGTGAGGGTGTCCAGGGTGAACGGCACGTCCGGCAGGCCGGGGACCGGCAGCGAGGAGGGCAGGGCGCCCCGGTCGCCCACGGTCGGCACGGCGATCGCGGCGCCGACGGTCAGGGCGGTCAGCGCGGCGATGGAGACCAGCGGCGCCGGGACCGCCCTGGTGAGGCGCGGGAAGAGCACCATGAGGGCCAGCGCCCCGCCCACCAGCGGGTAGACCGCCCACGGCACGTCGCGCAGCTCGGGCACCTGCGCCATGAAGATCAGGATGGCCAGGGAGTTGACGAAGCCCACCATGACGCTGCGCGGCACGAACCGCATCAGCTTCGCCACGCCGAGCGCGCCCAGCACGATCTGGATCACCCCGCCGAGGATGACGGTGGCGATCAGGTGGCCGAGGCCGTACTCACGGGCGAGCGGCGCGACCACCAGGGCGATCGCACCGGTCGCCGCGGAGATCATCGCGGGCCTGCCGCCCACGACGGCGATCACCACGGCCATGGTGAAGGAGGCGAACAGCCCGACGCTCGGATCGACCCCGGCGATGATGGAGAAGGAGATCGCCTCGGGGATCAGCGCGAGCGCGACCACCAGGCCGGCGAGCATCTCGGTGCGGGCGACCTTCGGCGAGAGCCAGGCCGGACGGGGAAGGCGCAGCCGGGGGACCGGCGGCGTCGATGGAGTCTGCAACAGTCGACCTCAGGGGTTCCGGGCGCCTCCCGGCGGACCGGAACACGCGGCAGAGCACACCCGGCGGGCCCGGCGGGCCGTACGGGGGCCGCCCGCGCACGTTCGCGGGCGAAGGACGGTGGGCGCGGGCGAAGGACGGTGGGCTCCCGCGGGGTCCGCGGAGACGCGCCGTCGCGTCCCGCCTCGGCGGAGAGCCCGGGCATCGCCCCTGGCTCCAACGGGGAAGGCCGCAGAGGTCTTCCCGATCGCCCGCAACTTTACCCTGCCGGCTCCGGCGGGCGCCCTCGCCCCCGGCGACCGCGCTCAGCCTGAGAGGAAGTCGATGCAGCGGCCCAGGAGGGCGATCAGCGTCTCCCGCTCCTCCGGGGTGAACTCGGCGGCCAGGCCCCGCTCGACCCGCACCGCGCGGGCGTCCCCGTCGGCCAGCACCTCCTCGCCCTTCGCGGTGAGCCGGGTCTCCAGGATGTTCCGGTGCCACTCGTGCGGGGTGCGCTCGATGAGGCCGCCCTCCTGGAGGTTCTTGAGCACGGTGTTCATCGTCGGCGGGGTGACCGCGCACGCCCTGGCCAGCGCGGCGGCCGAGATGCCGGGGTTCTGCGCGAGGTGCAGCAGGGCCGCGTACTGCGGCACCGTCAGCCCGGCCGGTTTCAGCGCGGCGTGCTTGGCCGCGGTGAGCGCTTGTTCGGCGCGCTTGAGATGGGAGCCCAGGCGCTCGGGAACCGGCATCGACGTCACCTCTGCATGCTAACGGCCCGGAACGTTCGCCTGTTGACGAAGATTAGAGTTCTAATTATGTTGTCTACTCACATTGATCACAGTGTTCTCATAACGCCGGAAACGGCCGAACGGAGAGGCAGCATGTCCCGAGTTCGTCAGCCCATCACCATCACGGTCGCGGCCCTCGCCGCGGCGCTCTCCCTGTCCCCCGCCGCCCAGGCCGCCCCCGCCTCCCCCGCCGCCCAGATCGCCCAGGTCGCCCAGACCGGTGCGACCGGTGCGACCGCACCGGCCTCCGAGTCACGCGTCCGGATCTCCACCGCCCACGAACTGCCCGGTGACCGGGTCTATCCCGAGGGCATCGCCGCCGACCCGCGCACCGGAGACCTCTACGCGGGGTCCTTCACCGACGGCACGGTCTTCAGGATGACCCCGGGCCGGCGGACCGCCCAGATCTTCCTGCCCGCCGGCGCCGACGGGCGCGACACCGCCAACGGGCTGAAGGTGGACCGGGCCGGGCGACTCTGGGTGACCGACTCCACCACCGGGGTGTCGGTGTACGACACCCGCAGCCGCCGCCTGCTGGCCCGCTTCGAGGTCCCCGGGCAGGAGCCGAGGTTCGTCAACGACCTCGCCCTCACCCCGGACGGCACCGCCTACCTGACCGACAGCGTGCGCGCCGTGGTCTACCGGGTCACCCCGGCCCAGCTGTCCCGGGCGGCCGGCCGTACGGCGGCGCTCACCCCCCGCTTCGACCTGACCGGTGTCCTCGAACCGCGCGAGCCCGGAGCGTTCAGCCTCAACGGGATCGTCGCCGACCCCTCCGGACGCCACCTGCTGACCGCGGACATGGTCGGCGGCGACCTCTACCGCCTCGACCCCGCCTCCGGCGCGATCGCCAGGGTCGCCCTGCACGGCGGCGACATGCTGCACGCCGACGGGCTGGAACTGCAGGGCGGCCGGCTCTGGGCCGTGCACAACACCGACAACGCCGTCAGCCGGTGGCGGGTCACCGCGAACGGCACCTCCGCCCGGATGGAGCGGCGGGTGGCCGACGAGGCCCTGCAGCTCCCGACCACGCTGGTACGGGTCCGCGGGACGCTCCACGTGGTCCGCTCGCAGTTCGACAAGGGCGGTCCGCTGGGCGAGGGCACCCCGCAGCGACCCTTCACCATCGCCTCGGTGCGCGGCCTCTGAGCACCGGAGGTCAGGCGGACCGCTGGCCCCTGCCTCGTCCCGTGCGGGCGAGGTGCCACGCCGTCGCCGTCCACAGCAGGCCCCAGACGAGGAAGAACGGCGACCAGAGCAGCAGATCCCAGCGGGCCAGCTCGCGGGCCAGTTCGGTGTGACCGCCCGGCGGCGGCTGCAGACCGGTGAGCACCAGCGTGTCGCCGACGAATCCGTAGCCGACCGGGCCGAAGGCCCGCAGGATCATGAAACCCCCCACCGTCCACGTGACGGCGAGCAGGATCCGCCGCGGAACCCGCTCGCCCCAGGGGCGCACGGTGGCGAGCGCGACGAGAACGCCGACGACCGCGACGGCGAACAGGATCCAGTGGCTCGCCACGAACAGCGGATCGCGCGCCAGCAGCCGCTGCCGCAGGTCGGGCGGTAACGGGTCCTTGTCCGCCAGCGCGTTCGCGCCCAGCGCCTGGGCCAGCTTCATCAGGCCGTAGGCCGCGGTGCACACACAGGTCGCGTACGCGGCGTACGCGAGCGGTGCCCGGCGGACCCGCCCGCCGGGCGTCACCGCCCCGCTCCCGTCCGGCGGGGTGATCCCGACCAGGCCTCCCGTAAAGCCATCGCCATCATCGCCATGCCGGATCAACGCACGTGCGAGACGATCAGTGCCCTCCCGGCGCGGGGCGGGTGGTTCCGTACCCTCCGCCGCACCTCCCCGGCCGCCGCGGGGCACCCGCGTCTGTGATCGGTACGCTCACGGCGGGGAAAGGGGGCGTCCATGCTTCTCGCCGTCGCGGCCGCGGCCGGGCTGACCTGGTGGCTCGGGTTCTACGTGATCGTACGGGACCCGCGGGAGCGCGGACCACGGCGGGCGGGGCTGGGGCTGCTGGCCTACGGTCTCGCGCTGGCGGTCGGCCAGGTGCGCGTCGCCCTGGAAGACGCCGGGACCGGGGCACCGGGCGAAGCCCTCACCGGGGCGCCGGCCGGACCCCTGGCCGGGGTGCTGACCGGGGCCGAGGGCGTGCTGATCCACCTGCCGGTGCTGCTGTGGACCGGCGCCGTGCTGACGCTGGTCCCCGGGAGCGAACGGCTGGACCGGGCCTGGTCGAGAGGGCTCGTCCCGGTCACGCTCGTCGCGCTCGCCTGGCTGGTGGCCTCCGGTCAGGTCGCGGGGGCGGACACCGCGGTGCGGGCGGTGACCGGTGTGCTGCTGCTGGCGCCGCTGGCCGGGGTGCTGGTGCTGCTGGTGCGGGCCAGGCCGCCCCGGGTCGGCCTGCTGGCGGCGGTCGCCACCCTGTTCTTCGGGCTGGGCGCGGCGCTCCTGGTGTTCCCGCTGCCCGGACCGGCCGGGCTGCTCGCCGTACTGGCCATCGACGTGGACATGGCCCTGCTGGGCGTGGCCATCGCGATGTCCAGCGCGTTCCAGGCGGGTGAGGCCCTCTGGCGCGACATGCTGCGCTCCCTGCTGGGCGCGGTGGCGGCGGCGGGCGCGACGGGCGGGCAGGTGGCCCTGGCCGTCGCGCTCGGTGGGCCCACGCCCGCCCTGGCGGCGCTGCTCTTCGGGGTGGTCGCGGTGGCCGTGGCCGCGCAGACGCTCACCGGGCCGGTGCATCGGGCCCTGGACCGGATCGCCTTCCCCGGCGATCCGCAGATCCGGCGGGAGCGGGCCGAGCTGCGGGACTCCTCCGAGGCGCTGCCCCGCCGCGAGCAGGGCCCGCCGCCGCTGGACGAGGCCGAGTTCACCCGCCTGACGCGGCGCGCCCTGGCGGGCTACGGCGATCTGGGCAAGCTCGCCGCCAGCCCGCTCGCCAACCTGCCGGTGATCGACGAACGGGTCACCGGGGACAGCCCCCTGCAGCGGGCGGCCGAGCTGCGGCATCTGCTGCTGGAGAGCATCCAGCGGCTCAAGCCCCGGGACGGCGAGTTCGGCACCAGCGAGGAGTGGCGGTTCTACAACGTGCTCTACTTCCCCTACGTCCGGGGCCTGCGGCCCTACCGGCGCGGGGCCGGACGCGACGGGCTCACCCCGGAGGAACGGCGGGCGTTCGACTGGTTCCTCCGCGAAGTCCCCGAACGCACGCTCTACAACTGGCAGAACGCGGCGGCCAAACTCGTCGCCGATGATCTCCGTACGGAGAACCGGCAGTGAATGGCAGTGCCATGTCTGCAGTTGGCAGCGGGTGAGGCGGTGTGCTGAGGGCGTCCGAAGCCGACGCACTCGCAGAGGCGCTCACGGACGCGTTCACAGACGCCTTCGCAGAGGCGCTCACAGAAGGAGAGACCGATGACCGCGACCGCCGCTCCCACCCGCCGCACCCCCTTCCTGAACCGGGCGCTGCAGGCCGACACCGTCCTCACCGGAGGGTTCGGGATCATCCTGGCCGCCGCCGCGACCCCGCTGGCCGACCTGCTCGGCCTCCCCGAGCCGCTGCTCCGCTGGGCCGGGATCGTCCTGCTCCCGATCACCGCGTTCCTCGCCTACCTGGCGACCCGTCCGGCTCCCCCCGTGCGGGGCGTCCAGGCGGTGATCGTGATCAACGTGCTGTGGACCGTCGACAGCATCGCGCTGCTGTTCACCGGCTGGGTCGACCCGAACCCGCTCGGCGTCGCCTTCGTCGTGGCCCAGGCCCTCGCGGTCGCCGGCTTCGCCGAGCTCCACCACATGGGGCTGCGCCGCAGGTGACACCCCGGCCGTCCGGCCGCACGGTTCCCGAGGCCCCGGTGGGCGAACGTCCGGTCCGCCCACCGGGGCCTCGGCGTGGGCGGACGACGGTGAATCGCCTTCCGGCGAAGCGCCTGACGAGGACCGGTGTTCGAAGGCGGGGCCGGCCCGGTGGAGCCGGACGGCACGGGCGCGGACATGCCGATTCCGCAGGCCCGGCCTGCCACGAGACGCGTCCGTGATCAAGGACCGGCAGGATTTCAGGCCCATATCGACTGAAAAGGGAACAACTGTGAAGCGAGTGATCGCGGGCATCGCCGCGGCCACGGTCACCACATCCGTGGCCGCGACACCTGCCCAGGCGTCCTCCGCGGACCCGGTCAAGGTGCTGAAGAGCCAGTTCGCCGCGGGCAAGGGGGTGAAGTTCACCGACGTCACCACGACGACCGAGTTCGCCGGGAGCACCTCCTTCCTCAAGCGCACCGGTTCCTTCCAGTTCGGCAGGACCGGCATCGTCGCCTCCGACGTCACCACGAAGATCACCACCGACGAGCTCTCCTGGGTGTCCCCCAGCGTCCTGTGGAGGCTGGGGGAGTCGGAGCGGACCATCAGGATCGGCACCGACAGCTACTACTCCGGCAGCACCTGGAAGCCGTCGAAGGGCAAGACCTGGATCAAGCATCAGGACGGCATGACCGCCGGCCTCAGCGGTTGGTCCAGCCAGTTGGTGAACCCGATCGAGCCGGCGACCCTGAAGGTCCTGATCACGAAGGGGAAGCGGACGGGACGCACCTACTCGGGCAAGATCAGCTTCGGTGCGCTGGCGAAGGTCTCCCCCTGGCTGCGGAACGCCGATCTGATCAAGATGTCCGGGGAGGAGAAGCGCGAGGTGCTGCGCTTCACGCTCACCCTGGGCACCAACGGGCTCCCGCAGCGACTGGTCACCGTCTATCCGCAGAAGACCCACGGCGGGAAGGAAGCGGGGCACGAGGACAGGCGGCTCAGCGTGGAGACCCGCTACACCGGGTGGGGCAGCCGGGTGTCGATCAAGGCGCCGCCGGCGAGCAAGACGGACCTCATGAAGAAGCCCGCCTGGATGAAATGAGCGAAAGGCCCCCACCGGGCACCGATGGGGGCCTTTCGACCTGGAGCCGCCTTGGGGAATCGAACCCCAGACCCCTTCATTACGAGTGAAGTGCTCTGGCCGACTGAGCTAAGGCGGCGTGCCACACGTGTTCCGCATGGCTGAGGGAAGTCTACATGGTTCCGGAGGGTCCGCACGCCGTCGGATCATCCGATCCAGGGAGAGGCGATACCGGCCTCCCGATGTCCGGCCGGTCCCGCTCGGGCGGCACGCCTATGGGCTGGGGAAACTCTTACACCACGTCCGTGGACGCAACCATGGGGCCTCACACCTTGTATCCCTTACCACAACCGGTCCGTCGGAGCACCGTCACGGACCTGGCCGCTCCGGTCATCACGTCCGCCTCAGGCATCAGACCAAGGTTTTCCTACGGCCCCCATGCATGGATATTACGATCGTGAACAGACAGCACGTATGCCGCCGAACGAGGAGGTCTCGTGTCAGGCAGAGCGGTTCATCCCAGGAGCGGACCAGCCTGGCCTGCGGGAACCTTGGTGTCCATGCTCGATGAGGATGCGCGTGGAGAACTGCTGACTCTGGGAAAACCGCAGCCCTACGAGCCTGGAGCGATCCTGATCCGGCAGGGTGACTCCCGGTGCGACCATGTCCTGCTGCTGCGTTCCGCCCGCCCGGGGACGTCTGCCTGCGCCAAGGTCACGGTCGCTCTGGGCAACGGCGCCGAAGCACTGCTCGGAGTGCGGGTGAGCGGTGACCTGGTGGGTGAGATGGCCGTGCTCCGAGGGACGGACCGTTCCGCGACGGTCACGGCGTGTACTCCGATGCTGGCCTTCCAGATTTCCTCGGCCGCTTTCATCTCCTATCTCGACGGACACCCACGGCTGTGGTCCGCCCTGGCCTCCATGATCGCGAACAGGTTGGACTGGGCGAACCACCGCAGACTCGATTTCGCCGCTTTCCCCATCCCGGTGCGACTGGCGCGAGTACTCACCGATCTGGCGGCGAGCCACGGGTTCCCTGTCGAGGAGGGGACAGACCTCGGCGTCGGATTGTCCCAGCCGGAGCTGGGGCGGTTGATCGGGGCCAGGGAGGCAGCGGTGAACAACGCAGTTCGATCGTTCAAAGAGAACGGATTGTTGCTGATCCGGCGGAGACGTCTGATCATCACCGATCCTGAAGGACTCCGCGCCTTCGGCACTGAGGGCTGAAGCACGCCGCCGAGGGAGGTTCCGCCCAGGAGGCGGCGTCCGCCACCGCAGCGAGGCGAGCGGCACCCGGAACGAACCACGGCGAGTGCCGTCCGCTCAACGCCAGGCGGCGACGAGCACCGTCCAGGAGATGGCGGAGAACAGCATCAACCCCGCCCAGGGCACCGCCTTCGAAACATGACGGTATTTGCGTCCGGCGATCCTCGCGAGGAGCTCCGCCATCGCCCTCGCCTCCGCGAGCCTGGCCGATAGGTCATCGGCTGCGGGCGGCGGAGAGTGCGTGATCCCGGTGATGCCGTATCGACTCCGCATGGCCGGCGGCCGCAGATCGGGCCTGATGGTCTGGAGCATGTGATAGCCGGAGACCAGGAAACCCAGGAGGAACAGGCCCAGCAGGCTGTATCCGATGATGGTGCCCGCTCCACTGAGCTTGGCACTCGCACCGGACTGGGCGGCGACGATCGCCGCAGCCCCGGCGTGCAGGACGACGAGGACGCTCACTTTCCCGTCGGCGTGCTGAACGTAGTTCTGGAATGCGGTTACCGTGGCCAGGGCATCACTCATCTCCTGGTTTGCTGCCTTGTGAGAACTATGTCTGATCCAGCTCAGCACTTCGCTTCCCTTCCCTAGCGGCCAATCCCAGAGAAGGGCACACGCACCGGCCCGAGTATGGATTAATACGTCTTACAGACACTCCTCATGTTTCATGGGACCACATCCCCTATCGATAGGGGATGCCCGCCTCCGGAACGCCCCATACTGGTGGGCCACGCGGATATAGGCGATAGAGACGGAGAATCAGAGGTAGATCATGAAAAATGGTGGTTTTGGGCGTGCGCTCGTCATGTCGAGCGACCTCAAGGGCTACGGGGGAGGCAACGACAAGCGGCATGAGGCCATGCAGCGCGGCTTCATCGAGCTCCACCGGGCTGCGGCGGCGGAGGTGGGAACCGACCGCGGAACATGGGTGATTCAGCCTGCGGGCGACGGCGAGATCGCGATCCTACCGCAGGGCGAACATGAACCCGTCATCGTCGACCGATACGTGCGCACGCTTCACCACGGGCTCACCGAACACAACAAGGGCCTGGATCCACACGAACGACTCCGCCTCCGAGTGGCACTCGCCTTCGGTACCGCCTACCCATCCGTCAACGGATACGCCGGCCAAGCGGTCGTCGAAGCGAGCCGGTTGGTCGATTGGGCCCCGCTCAAGCAGTTGTTCAACGAAAAAGATGAAGCGAACATCGTTCTCATCCTCTCGGCCCGCCTCTTCGAGGACGTGGTACGCCAGGGACACACGTCCTACCAGGAGTTCGAATTCCATCGCGTCCTGGTCAGCGCCAAGGAGTTCTCCGGCAGCGCTTGGGTGTGGGCCCCGGAACTCGACAGGAAAGACATGGAGCACCTCCTCGACCTCACAGAAATGGACAAAAGATCACAAAATATAACAGAGGGGTTATTCCGGCAGGCTGAAGTGATCAACAATATGAACGGGCCGGTCGACGCCCGTGGAGCGGTCTTCGGGATCAGCCGGAAATGATCGAGGAGGCAAGTCCTCAGGGTGCCCACCGGCAACCCGAGGCTCCGACAAGTGCCGACGCCGAGCCCGAGCAGCAGTCCCAGGAGCAGGACTCCTCCGCAGCGGGCGATCCGGCGCCCGAGAACACGGACGACGATCTCGACGAGAGTGCTCTCGGCCAGACGGCCACTGTGATCAACAATTTCTTCGCCGAGGTCCAGGCGCAGGGGTCCGCCTTCGGCATGACCGGCGGGCCTGCCGCCCGGTCGATCTCGGGCCGGCTGGACCGGAAGGACATCGAGCGCGCACTGCAGTGCTTCGTCGAACCCGCCGCCTTCCCCAGGGCGCTGATGACGCTGCGCGAGCGTCACCTGGTCGTCCTCGTCGGAGGCGAGGACATCGGCAAGTGGACGAGTGGAATCGCTCTCCTCGACGCCGTCAAGGCCAACGTGGACAGGGTCGTCGTCCTCCCGCCCGACCGCAGGCTCGGTGACCTGCTCTCCACCGTCTCCGCCAAGAGGAACCGCGTCTACTTCATCCACGACTGGATCGAGAACGGCACGGCGACGAGTGCACGGCGCTTCGATCTCGAGGCGCTGAGCGCCGGACTCATGGAAACACAGTCCTATCTGGTGATCACCCTGAACCGGGCGGAGACCGAGGCCGAGCTCGCCGTGTTCGAGATCCCGTGGAGTGCGCCCGACCCGTCGGCGCTGTTCGCCGCCTGCCTCGGCCAGACCTGGCCGACCAGCGAGATCGCCCGGGTCCAGGACCGCGTGGCCGAGTTGCGTACACCCCGGCAGGTCGCCGAACTGGCCGGACAACTGCGTGAGGGTTCGCGGTCGGCCGAGGAGATCCTGGCCGACCTGGGGGGCGACACCGTCTCCCGGTGGTTCGACGGCCAACCGGGACGTTCCGACGTACTGACGGTCGCGGCCCTGGCCTTCGCGTACGGCATGCCCGAACGCATCTTCGAACGCCTCGTGGTGGAGTTGAAGGACATCGCGGACGAGATCGAGTGTCAAGGAGCCGAACGTGAACGGCGTCCGATCGGAGACGATCTACCTCAGACCCGGATGCTATGGAACAACCGGCACCCGCTGATCGGGACGTCGAGCGAACCGGGTGAGCGTCAAGTGATCTTCTGTGGCGTCCGTCACCGAGAACATGTGATCAGGCAGTTACACCACCGCTACGACTACCGGCTGTGGCAACCGCTACGCGAGTGGATCCGCGGGCTGGCCGACGACCGGCCGGAGACCCAGGTTCAGGCCGCGGCGGGACTGGCCCTTCTTTCCCGGACCAATCCCGAAGAGGTCCAGGAGTCCTTCCTGGAGACCTGGGCCGGGGGAACCGTACAGGAGCGGCTCGCCGCCGCCAGCACCCTCTCCCTGATGTGCACCGACGACGGCACCGCGACCGTGGCCCTCGCCTGCACTCTGGGCTGGGTGGAGAATGCGGGGCAGCCGCAGGCCATGACCGCGGCACTCGCGTTCGCGGGCGGTCTCTCCATCCGTTATCCCGTCCAGGCCGTGGGCTGGTTGTGGTATCTGTCCCTGCGCGGGATCCGGGTGAGCACCGTCGCGCAACGCGCCCTCGTCCTGCTGTTCCAGGGCGCAGCCGAAAGAGACGGCGACGCCCTGACGGAGCTGCAGTTGCTCGCCCGGCACGTCGACCGCGACCTCACCGAGGGCATGGAGCCAATGCTCGCGCGGCGGGCGCTCTCGGCCGTACTCGGTGTACTCGGCGCCGATCGGCTGAGCGGCGAGCAGCCGGGTAGCGACGGGCCGGAGAACGGGCGGCCGCTCATGGCCTCGCTCCTCCTTGCGCAGCCGGACAGCGCCAAGCCGATCGGCGTGCTGTGGGCCTGGGCACTGCACAACGCCCACCATCGGGCCAGGGCGGTCCGGGCGCTCTGCCGGACTCTCGACGGGCTGAGCGGCAAGGACGGCGCGGTCGCCGCTGCGGACGCACTGGGTCGCGCGGTGTGGTCCAAACTGCCCGGCAGCGTGGCCGTACTGGTCAGGCGGGCGATCGACCAGGCCGCCGGCGCCTCGATCCAGCCGCAGGCCGGGCCGGCCAGGGAGATCGTTCTCACCCTCCTCAACGCGGGCACTCCGCGTACCCAGTCATGACGTCAAGGAGTCACCGATGTCTCCGCACATCAGATATCCCATTGTGGAAGAGCGCACTCTGCGCCCGCCCCGACGACGCCTGGGGCTGTTCGCCCGCCGCGACCCCGGAGAGCTTCCGGAAGCCCCGACGGGAACCGTCCTCGTCTTCGCCGTGAACGGGGGCTACAAGGCCTACACCGACATCGGCCATCTCAGAGGATCCGAGGATGCCGTCGTGGAGGCCCGCTCCGTAAGCGTCGTCTACGTACGCAGCCGCCGGGTCGTGGTCGACGTCGAGATCCCCTCCGCGGACATGGGCTACCACTTCCTCGTCAGAACGACCTTCGAGTGCAGGGTGACCGACCCTGAGGCGGTTGTATCCGCCGGGGTGGAGAACGCCGCGACGATCTTGGACCATCATCTCCGCAACGACCCGGAGCTGATGCGGCTCGGCGCGGTACGACCGGTCGAGGAGGCGCACGGGCTCTCCGCCGATGTCTCCGGCAGGGTCCGGGCGTATCTGGAGTTCTACCCGGCGCGCATCCCCGGGATCGAAGTGAACCTGGCCAACGTCACCGTCCTGCCGCCCACCGACATCCTCGCCCATGGTCAGCAGATCAAACGGCTCAAGTGGGAGACGGAACGCAAGCAGTTGGAGTGGGTGATCGAGAACCGTGACGTCGCGCGGATCGAGGAGATCTTCAAGCGGGGTACCGAGGCCGCCGTGGCACTCGGGGTCAGCCGTGACCAGCTGTTGATGGGTGACGCGGTGAGCATCAGCCGCGAGGCCGAGGTGACCCGGATGAAGTACCTGGCCGAGCTGATCGAGGGCCTCCCCGAAGGCTCGCTGGACTTCCTGCCCGTCGACACCCACGCGCTCATCAACCGGGCGATGAAGTCGGTCACCGGAGTCGAGCCCTTCGTCGAGGCCTCACCCGGCCCCGAGCAACCGCGGGCCGTCGAGAGCCGACCGTCCCGGGCAGGGGACGACGACCGCCCGCGAATGATCGGTCTGGAGGAGCTCGATGACTGAGGAGACCTCCGTGCGCAGGCATTCACATACGTCCGCCTCCGGCAGGCGGTTCGACCTCGGCAGGCGGCTGCGCATCCTCGCCGGGGTCGACGAGGGGATCCTGGACCAGGTGCCGCTGGAGCGCACCCGCTACGTCGGTCTCGGCGGCGTGGTGCTGGGGACGGCGGTCGTGGCCGGGATCTCCATGTGGTTCGCGCTGAGCCAGGTCCTGGGCGGTGCCCACATCGCGATGCTCATCCCCACGGTGATCTGGGGACTCATCGTGCTCAATCTCGATCGCTGGCTGGTCTCGACCGTCACCGGGCTCTGGCAGCGTCGGCTTCTCATGCTCATTCCGCGCCTGCTCGTGGCCGTGATCCTGGGTTTCATCATCGCCGAACCGCTGGTCCTGCGGGTGTTCGAGACGGCCGTGGTCCAGCACGTCGTCGACGAACGCCAGGCGGCGCGGAACACCGAGCGGGACCGGTTGGTGGCGTGTAACCCGTCGGCTCCTACCGCCACACCACCGCAGCGCGACTGCCGGAACGCCCAGCTCCTGGCCTCCACTCCTGCAGTGGAAGCAGCTCAACTGACGCAGTTGCAGGACCAGGCCACAAAACTCAAAGCGCAGGTCGACGCCGCCAACGAGCGGCATGCACACTTGATCGACCAGGCGACCGACGAATGCGCGGGAAGAAGAGGCTCGGGTCTGAGTGGCAAAGAAGGCTGGGGGCCGCGGTGTCAGCGGCTCCAAAACGAGGCGGATGGCTTCAAGACACGAAGCCGACTGAGTGAGAACACCGAGAAGCTGCAGGCGTTGAACACGCAGATCGCGGAGTTGAGCGGACCGCTCACCACCAAACGGGCCGACTACGGGCAGCGTGGGGACTGTACGGTTTTCGGTGTAACTCCTGATCAAGGAGGACACCCCTGATGAGTACTGTG
>NZ_BMQE01000014.1:0-159216 GCF_014647955.1 Planomonospora antibiotica | reverse complement strand
GTGGTACCTGCCACGACCAAACCTCTCTCGGTTCGGTCTCCACGCTACGAGGGGAAGCTCATGAACGAAGCGGTCGCATGCTTAGCATCGGGACTAACGCTCTAGCCTCCTCGGTAGTGCTGGTGTGTCGGCCTCGGTCGGAGAGCGCAGGAGTGATCGACAGACGGGGACTGATCAATGCGCTTAAGACAGAGCTTCCGGCTGCACTCCACAAGCTTCAGCAGGGGGGGATCGCTCCTGTAGACCTAGCGCAAGCGGCGATCGGACCGGGGATGGCGGTGTTCTCCCGGTATGTACGGGTAACCGAACCGGATGGTTCGCCAATGCGGGTCCGGGCGGCGCTTGTTCTGATCAACCAGATCCTCGCTGAGGTGCTCTCGGAGCAGGAAGGTGACTTCGACTCCGACACTCGATTCTGCATCGAGTGGTTCAAGAGCCATGGGTTCGATGAGGGCAAGTTCGGCCAGGCCGAGACCCTCTCCAAAGCGATGGATACCTCCGTCGCGGGTCTCGATCGTTCTGGCGTGCTCAAGGCACGGGCCGGAATTGTGCGACTCTTCAGTCCGGACGAGCTTCCCGAGACCTACAACCCTCAGGTCGACGACCGGATCTCAGTCTGGGAGGTCGTCATGCACCTGGCCAAGCGCCTCGATGAGCAGGGCATCGAGGCGGCCGGGCAGCTCATGACCGCCGCGAAGGGCCGGGTCGACCTCGACACCGCCAAGGAGCTCTCCTACCTGCTCTTCTCGATCTGTGAACGGCGCAACTGGGCCAAGACCGCGCTTTTCTTCAACACGCTCGGCTCGGAGTGGTCAGAGATTGAGAAGGCGGCACGCAGCGCCGGAACGGGCGTGATGGCCCAGGGCGCGTTCGACTTCAGTGAGGGCGAGGACTGACGAGATGGCACTGAGCAACCGGGACAAGATCGGCCGGGGCCTGGAGATCCTCGGGAAGGGCCTGGAGCCGTTCGTCGACATGATGATGGACATGGCCACGCCCGGCAGTGGCGACTGGGTCAAGCTCATCGAGGCGCGGGACGCGCAGAAGCACGGGACGAACAAGGTCTACGAGAAGACCGACGTGCGCTTTCTGCTCCGGGTGATGACCGAGGAGTGGAAGGTCTTCAAGGACCGCCTCTCCCGGGTGGAGCAGAACTTCCCCAGTGAGCTGCGCGAGGTCGGCAACAAGTGGGCGCACACCAAGCCGTTCTCCGCCGACGACACCTACCGCGCCCTCGACACCATGGAGCGGCTGCTGACCGCCATCGGTGCCATGGACCGGGCCGACGAGGTGCGCAAGCTCCGGCTGGACCACCAGCGCAGCCTCTACGACAGCGAAGCCCGCAAGGTCGCGCAGTCGATGTCCTCCATGCCTATCATCGAGGCCACCGGGGTCAGGCCCTGGCGGGAGATCATCACCCCGCACCCGGACGTCGCGGCGGGTAAGTTGGACGCGGCCGAGTTCGCCGCCGACCTGCACATGGTCTCCATCGGGGAGAGCACCAGCCAGGAGTACACCGACCCGGTGCAGTTCTTCCGCCGGACCTATCTCACCGAGGGCCTGAAGGATCTGCTGACCAAGGCCGTCGCCCGGGTCGGCGGTGAGATGAACGCCACCCCGGTCTGGAACCTGCAGACCAACTTCGGCGGTGGCAAGACCCACTCGATGCTCGCCCTCTGGCACATCTTCTCCGGCACCCCTCTGCACGAGCTCCCGCAGGAGGTCGTCGACCTGCTCCAGGGCGTCGACACCAGCGCGGTCGGGGCGAAGGTCAACCGGGCCGCGCTCGTCGGCAACCACATCGACCCGGCGGCGGGCAAGGTCAAGGAGGACGGCACCCACGTCCGCACGATCTGGGGTGAGCTGGCCTGGCAGCTCGGCGGCCGGGAAGCGTACGAGATCGTCCGGGAGGCGGACGAGGCGCACACCAACCCCGGTGACGCGCTGCGCAGGTTGCTGGCCGCCTACTCGCCGTGCCTGGTCCTCATCGACGAGTGGGTCGCCTACGCCCGGCAGCTCTACAATCGCGAGGACCTGGCGGCCGGGACCTTCGACACCCAGTTCACCTTCGCGCAGACCCTCACCGAGGCGGCCAAGGCCGTGCGGGGCGCGCTGCTCGTCGTCTCCATCCCCGCCTCCAGCCACGGCGAGATCGAGAACGGCACCATGGGCAGTGCCCTGGAGGTCGGCGGCGTCAACGGTCAGGCCGCCCTGGACCGGCTGCAGAACGTCATCCGCCGTGTCGCCCACCAGTGGCAGCCGGCCCGCGCCCACGAGTCCTTCGAGATCGTCCGCCGCCGCCTCTTCGAGGAGCCCGACGCCCAGGCCAAGGCCCAGATCGCAGCCGTCGCCAAGCAGTTCTGGAAGTTCTACAACGACCACAAGGGCGAGTTTCCGCGCGAGTGCTCCGAGGTCGACTACGAGAAGCGGATCATCGCCGCCTATCCGATCCATCCGGAGCTGTTCGACCGGCTCTACGAGGACTGGTCGACGCTCGACCGGTTCCAGCGCACCCGGGGTGTGCTGCGGCTGATGAGCGTGGTCATCCACAAGCTCTGGCACGCCCAGGACGCCGGGCCGCTGATCATGCCGGGCTCGGTGCCGTTCGACGACCCGGTCGTGGTCAGCGAGCTGACGCAGTACCTCCAGGACAACTGGAAGACCATCATCGAGACCGACATCGACGGCGAGACGGCCACGCCGGTCCAGATCGACAAGGAGCGGCCCCTCTTCGGCAAGCGGGCGCTCACCCGCCGGGTGGCCAGGACGCTCTTCTTCGGGGCCGCGCCGACGCTGACCAAGCCGCACAAGGGCATCGAGCAGCAGAACATCCGGCTCGGCGTCGCCATCCCCGGTGACACCGTCGGCAACTTCGGCTCCGCCCTGCAGATGCTCGCCGACCGGGCCACCTTCCTCTACGTGGACAATGCCCGCTACTGGTACGACACGCAGGCGTCGGTGACCCGCACCGCCCGGGACTACGCCGAGCGGCTGCACAAGGAGGAGGTCTGGCTGCAGATCGTCACGCGGCTGCGGGCCAAGGAGCTCAAGTCGCGCGGTGACTTCTCCGCCGTGCACGTCACCGATGAGAGCAGCGACGTGCCGGACACCGGCGACGCGCGCCTGATCATCCTGCACCCGAGCGTCGTCCACTCGCGGAAGGACGCCAACTCCTCCGCCCGCGTCCTCGCCCAGCAGATCCTCGACCGGAAGAGCACCGCCCAGCGGATCAACCGCAACATGCTGGTCTTTCTCGCCGGGGACGCCAAGCGCATGGAGGAACTGTCGGAGGCTGTGCGGGAATATTGCGCCTGGGAGCACATCTCCAGCCGTGAGAAGGAGCTGGACCTCACCAACCAGCAAAGGGATCAGGTCAAGACTCGGCTCGCTAATGCGGACCAGGCTGTCGAGTTGCGCCTCCGTGAGACGTACTACTGGGCGTTCGTCCCCGTTCAGGCGCCCGGCGGCCACATCACCTGGCAGGAGGAGAGAGCCGACGGGGGCAAGGAGCGGCTGGCCGAACGGGTCAGTGCCAAGCTGCAGCAGGCCGATGCACTTCGTGTCATCCAGGCAGCCTCCGTCATCCGAGGGAACCTGGACAACGAGCTGGCCAGTGTCTGGCAGCGGGGGCACATCTCCGTCAGGGAACTGTGGGACTACTACTGCCGCTATCCCTACCTGCCCAGGCTCCGCGACCGATCGGTGCTCGACGCCGGGATCGCCGCCGGGCTGGACGAGATGGACTGGGAACGCACCGGATTCGCCCTGGCGACGGGCTATGACGGGCAGCGTTTCGAAGGACTGGCCGTACCGCCGAACGGTCGGTTCGGGCAGATCACCGACCACACGCTGCTGGTCCGCCCCGACCTCGCGCTGGCTCAGCTCGCGGAGGAGGAGAGGGCGCGGGCCGAGGCCGCCGCGGCTGCCGAAGCGGCGGCCGGGACGGGCGGCTCGGCCGGTCCGGCCGACGGGGGCACCAGCGCCGCCGGTACGGGCACCGGCGGAGGCGGGGTGACGGTCACCGTGACGCCGGGCGGAGGGACCACCCCGCCGCCTCCCGGTCCCAAGAACGTGCGGTTCTTCGGGGCCGCCCAGCTCGACCCGGAGTTCTACCAGAAGAGCTTCACGAAGCTCGTCCAGGAGGTCATCCAGCACCTGGCCGCGGTGGAGGGCGCGGAGCTGGAGCTCACCTTGGAGATCAAGGCCCGCCGGGCGGACGGCTTCCCCGAGGACAAGGTCCGCATCGTCTCGGAGAACGCCCGCGTGCTGAAGTTCGAGCAGTTCGGCTTCGAGGACCGCTGAGCTCTCCCCCTGCCTGCCGCCGTCGGCCATCCGGCGGGGCGGCACGGCAAGGGGGGACGGTGTCGTTCCAGGGCCGTCCTCCGGCAGGTGCGCCGCCGGGGGTACGTCGCGGTCCGAGATCCTTTTCCGGGAAGTGCACCGCTATGACGAGATGGAGACGTGCACTTCCCGGAAAAGGATCTTTCTCTTCCGCGAGTGGCGACCGGTCAGGCCGGGCCGTCGAACTCGCCGGTCTTGACGCCGCCGATGAAGGCCGTCCACTCGTCCCGGCGGAACACCAGCGTGCCGCCGTCCCGGTCCTTGGTGTCGCGGACGGCGACGACGTCCTCGACGAACGCCACCTCGACACAACTCGGGCCGTCACCGCTGAGGCTGCTCTTGCGCCACTGTGCTCCGGACAGATCAGGCTGCCGCATCCTGCTTCCTTCCCCTAGTGATCTCCGCACAGGGATGCGATGAGTGCGGCCGTGTCGGCAGGGCTGAGCGCCATCGCGCGGAGATGTTCACATATCCGGTTATACCGCTGAAGGTCTGCTTCCTTCTCGAGGAACAGGTCGCCGGCCATGCTGTCGATGTGGATCACGTCGGGGCTGTCCATGGCGAACTTCAGCAGGATGAAGCTGCCCAGCATTCCAGGGTGGGATCCAGCAGAGAATGGGATGACTTGGATGGTTATGTGTGGACGTTGAGCTTGCTGGATGAGATGCCTGAACTGGGCACGCATGACGGCCTCGCTGCCGACTGTCCGAGAGAGAGCGGCTTGATCCATGATTGCCCATAGCCGTAGTGGGGTGTCGCTTTCCAGAAGGGCCTGTCGTCGCATTCGGGCGGTGACGCGGTGCTCGACTTCGGCTTCAGTGTCGGTCGGCAACACGCCACGTATCACAGCTCGTGCGTAGTCCTCGGTCTGGAGCAGGCCGGGAATGAACAGCGACTCGTAGTTAACGGCCTCGTGGGCTTCGGCTTCCAGTGCGATGTAAGCGCTGTACTGCCCGCGCAAGTTTGCCTCGATGCCGTGCAGCCAGCCGCGCTGCTTGGCCGCCTTCTGCAGCGCTATCAGGTCGGTGCGGGTGCTGCCGGTCGCGCCGTAGGCGTCGAGGAGAGCGTTGAGCGTCCTGAGCTGCGGTTTGGTCTTGGCCGTCTCGATCCGATGCAGGGTAGCGAGGTTGATGTCGGTCTTCTCGGCCACCTCGGCTTGGGAGAGCCCGGCCTCCTGCCGGAGGCGACGCAACTCGGCTGCCAGGCGGCGTAAGCGCACCGTGGGCGGCTCTCGTCTCACCGGCGGCAAGGGCGCGATTCCCTCCATCCCGTTGTTTTCTTGCATCTAAAGCACCTTTCAGGATTATGCGGCCAGTGTAAAAGCCTGCATTGCATTTACCTAGCGTGATGGTGCATGCTCTGAACGTAAAGCCTTCCAGGTCGGATCCTCCCCGGAAGGCAAAGCCGAGATTTCCCAGACGGCCGGGCGGACGACTTCCCTCCCGATGCGGCCCACCCCTGTCGGGTGTTCCGTCCGGCGCCAGCGGTACGACCGGCGGTGATCCCCGAGGGGCCGCCCGGCCGTACCTCCCGCAGGACCGGCACCGCGTCCCCGTTCCCCGTGGGGGAGAGGCGGCCGCCCCCGTCCGCCGGCGGTGCCGGTCCTGCGCCCGACGTGCCGAGCAGAGTCCTCTGTCCGACGTGCTGAACAGGAGCGGGTGAAATGGCCGGTGTCACCACCACGGCGCACTACCTGGAGCTGTCCGTCTTCCCGACCTCGCCCTACTACGCCCGCGTGCACGTCCAGCGCGTGCTGGAGGAGTGGCGGCGGGGCGACCTGGTCGAAACGGCCCGCCTCGTCGTCTCCGAACTGGTCTCCAACGCGATCAAGGCGAGCACCCCGGCCGTGCCCGTCGCGGAGGCGGCGGCCCACGCCGCCCCGGACCACGTCTGGCTGGACCTCTACCGGACCCGCGAGGCGGTCGTGCTCCGCGTCTGGGACGCCTGCCGTACCCCGCCCGTCCTCTGCGTCCCGGAGCCGGACGACGAGGGCGGCCGCGGCCTCTACCTCGTCGACCTGCTCGCGAGCAGCTGGGGCTACCACCGCCCGAGATCCGGCGGAAAGATCGTCTGGTGCACGCTGGCGGACCTGCCCCCGACCGACTGATCAGGGTTGCCTCCGTGTCTTGTCGCGCTGTTCCGAGGCGCCGTGCATCGCTCACCGACCGATGCCGGAACGGTCGCCGATAACGCTGATTACCGGATAGCGTGATCGTTTTTCCAGGATGTATCGATCGTCGCCGCGACCTTGCCGGTTTGTCTCTCCTGAACAGATCATGGAACCGCAGGCGGAGACTGGACGGTCATCGGGGTGTGACCTGGGGCTGGCATTGTGCCTGTATGGACACGCATGAAGAAGGCGAAAGGCGTTCGGACTCTTCGAAGATCCGTAACGCAATGGCGGAGGCCCTGAGGAACGTCGCCTCCGGGCGTCTTGAACTGATCGCTTTGAAGAGGATCACGTCCGCGTATGGTCTGGATCTCAGGCAGTCCGCACTCATCTCCCATGCTCTCGAGGTCGGAGGCGTGGCGGTCGTAGACTTCGGCGGTTCCGCCGGTGCTCTGAGTGATGAGCGGGAGGCCGGGGGAATCGCCAGAGTCCCCGCGGAGATAAGCCGTCCGGGTCGGCGACCCGCCAGAAGGCCGCAGAATGCACAGGAGGCCCGGAAATCGGCGAGAGACAAAGCGCTTTCAGGAGGACAGAATCCGATTGAGCGGCGTGGTTCCGTAGCTCCTTGGAAGCCGCAGAGTGAGTTCCGGACCGAGCCTGTCGCCTCCCCTGCCGAAGTCGGCCGGGGGGTTCTGCCAGCTAAACCTCAAGGTCATGTCGTCCGAGACGTGTCCATCGATGCCCCACTCCGTCTTGAGCTCAGGTGTTCATCCGCACGGATCTCTTCCGGGCGTGCTCTCTCCAAGAACGAGGAGCTGCAGGTGGTGAGAAGAATCAGATCCTACGCCGCGCGGAAGGAAGAGATCGCCGCCGATGCGGCCGACGATGTCCTCGCAAATGAACTCGACCGGCTGTGGTGGATTCTGATAAAGCACAGGTTCCGTTCCCTCGATTCCGTTGCCCGTGGTTATTTGTTAAGGGTGGACATCGAAGTGGAGGATCTGGTGCAAGAGGCGTGTGTCGGATTCATGGGTGCGGTGTACAGCTATGACGAAGAAACAGAGTTCGACTTCTTAGGGCATGTGAAGAAGTATGTGAAAGGATACCTGTCGACTCTGATCGATGAGGTGAACGGCGTCGAATTGCTTCCTCTCGACACCTTCCTGCCGGAGGAGTTGGTCGCCGAGCCACTGAAATCCGACGATGGTCCGGATCTAAAGAAGAACCGGTTGGCGGATCTCATGAGCGACTACGTGATAGACGAGGCGCTGGAAGGCGCGATGGTAAGGCTTAGCGATCGAGAGGCCGATGTGCTCATGCGTCGATACGGAATCGGTTCAGAGCGCCCTTACTCGCTACAGGAGATAGGGTTGGGCTATGGGATGACGCGGGAACGGGTGCGCCAGATCGAGAAGTCGGCGATGGAAAAGTTGAAAAGCGCTGTAGCTCCCTGTGTCCAGCGGTCTCGTGGCGGAATATCCTGGCGGTTGGTTCCAGGGTGGAACCGGTCGGTGTGAGGTGCGGCGGCAGGCCCGCCTGTTTGAGATCGGATGGAACGATGTTTTCTGGTGTGCTCGGCCGGACTTGATCGAAGGCATGGGTCACTTGTCGTCCGTTTTCTGGAGTTTTGGGAAGGATTTGCGGCTTTGTGATGTCTTGTAGCCCACTCCAAATAACGATCATCGAACAATGAATTTCAAGCCAGCCGTAACGGGTAGGTGAGGTGATCGGATAACTCCGTCGTCGCGTCTATAGCCGAGGTCATCTCATGCCGGTTGAGAAGTTGGAACTGGACATTCAGACTCTGGTCGGGCAGATCTCCCGAGGGGAGATCCAACTCCCGGAGATCCAGCGGGCCTACGTCTGGAAGCCCACGCAGGTGGCGAAACTGGTCGAGTCCCTCTATCGGGGATATCCGACCGGTTCGCTGCTGTTCTGGCGGGCGGACACCCCGCCGGAGACCCGGCCGGTCGCAATCGGAGGGAACGGCGCCACTCAGCCCGTCCCTGCCCTGCCGCCGCTGTTCCTGCTCGACGGCCAGCAGCGCCTCACCTCCCTCCACCGCGTGATCAACGGCCACGAGGAGGCCCAGATCGTCTTCAACGTCCAGAGCGAGCAGTTCCAGAACCAGAGTGCGGCGACGGCGAAGGACTCCCGCTGGATGAAGGTCGCCGACGTGCTCCGGCCGGGCGCCAAGCCGTTCACGGTCATCTCCCAATTGATCGACAGGCTGCCCGAACTGGACCCGGACCTCATCGGGGAGCGGATCAGCAGGCTGGCCGCGATCAGGGAACGGAGATTCCATATCGAGGTCCTCACGCGGTATCCCTACGAGGAGATCGCCCAGATCTTCGTCCGGGTCAACAGTGGACGACCGCTCAAGACCAGTGACCTGGCGCTGGCCACTCTCTCCGCCCGCTGGCCGGGGACCGTCGACAAGCTGGAGACCGAGGCCGGGCACTGGGCCAAGCAGAACTTCGGAGACCTGGACGCCACCTTCCTCACCCGTGCGCTCACCGGCACCGTTCTGGGCCGGGGTCTGTCCACCTGGTCCCATGGTCGACTGGTCACGGCCAGCGACGAGGAACTCGAGCGGGGCTGGGCAACGGTTCAGAGGGGGCTGCGCCACCTCGTTCCACTGCTCCGGGAGAACCTGAGGATCACCAGCAGCAGCCTGCTCCCCTCGCACATGGTGCTGCTCCCGCTGATCGTGCTGCTGGGGGAGCGCCCTGACGAGCCACTCGACCAGGAAACGACCAACGGCCTGCTCTATTGGTTCCTGGTCGCGACCATCCGCAACCGCTACAGCGGCTCGACCGACACCCGGCTCGGCCAGGACATCCCGGTCACCCGGGAGCCCGACCCGGTCCGGCGGCTGCTCACCAACCTCGGCATCGTCGGTGCCCGGGTCGAGGTGACCCCGCAGGCGCTGGCCGGCCGTACGGTCGGCAGCCCCTACTTCTTCCTCAGCTACCTGGTGGCCAAGGAGGCGGGTGCCACCGACTGGTGGCACGGCACACAGATCAGCGCCACCGCCGAAGGCGGACAGAAGCTGGAATATCACCACATCCACCCGCAGGCGACGCTGAAGAACCACCCCGCGAAGTACACCAAGACCGAGATCAACGACCTGGCCAACCTCGCGTTCATCTCCGCCAAGGCCAACAAGAAGATCAGCGACCGCTCCCCGAAGAAGTACTTCACCGACCCCGGGCTCTCCCAGGCCGAGCTGGCCGCGCACTTCGTCCCCTACGACGAGGCGCTGCGCGACGCCGACGCCTACCGGGAGTTCCTCACGGTCCGCCGCAGGCTGCTGGCTGAGGCCATGACCGAGTTGCTCGACCGGTTCCGGCCCGCGTGGATGGACGAGGCCCCGCCCGCCCCCGACCCGCTGGCCGGCTGCTCCCTGGAGTTCACGCTCTACCAGAGCTCCTGGGACGCCGGGCGGATCGTCGCCGTCGCCGGGCGGGACGGCGCCGCCTGGACCGGCTCCTTCGGGGTGGACGACCTGCAGGCCGCGCTCGCCGCCGCCGACGGCGGCCTGGACAGCGACCTGGAGATCTCCGGTGAGACCTGCCCGGTGCGGGTGGAGGGCGACGCGGTGCAGGTGCCGATCGGCCCCTTCGCCGTCTCCGGGACCCTGGACGAGTGGCGGCAGACGATCGAGCGGGAGAAGGGCGACGCCCTGCCGCTCTCGCAGTGCCCCGCGGTCACCACGGTCCCCTGGGACGGGGAGCAGCTCGTCTTTCCGGTGACCGGCGTCGAATAGTGCCCGAAAGTCCCTACCGGCCAGGGGGAGTAAAGCATTACTTTTCAGATATGGAAGGTTCCATGGGGGCGGCGCCGGTGAGGAAGGTCAGCGCCCGGGAACTGCTCGACCTGCGTGAACGGGCCTGGTCGCGGCGGCTGCGCGGCTCCTCGCTGGTGGCGGAGGCCGACGTCCGGGACAGCCAGAGCGCGCAGGTCGCCTCGGTCCTCGGCAGGGTCTACGCCAAGTGGGTCGCCGAGCGGCGGCCGCCCGAGCGGTTCTTCCTGCGCTGGCCCGCATGCGTGGCGGTCGCCGTCACCGGCGTCGCCGCGCACGGCTACCGGCAGGGCACGTTCTGGCCCGAGCTGTGGAAGGCCGTTCAGTACCAGGGGCTGCCGGAGGACCAGGCGGTCTGGGGGAGAGGCTTCGCGGCGGCGGCCGACTCCCTCGGCCTGCCGACCTTCCCCGACATGCCGATGCCGTACATCGGCCCGATCCTGATGCACACCGGCATCCCGACCTACTGCCTGGAGGACTACTTCCGGCTGATCCTCCAGCGCCGGGCACAGGACCGCGGGCTGGACGGCGAGGGCTTCCTCGCCTGGGCGACCGCCTCCGGCCGGGAGACCCGCCTCAGCGAGCTCGACATGCCCGCCCGCCGCTTCCTGCAGCACGGCACCGAGTTCGCCCTCGACTTCGTCGAGCGCAGCTTCGACCTGCTCGACCGGCTCCGGGAGCCCGCTCCCGACCTCGACGGCGTCGGGCTCCCGCCCCGCGTGCTGGAACGCGCCCGGCAACTGGCCGCCGAGGGCCGGCTCGACCTCGAGACCGCCCCGCGCGGCTCCGCCGCGGGCCGCGTCCGCGCCGAGCGGCCCCGGATCGCGCTCGACCCCTTCGGCCGCGGCGTCGAGGTGGTGCTGCCCGCGGTCGGCGACACCCCAGACGGGATCGCGCGCTGGAGCGTCACCGCTGACGGGGTGACCAGCACCGTCCAGAGCCGGGCGCAGTGGGTCGGGCTCTCCGAAGCGGCCCCCGCGACCACCTTCAGCCTGCTGCGGCCCGTCCGCACGGTCGTCGTCGGGCTCGCCGGCTGGGAGCACCGGACGGAGCTGCCCGTCGTCGACCCGGCCGCGCCGCTGCTGGTCTTCGCCGAGGACGGCCGGCGGCTCCCGGCCGGTCTGCCGCTCCCGCCCGACGTGGTGTGGGTGGTGTACCCGGAGGCCCAGGAGCTGACGGCGGACGGCCCGCCGGTGGTGACGGTCGAGGGGCAGCTCCCGCTGGGCTGGGACGGCTGGCGGCTGCGGCAGATCTCACTGGAGGGCGTGCGCTCGCTGGAGCTGGCGGGCCTGCCCGCCAGCCGCCGCCTCGTCCGGGGCTACTCCCGGCCGAGGATCGTCACCGGAGACCCGGTCGCCGGGGTCGCCACGCCGTACGGCTCGGCGGTCTACCCGCGGGCTCCGGAGGTGTGGCTGCCGGGGGAGGCGGGGGCGGACACCACCTGGGTGGTCGAGGTGCGCCCGAGCGGGAGCGAGGCCGCCGTGACGGAGACCTGCACCGTGTCCGAGCCAGGCTCGGTGACCGGCCTGTGGGACGCGCTGCCCCGGCCGCTGCTCGGCTCCTTCGACCTCGTCGTGCGCGGCCCGCTGGGACGTGGGGTGAAACGGACGGTGTTCGTCGCCGAAGGGTTCGGCGTGCGCTTCACCCCGCAGGTGCGGGTGTTCGGCACCGCAGGGCTGGCCGACGGGAGGGCCGAGCTGTCGGCGGCCGTCGGCGCCCGGGCCAACCCGCGTACCCTGTCGTTCGACTCCGACCACCTGGCGAGCGTCGCCGAGTACCGGACCGCGGAGCACTCCGAAGCCCTGGTGATCACGCCTCCGCACGTGCAGGTCCTGCACGAACGCGGAAGCGACACCCCCGGGTGGCGGGCCGGGCCGCTGCGGATCGACTCCGCCGTGTTCACCGACGAGCCGGGCGCGCTGCTCGTGCGGATCCCCGAGGCGGGCAGCCTGCCGCCGCTCCGGGTCGTCGTCGGCGGGCACCTCGTGCAGGACGTGCCGCCCGGTGGGCGGAGCCAGGAGGGGACGGCCCGCTACGACCTGGTGAGACTCGCCGACACGGTGAACGAGCACCAGCGCGCCGACCTGCTGCTGGAGGTGGGCAAGGAGGTCGTCCGGCTGGCGAGCGTGCGCCCGCGCCGGTTCGCGGACCGCGCGGAGCGGGACGGCGGAGACGTCCGGCTGGTCGGGGTCGTGCCCGTAGAGGGGCTCACCGCCGGGGTCTACCTCGCGCGGGCGCCGTGGCGCGAACCGCTGGTGGTGCCCGTCGAGGAGGACGGGAGGATTCCCCTGCTGCCGGAGTTCGCCGACGCCGGTCCGCTCCTGGTCCACCTCCAGCTCGACGACCCGTGGGTGCCGGCCGAGTGGCCGCGCTGGCCCGACCACCATCTGGAGGTGGGGGGCGAAGGCCACCTGCGGAGCGGGGGAGGCGTCGACGCCGAGGAGGCCGCGCTGTCCCGCTTCCTCGCGGAGGAGGGCGACTTCCCCGCCGAGATCGACGATCTCGGCCGGGTCTGGACGCTGGTCGAGCTCGCTCCCCGGCTCCGGCTCGCCTCCGAGGTGCAGCGTTTCCTGATGGCCTGTGCGCGCCCGCTCCAGCGGCGCCCCCAGGAGGCGCTGGCCGCCCTCGTGAAACTGGGTTTCGAGCCTGACCGCCTGCTGGCCTGCGTGATCTCCTCGGGGCTCGCCGCGGTGGCCGTACCGGACCTGGAGCAGGCCCGTGCCGCCCGGAAGATGTGGGCGGTCGCGCCGGTGGCCGCGGTCCTCGCCGGTGACCTGGCGGACGGCGACTGCCTCGCGGCGGCGGAACGGCAGTGCGGCGAGTGTCTGACGGAGATCGCCGAGACCGGAGTGGACCCGCACGCCGCGGTGGGCCGCTTCGGCCGCGAGGCCGAGCGATTGGCCCACCTGAGCACCGAGCAGCTCGAGGGGATCTGGCGGGCCGCCGACGTCGTGCCGCGCGCGCTGCTCGACGCGGACACCCGGCTGTCGGCCGCCCGCCGCCTCTTCGACGTCCGGAACGAGTCCGCCCTCCGTGAGATCAAGCAGGTCACCGGGCATGCCGTGAAGACGGCGCGCGCCCTGCTCGGCGAACCGCAGCTGCTGCGCCAGGTCGAGCAGCGGGTCCACCCGGAGGACCGGGGCGGCTGGTACGCCCTCCCGGCCGCCTCGGCGGCCCTGGCGCTGCTGGCCCGGCTCGCCGCCCGGGGCGACGTGCGCTGTCGCGCCGCCGAGCAGTTGCTGCGGGCCGACTGGGCCCGCCTGGCGGCCGTCGCGCCGGACCTCGTCACCGTCGATCTCATCGTGGCCGAACTGCTGGTCGGCGCAGCCAAGAGGGGAACCCCGTGAGCCACACCCTGGACCCGCTGGCCACCAGCGGCCTGATCACCGACAGCTACCGCCGCTACCTGAGGTCGCTGCTGCCCGTCCGCGAGCCGCGCATCGCGGAGGCGCTGGCAGCGGAGATCACCCGCAGTCCCATGCTCACCAAGGGACCGCTGCTGGAGGCCACCCCGCCGTACGCGACTGGCGCCACCCTGGAGCGGCTCGTCGAGGAGGGGGTGCTCGACCCGGCCTTCCGCAGCCTGGAGAGCCCGGCGCTGCCGCTCGGCCGGCCGCTCTACCGGCACCAGGAGCACGCCCTGCGCAAGGCCGCCCAGGGACGGAACCTGGTGGTCGCCACCGGCACCGGCTCCGGCAAGACCGAGAGCTTCCTGCTGCCCATCCTCAGCTCGCTGATCGCCGAACACGCGCGCGGGGAGCTCGGCCCCGGCGTGCGGGCGCTGCTGCTCTACCCGATGAACGCCCTCGCCAACGACCAGCTCAAACGGCTGCGCCAGCTGCTCGCACGCGTCCCGCAGCTCACCTTCGGCCGCTACACCGGCGACACCCCCGAGAGCGCGCGGGTCGGTGCGGAGAACTTCGAGTCCCTCAACCCGGGTGAGCCGCGGCTGACCAACGAACTGCTGAGCCGGGAGGAGATGCGCGCCGCCCCGCCGCACCTGCTGCTGACCAACTACGCCATGCTGGAGTACCTCCTGCTCCGGCCCGCCGACCTCGACCTGTTCGAGGGACGGAGCTGGCGGTTCATCGCGCTCGACGAGGCGCACGTCTACGACGGGGCCAAGGCCGCCGAGCTGGCCATGCTGCTGCGCCGCCTGCACGACCGGGTGGCCCCCGAGCAGCCGCTGCAGTGCATCGCCACGAGTGCGACGGTCGGCGACGACCCGGCCGCGGTCACCGAGTTCGCCGAGAAGCTGTTCGACGTGCCCTTCGAGTGGGTGTCCGGCGATCCCGCCCGGCAGGACCTGGTCCGCGCCACCCGGGTGGACATGCCGACCGGGCCGTTCTGGGGGCCGCTGTCCGGCGACGCCTACCGTGAACTGGCCCAGGCCGACGACCCCGGCGCGGACCTGCTGCTGCTGGCCAAGGAGCGCGGCTTCGCCGCCGACGACCCGGGCATCGCGCTCGCCCACGAGCAGGGCATGGCCGAGCTGCGCGGCCGGCTGTCCGGCGGACCGGTCCCGTTCGGGGAGCTCGCCCGGCTGCTGTTCGACCCGGCGGAGCGACCGCAGGAGGCCCTGGCCGCGCTGGTCGCCGTGGGAAGCAAGGTCCGCGACCGGGCCGGCTCACCCGTGCTGTCCGCCCGCTACCACCTGTTCGCCCGCGCCACCGAGGGCGCCTTCACCTGCCTCACCGGAGCCGGGCCGCACGTGTCGCTGGGCCGCCGGGAGATCTGCGGCACCTGCCAAGGGGCGATGTTCGAGTTCGGCGCGTGCAAGCGGTGCGGCGCCGTCCATTTGACCGGTGCGGTCCGGCACGGCGAGGGCGGCTACGTCTTCGAGCCGAGGATCAAGCACGACGACCGGCGGGTATGGCTGCTTCTCGGGGACGAGCCCGTCTTGGCCGACGAGGACGACGAGGACATCGAGGGGACCTCCGAGGTGAAGGGGGACGACGCCTTCCTCTGCGCGGCCTGCGGCGGGCTGCACCCCTCGGCCCGGCTGGTGTGCGGGCGCGACGGCTGCACCGCGACCTCGCTCTGGCCGGTCCGCAGGCTCAACCTCCGCCAGGACTCCCCGTCGGGCTGCGCCTCCTGCGGTGCCCGGGGCACCGGAATGGTGCGGCAGTTCGAGAGCGGCAACGACGCGGCGGTGGCCGTACTGGCCAGCGCGCTGTACCAGGCGCTGCCCGCGGCGGGCGACGACGGGCTGGCCGACCAGCCGGGGGAGGGCCGCAAGCTGCTCTCCTTCAGTGACAGCAGGCAGGCCGCGGCGTTCTTCGCCCCCTATTTCGAATCCAGCTACTCCGGGATCCAGCACCGCCGGCTCATCCTCGAGGGACTGGAAGCGGCCGCCCGCGACGGCGAGGCGGTCAGTGTCGCCGACCTGACCTACCACGTGGCCAAGGCGGCCGACCGGGCGCACGTCTTCGCCCGGCGCATGTCCCGCCAGCAGCGGGAACGGGAGGTCGCCCTCTGGATCACCCAGGAGCTCGTCGCGCTCGACGACCGCCAATCTCTGGAAGGGCTGGGGCTGCTCCGGGTGGAGCTGGAGAGGGAACGCCGCTGGACCGCCCCGCCCGCGCTGCGCTCCCTCGGGCTGTCCGAGGACGAGTGCTGGGCGCTGCTCTCGGAGCTGCTGCGCACCCTGCGCCAGCAGGGGGTGCTGCGCATGCCGGAGGACGTCGACCCGCGCGACGAGGCCTTCGACCCGCGCAGAGGGCCGATCTACGTGCGCGAGGACGGCTCGGAGCCCGGCCGGAAGGTGCTGAGCTGGCTGCCGACGCGAGGGGTCAACCGCCGCCTCGACTACGTGCGGCGGGTCCTGGCAGCCCTGGGCAGCGACGCCGATCCGAAGGAGGTGCTCCGCGGCTGCTGGAAGGTGATTACCGCGCAGCGGGACGGCTGGCTCGCCGCCGACACCGTCCGCGGGCTGGGAACGGTCCGCCAGGTGGACCACGAGTGGCTGAGGTTCGCCCCCGCCGATCGCCCCGCCCACCGCTGTGGCCTGTGCCGCCGGGTTGCGGCCGTAGCGGTCCGCGGAGTCTGCCCGACACTCGGCTGCCGGGGAACCCTCGAGCCGTTCACGGTTCCACCCGCCGCCGAGGACGACAACCACTACCGGGCCGTCTACCGGTCGATGACGCCCGTGCCCCTGGTGGCCCGGGAGCACACCGCCCAGTGGACCAGCATGGAGGCCGCCGACATCCAGCAGCGCTTCCTGCGCGGCGAGGTCAACATGCTGTCCTGCTCGACCACGTTCGAGCTCGGCGTGGACGTGGGCGAGCTGCAGTCGGTCGTGCTGCGGAACATGCCGCCGACGACCGCCAACTACGTGCAGCGGGCCGGGCGGGCGGGCCGCCGGACGGACTCGGCGGCGTTGGTGGTCACCTACGCGCAGCGGCGCTCCCACGACCTGTCGCGTTATCAGGACCCGGTGTCGATGATCGCCGGTGAGGTGCGCGCGCCGTACGTGCCGCTCGGCAACGAGCGGATCGACCGGCGGCACGCGCACTCGATCGCGTTGTCGGCGTTCTTCCGGCACGCGCGGCAGACCAGCGGGGAGACGTGGGGCACCGCGGGGGAGTTCTTCCTGCCCGGCGCGGGCGGGGTGCCTGCCTCCCGGGTGCGCTCCTTCCTGACGCCCGTGCCGCGGGAGGTGCTGGAGTCACTGCTGCGGGTGCTGCCGCCGAACGTCCAGCGGGAGATCGGCGTCAACACGGGGGAGTGGGTCGACGAACTGTGCAGGCTCCTGGAGAGGGTCAGAGCTCAGCTCGCGTTCGACGTCGAGGTCTTCGAGGAGCGGCGACACCAGGCGTACCAGGAGCGCAAGGACAACCTGGTCGCCCGCTACGCGAAGACGATCAATACGCTGACCCAGCGGAACCTGCTCGGCTACCTCGCCAACCGGAACGTGCTGCCGAAGTACGGCTTCCCGGTGGACACCGTCGAACTGCGCACCGCCTACTCCGGTGAGTCCGTCGGGGCGAAGCTGGAGCTGACCCGTGACCTCTCGGCGGCGATCTACGAGTACGCCCCCGGTTCCGAGGTCGTCGCCGGTGGGCTGCTGTGGCGGTCCGGCGGTGTCTACCGGCTGCCGGACCGCGAGCTCGTCGGCAAGACCTACCTGATCTGCGACCACTGCCAGTACTACTGGGAGGGGGACGGGGAACTGGACCCGGTGTGCCCGTCCTGCGCGACCTTCGCGGCGGGAACACCCCGGCAGTACTACGTGCCCGAGTTCGGGTTCGTCGCGGAACCTCGGCCCTCTAAGACGACCACCACCCCGCCCAAACGGAGCTGGAACGGCACCACCCACGTCCTCTCGCTGGCGGCGGAGGAAGTGGAGAGCTCAGCCTGGTCCGCGCCGAACGGCGGGAAGGTGGAGGGCCAGGCCGGTTCGCGCGGGCAACTCATCGCGGTCTCGGAGGGACCGACCGGCGCCGGTTACCTGATCTGCGACTGGTGCGGTGCGGGGGCCGCGCCGGACGGGCGGCGGAGCAAGACGCACACCCACCTGCTGCGCGGCACCGACTGCGGCGGACCGCGCCGGCTCCGGTCGCTGGCGCACCCGTACGAGACCGACATCCTCCACCTGGCCTTCGACCACCTGGCGATGCCGCTCTCCGCCAGTACGGCTCACTGGCGCTCGCTGGTGTACGCGCTGCTGGAGGGCGCTGCCGAGTGCCTGGAACTGAGCCGCGACGACATCGACGGCACCCTCTACGCCCTGCGCGGAGGACGGATCGGCATCGTACTGTTCGACGCGGTGCCCGGAGGTGCGGGCAGCGTGCTGCGGATCGCGCGGTCGTTGGACCGGGTCGTCGAGGCCGCACTGAAGCGGGTGGCCGACTGCGACTGCGGCGAGGAGACCTCCTGCTACGGCTGCCTGCGGAGCTTCCGCAACCAGCGCCACCACGAGGAGCTCAGCCGGGGCCTCGCTCTGCGCACCCTGCAGCCGCTGGTGGCGGAAGGCGGACTGCAGGCCGCAGACGGGAGGTGAGGGTGAGACCGGCCGCGGTCTGACCGGGACGCCACGACGGGCCGGTGGCCCTCCGGGCCGCGAACCCGCATCAGTGCGGGCCGGAGGGATGCGGACCGGTGTCGACTGGGAGGAGATCCGAACGCTCCGGAGGTTCCCATGCGGCGACGTGCCGACGAACTCAGCCCTGTCGAGGCGCTCACGGTCGCGCTGACGACCGTCACCACTTTCCAGACGTACGCGCAGCACGCCGACACCAAGGTGGCCACCGTCGCCACCGTGCACCTCGGCACGGCGGCGGTGGCGGCCACCCAGGCGGGCGCGTTCGCGGAGGCCGCGCCTCTGCACCCGGTGCTCAGGCTCGTCACGGCCGTGCTGGCCGTGCTGTACGTGACCGGGTTCGTCATCTCCGGCCACCACCTGCTGCAGGGATTGCGCCCGCGGCTCGACGGTCCACCAGGAGCGAACCGGTTCGGGCTGGCGGGGCAGCGGGGCGCGGTCCGGCGGGCGGGGGCGGCCGAGCAGGAGCGGGAGGCGTGGCGGCTGGTGAGCAGTCTGGCCGAACTCACGCGGGCCAAGCACGCCCGGATCACCCGGGCGCTGCCCTGGACCGCCCTCATGCTGGTCACCACCCTGGTGTGGTTGGCGCTGGCAGCCCTCTACGGATGACCGGAACCATTCGTGATCAGCGGGTCGGAGTCGGCAGGAGGAACCCTCAGGCCCAGCGCCCGCATCGCGTCCCGCAGGGCACTGTCGCTCCCCGTGACCAGTTCGTAGACGTTGCTTCTCTGGTAGGAGGCCGCGAGTTTGTCCAGCCTGTCGATGAAATGGGCGGCGGTGTCCTCGCCCTTGTCGAGCATCTCGGCGACGACCCGCGCCGCCTCCTTCGGCTGCTCGGCCAGCCGCATGGCGAACTCGGAATAGCGGCTGCGGCCCGCCTCCCGGAGGAAATCCTCCCAGGCGACGCGCAGTTGCCGGGCCTTGTCCACCCGCAGCCGGGCCTCCGCCGTCTCGGTTTCGACGTCATGGAGCCTGCGCGCCCGGTCCCGGTGAAGTCGCAGCATGTCGGTGGAGAGGCCGACCTCCGCCTGCGCCGTCCAGCGCCCCCCTTTCCACCTCCTGCCATGGTCTGCCAGGCCGCGGAGCATGTTGTCGAGGGCACGGTTCACCGCCTGCTCGGCCTCTCCGGGGTGGAGAGGGAGATGCTTACGGGTGACCGTACGAGCCTCGGCGCGGATCCTCCCCTGGACGTGCCTGTGCTCGTCGTCGTCCGGGCCGGAGCGGCGTCGACCTACCGGAGACCAGGAGGTGCGGACGGTGACGTCGAAATCGTAGAGGTCCCCTTTCGCGGGAGCGGTGAAGGAGAACGTGGACGGGTTCTCTGCGGCGTTCGTGCCAGGGACGCGGTTGCAGTGGTGAACGAGCCAGAACATCGTCAGTTCCTTTCGAGGAGATCGTCGAGATACGCCGCCGTCTCGGCTGTGATCGCGCCGAGACGGCGCCACATCCTCAGGTGGAACCTGAGCGGCGCCACCAGATGCGCGGGGGGCCGTGTCAGAGCCGAGGCCACGACCGATCGCACCCGAGGGTGCGTGTCCCAGCCGCGGAGCCAATCGCCGAGGAACTCCCATGCCTCCGGCGTGATGGCCGGGATCCCGTCGACCGTGACCCCCTGGTCCAGGGCATGCCGCCAGAGTGTGATCAGCTCCGGCTGTACATCCGGGTCGTCGACCAGGTCGAACGGCGGGCGGCCGTCGGAGGGGGCGACCAGTCGGACGAAGGCGAGTGCGGCGGCCCGATGGCGGCCCGGCACGTCCCGGTGCGCCGCCCACCCGGCAAGGGTCGAGAGCACCTTGGCGGAGTTCTGCGGCTGGTGGATCTGCCAGATGGAGCGGGCCGCCTCGTCGGCGAACGAGGATCCCCGCTGCAGTGTTCCGGTGATTCTTCCCAGCTCGCGGAGCGCCTCCTCGGGCCACTCCACCCCGATCCACGAGCCGTAGACGCGGATGACGACCGAACGGGAGTTCGGCGTCCCGCCGGCCCACTCCCGCAGGCATCCGTGTACCCGGGCCGCCATGCCGGGATCCTTGGCCGTGGATCCGAGACTCCAGGCCGCGAGATCGTGCTGTCCGTCCTTCCTCCAACGGTCCAGAAACCTCTCCTCGACGGCGGGGAAGTCGTAGGTGGCGAGCAGCCCGATGACCTGTGCGGCCTTCATCCGGATCAATGCGTCCCGTTCAGCGGTCAGCTCACCCAGCCAGCTCAGCAGCGGTTGGCGGATGGTCGGCTGCTCCTCCCACACGAGCCGGAGGGCGGTCCCGGCGGACTCGGGAAGCCGGAACCTGACCACCTGGCCGTCCCCGCTCCGGCCGGTGGATTCGACCGCGATCGATCCCTGCCCGGTCCAGTCGCTGAGCCGTTCCCATGTCTGGGCCTCGCGAGGCCGGTCGGCGGTCGTCTGCCGGGCCAGTTCCTTCTGGACGAGAGTGGCCAGCCGGATCGTCCAGTGGGAGACGACCGCCGCAGACGATCCCTGCAGCACGGCAGAGGCGATCGCGAAGCAACGCCCGCCCTGTGAGGCGCCTTCACTCAGCAGCTTCTGGATCTGCTGCCGTCTCTGCTCGGGGGAGACGGCCAGGATCTCCTCTACCGACTCTCCGCGGGCGAGCCCGCGTGCCACCTGGCATGCCAGGTTTCGCGCAGTCTGGGGTGTGCAGGGCTCGGCCAGTCTCTCGCGGACCAATTCGCAGACCGCGGCCTTCTCCGCCTGCTCCGAGGCGTCGGACTGCCGGGACTCCTCCAGCGCATGGGTCAGCCAGCTGACGAACACCTGTTCGGCGGCCGGGGGCTGATGGTCCACCAGCCAGTCGTGCTCGGGGAAACCGGAGTCCACCAGGACGACGACGCGGCCGCGGATCCGCTCCATCGTCGTGCACAGGTGGAGCAGCACCTGGGTGTCGAGCCGGCACCGTTCGGCGTCGCGCGCGTCGAGGATATAACCGGTACCGGTGCGCAGCCGGGAGGGTTCGAGACGGAACGGATCAGTGCCGAGGTGGAGCAGATTGACACGATGCTCGTCCGACGCCCATCGGAGCAGGGCCGCCACGGCCGTGGTCGGCTGCCCGCGCTGCGGACCGCTCCGGAGCAGGAGTACGTGCTCGTCGCGGAGACGGGACAGGAGGATCCGGTAGGAGGCCGTGGCCACATGGCAGTGCCGGACGGCGTTGAGCAGTCCGGTCGGCAGAGGCCCCGTCCGTACGGTCTCGCTCTCCGCCGCCAGCCCGAAGAAGTACTGGTCCCGGCCGGCGGTGTTGACGGTGCCGTGGTCGCCGAAGCGGTGGGACGCGCCGGAGACCCGGTCGCCGTAGATCACCGTGTCCGCGTAGAGGGCGTCCAGGTTCTCCGCCGAGACGCGATTCTGGTGCCGCTCTTCCGCCAGCCGCCGGTGAAGAGGCCGGTGATCGTCCTCGGCTCCCGGTCCCGTCTCCGGCGTGGGGTCCGAATCCCCGGTCTCCGGCACGGGCTCGGATGTGTCGGGCTCCGCCATCATGCCCTCCCGGGAAGGTTGACCTGGTCACCGCCGACGGTGTTGACCGTGCCGTGGTCGCCGAAACGGTGGGACGCGCCGGAGATCTGGTCGCCGTAGATGGCCGTCCCCGCCGTCGGGCCGGCATCGGGACGGACCGGCCCACGGTCCGCTCCCGTCGCGGTGGTCGGGCCGTCCCCCGGTTCCGGGCCGTCGGCGCCGAAAGGGTCCAGCGCGGTGAGCGCGTGCACATCCTGGCCTGGTACGTGGACGTAGGCGATGCAGTGGTCCCGCTTCACCTCGACCCGCACCCTCCGGTACTGCTCGGGCTTCCCCAGCCCCTGGGAGATGAAGTCGTCGTAGAGCCGGTCCGAGACGATCAATGCGAGATCCGCCGCCTGGCAGGCGTCCAGCGCCACGCGCACCGGAGCGGAATCGAGCAGCCGGCCGACGCGTACGGCGTGGCCCCCGGCGACTCCCGTCGCGGCGCCCAGGCGGACCGGGCCGAAGTGCAGGGCCACTCGCAGGCGGATGGGCGTGCAGAAGTCGCCGGGGCAGCGCCGGTTGTGGCCGCCCAGCTCCGCGTGCAGTTCCCGGATGAAGGGACCGACCAGGACGTCCAGGTGCACGTCCGGCGGCAACCAGGCGAACTCGCCGTCCCCCTGCGGCTGGCGCTCGCTCCAGCGCGACCGGTCGAGCCCCACCGCGCTCGTGGCCGCGTCGAGCACCTGGGTGAGGGCGCTCTGCAGATGGAGCTGTTGCAGGTCGTTGCGCCCGCTGTAGTTCTGGATGTCCACCGCGAGGGCGGCGTGGGACATGGGCATGGCCGGCTCTGTCATCGTGTCTCCTGGGTCGGGTTGCCTGTCGAGTCACGATGACGTGTGATTTCGGGATGGAACCCGCAAAAATGCGGGTCAGGACTTCAGATCGGCGAAAGCCGTCAGCGCGTCGAGATCGGTGAGGACCACCCGGCGGTGCCCGCGGAGGACGAGGCCTCGAAGGCAGAGGTCGTGCATGGCCTTCTGCACGGTCCGTTCTCTGATCCCGATGAGCTCGCCGAGTTCGGCCTGGGTGATGGGAACGCCGATCCTCATCCCGTTACCGCAGCGCTCGCCGTACCGGTCGGCGAGTTCCACCAGGATCCTCGCCAGGCAGACGTCCGCTTCGTAACCGGCGAAGTCGAGCCTACGGCGGTTGGCGAAGCGCAGGCGGTCGATCGTGACGCGGCTGAGGACCCGAGCCGTCGCCGGGTGCCGATCGAGGTGGGCCGTGAAGACCGGACCTCTGACCACGCAGGTGACCGACTGCCTGCAGGTGGTGACCGTCGCGGAGCGTGGAGAGCCGTCGAGGGCGGCCATCTCGCCGACGATGTCGCCATTCGCCCGGATCGCGAGGAGCGTCCTGCTGCCGTTCTCCACGAACGCGGTGACCTTCACCAGCGCATCGATCAACAGGTGAACGGTGTCACCGGTGTCACCCTCGCGGATCAGGACATGAGCGGGCGGATACGTGACGACGGTACCGATGCGGAGCAGTTCCTCCCTGGCGGCGCCGGGGAGCCGGGCGAGGAACGACCCGGGCGGCCATATTCGCTGGTCCGGTTGTCGCAGCACGACAGCACCTCCTGAGCGGAGTATCACTCGCCCGGCGGCGCCCGTCACGAGGGTCCGAGAAGGGCGAACGGACATCCGGGAAGGCGGAGCGAAAGGCGACCGCTCGCCGTACGGCCATGCCCGGTGAGCATGTTCGGTGCCGGTTCCCAGTGAATTGCCAGGAACGGTGGGTAACCTCCCCCTACATGAACTGGCAGCGCACCGTCAACGAGGCCCTGGTCAGGTTCACCGGATTCCAGCTCAGACGAGTGGGGACATCCGGGTCCGCCGGGGTCGTGACCCCGGCCGTCGCGGCGGAAGGGCTCGTCCGGCCGCCGGCCGATCCGGAGGCCGACCGGCTGCTGCGCGCGCCCGTCTTCATCCTCTCGCCCGTCCGCTCGGGATCCACGCTCCTGCGGGCGATGCTGGGCGCCCACTCCGTGCTGCACGCCCCTCACGAGCTGCACGTGCGCCGCCTCACGGTGGGGTTCGGCAACTCCCTGTCGAAGCAGGCGATGGCCGAGCTCGGGCACAACCAGGCCGACCTGGAGCACCTGCTGTGGGACCGGGTGCTCCACCGGGAGCTGGTGCGCAGCGGCAAGTCCGTCATCGTGGAGAAGACCCCGGCCAACGCCTTCGCCTTCCAGCGCATCGCCACCTGCTGGCCCGACGCCCGGTTCGTCTTCCTGCTCCGCCACCCGGCCTCCATCGCGGCCTCCTGGCACGAGGCGAGCCCGGACAAGCGCACGCCGCAGGAGGCCGCGCTGGACGCCCTGCGCTACATGAAGGCGGTCCAGCGCGCGCGCAGGGCGCTGCCCGGCCTGACCATCCGCTACGAGGACCTGACCGCCGACCCGGAGGCGGAGACGCGCCGGATCTGCGACTTCCTGGCCGTCGGCTGGGAGCCGGGGATGCTCGCCTACGGCCGGCCGGAGGTGGTCAGGAAGGGCCTCGGCGACTGGAAGGACAAGATCCGGTCGGGGACCGTGCAGCCTGGGCGCGACCTGCCCGATCCCGACACGATCCCCGAGGTGTTGAGACCGATATGTCGGATTTGGGAATACCTCCCGGAAGAGGGAGGAGGACCGAACCCATGAGGATCCACTACGTGCTCCTGCACGCGTACGGCATGGGCGGCACCATCCGTACCGTCTTCAACCAGGCGAACGCGATGGCCGCGGCCGGCCACGACGTGGAGATCGCCAGCGTGATCCGGCGCCGCGACACCCCGCAGTTCCCCCTCGACCCCCGGGTCGCGCTCACCACCCTGGTGGACCAGCGGGACGGGGCGCCGCCCGACTCCACCGCCCGCCGGGTCTGGCGGCGGCTGCGCGGCCGCATCGTCCCGCGCGGGGAGTTCGCCGCGCACTACTTCACCGAGCGCGTGGAGAAGGCCGCCATCGACTACGTCTCCTCGGTCGAGGACGGCGTCCTGGTGACCACCCGGCCCGCGCTGAACCTCGTCTCCGCCCGCCGCGGGCCCGGCGGCGTCGTGCGGATCGCCCAGGAGCACATGAACCTGGCCACCCACCCCGCCACCGTCCGGGCGGAGATCGCCCGCCACTACGGCAGGCTGGACGCGCTCGCCGTGCTCACCGGCACCGACCGCCGGGACTACCAGCGCCTGCTGCCCGGCACGCCGGTGGTGCGCATCCCCAACGCGGTCCCCGACCTCGGCGGCCGGCGGCCGGCCACGCACGAGAACCGGCTCGTGGTGGCCGCCGGGCGGCTCACCGCGCAGAAGGGCTTCGACCTGCTCATCCGCGCCTTCGCCCGGGTCGCGGAGGACCACCCCGACTGGCGGCTGCGCATCTACGGCAGCGGCGCGAAGAAGGCCGAACTGCGCAAGCTCGTCACCCGGCTCGGCGTCGAGGACAACGTGGCCCTGATGGGCCGCAGCGACCACCTGCCGGACCACCTGGCCGAGGCGTCGGTGTACGCGCTCAGCTCCCGGTTCGAGGGGCTGCCCATGGTGATGATCGAGGCCATGGGCCACGGGCTGCCGGTCGTGGCCTTCGACTGCCCGACCGGTCCCGGCGAGGTCCTGACCGACGGGGTCGACGGGCTGCTCGTCCCCCCGGGCGACGTCGGCGCGCTCGCCGCCGGCATCGGGCGCCTCATCGCCGACGAGGGACTGCGCCGCCGTCTGGGCGCCGCGGCCCGCGAGACCGTGCGCGACTACGCGCCGGACGCGGTGATGCCGCTCTGGGAGGACCTGTTCGCCGAGTTCCTCGGCGCCGGCGTGACCCGCTGACCCCGGGCGCCGACCCGGTGGCCCATGGCCGGCGGCGGTCGCGGCCCGGCCGCGGCGGCTCACCACCACGGCCGATCCGCCGCCGGAAATAATCGGATGTGCTCCGTTCGGTGAATCGCTACCGTTGGAAACGCTTCAGACGTCAACGGATCCGGCAGGAGGGCCCGGTGAAACCATTTCGGGCAGGACCGCCGGATCCCGATATCAGAGAACCGAAGAGTGCTTCCCCGGTGCGAAGGCTGCGGATACTTCGTCGCTCTCTCCAAGCGAAGGCCCGGGTTCGAGTCCCGGTCCCGGCTCCGGCCGGGGTGGTGTAACGGCAGCACATCAGTGACCGCCGCCGACCCCGATCTCGGGGAAGACCTCGATTGAAGACCATCCCTTCCCGGTGCGAAGGCAACGGATACTTCGATTAGGGATCGAGAAGTCCGGGTTCGACTCCCGGCGCGCCGACCGAAAACGTGCGGCGTGTGGTGTAAAGGCAGCACGCTTTGTGCCGTCGCCGATTCCGATCTCGGGAAGGGCTCACGTTTCCACACGCACCTCCCGGTGCGACGACAGCGGTTACTTCAGGTTCGAATCCCCGGTCCCCCATGGGGGCCCAGCGCCCGGTTCGGTCGGGCGGACCGCCGTCACCCCCGATCTCGGGAGGAACACGTTCCAGCGCGCGCCCGGTGCGCAGGCGAGGGCTGCTTCCACCCCTCTGCTCCCACCGCGGAAAGGAGTCCGCTCCGATGTCCAAGTTCAACACCGCCACCGTCCGCTCCGCCCTGTCCAGCATGGTGAGGACCGGACGGACCCCGTCCGGCCGCACCCACGAGGGCGCCCCCGGCTACACCCGGGACGCCAAGGGCGAGCTCTTCCTGCTGGCGGTCTCGAACCTGGTCGGAGAGGACACCTTCTACGAGCAGGCGGGCGAGCGCGACGAGCGCTTCCGCGATCTCGTCCACCGGGTCGCCGTCGCCGACGGCGAGTGGCTGGCCCGCTTCCTGCCGTGGCTGCGCGGCACGGCGAACCTGCGCACCGCCCCCGTCGTGGCCGCGCTGGAGGCCGTACGGGCGCGCCTCGACGCCGGTCTGCACGGCCTCAACCGGCAGCTGGTGAGCGGTGTCCTGCAGCGCGCCGACGAGCCCGGCGAGGCCCTCGCCTACTGGACCTCCCGGTACGGCCGCGCCGTGCCCAAGCCGGTCAAGCGCGGCATCGCCGACGCGGTCGGCCGCCTGTACGGCGAGCGGAGCCTGCTCAAGTACGACGCCGACTCCCGGGGCTTCCGCTTCGGCGACGTCGTCGACCTCGTCCATCCGGCGCCCGCGGCGGACAGGCCGTGGCAGGGCGAGCTGTTCGCGCACGCCCTCGACCGCAGGCACGGCCGCGACAAGCCGATCCACCCGTCGCTGGCGGTGCTGCGCGCCCGCGCGGCACTGGCGGCCCTGCCGGTCGCCGAGCGCCGCGCCGTCCTGGCCGACCCCGGTCGCCTGGCGGCGGCGGGCATGACCTGGGAGGCGCTCGCCGGCTGGCTGCAGGGGCCGATGGACGCCGCGGCGTGGGAGGCCGTGATCCCGTCGATGGGCTACATGGCGCAGTTGAGGAACCTCAGGAACTTCGACGAGGCCGGGGTCTCCGACGAGGTCGCGGCACGCGTCGCGGCCAGGATCGCCGACCCCGGAGAGGTCGCCCGGTCGCGGCAGCTGCCGTTCCGGTTCTACTCCGCCCACCGCAGCGCGCCGTCGCTGCGCTGGGGGCACGCGCTGGAGCGGGCGCTGACGTCGGCCACGGGGAACGTGCCGTCGTTCGGCGGCCGGACCCTGGTCCTGGTCGACACCTCGGCGTCGATGACGTCCGGCGGGACCTCCGCGCGCTCGGCGGTCACCCCGGCCCAGGCCGCGGCCCTGTTCGGGGTCGCGCTCGCGGCCCGGGGCGAGCGGGTGGACCTGTACGGCTTCGCCGACGGAGTCTTCCACCACCGGGTCCGCAGGGGTGCGTCCGTCCTGAAGGAGATGGAGCGGTTCTGCGCACGGGTCGGCGAGGTCGGCCACGGCACGCGGATCGCCGACTCGGTCCGCCGGACCTACTCCGGCCACGACCGGGTGGTCGTCCTGTCGGACATGCAGACCATGAGCGGGCACCACACCGGCGGCGTGACCGGCGCGGTTCCGGCGCACGTCCCGATGTACGGCTTCAACCTGCAGGGCTACCGGCATGCGGCGATGCCGACCGGCTCGGGTAACCGCCACGAGTTCGGCGGCTTCTCCGACGCCGCCTTCCGGTTGATCCCGCTGCTGGAGGCGGGGCGGGGCGCGGACTGGCCGTTCTGATCCGGGCCCCGCGGGAGTCGGTTCCCCGCGGGGCCCGCCGGGACGGCGACGGGGCGCGGGCTGCGACCGCGCGGAACCGCCACCCTCGAGGATTTCAAACAGCGGTTGCGCGCCTTCGGCGAGCTCGCCGACGCAGGTGACGGACAGGGACGAAACGGAACCGTCCGTCACATCGGCCCCAACCATGAGCATGCGTTTGGCAAAAAAGACGCGGGCATTCTGGAATGATCGGCTCGATACCCCATAGGACAGCGATACTCACGGATCGTGACCGATGCCCCTCATTGATCAAATAACCGCCTTCGTGTCCGAGCGTCCCCTCGCGACGGCCGTCATCTGCACGGCCGCCCTGATCGTCCTGGCCCTGGGCTACTTCGTGCTCCGCGCCGTCTCCCGGGTCGCGGCCCGCCTCTTCCAGCGCTACGTCGCCCCCCGCCCGGTGGAGGACGTGCTGACCATCGTCGCCGCCAGCATCGCCACCGGGGTGTCCGCCCAGGGCATGTGGCGCTTCTCCGGCGACGTGCTGGGTTTCGACGGCCCGCTGCGGCTGCTGCTGTTCGCGTTCATCGAGGTCGCGGTCATCACCAGCGCCGTGCGGGCCCGCCGCAACATGCGGGAGAACTTCTCCGCGGGGATCGACGGCGTCGCCGTTTGGGCGCTCACCTGCCTGACCGCGGTGCTGTCCAGCATGGACGCGCGCAGCGTCGCCGAGGCCGTGTTCCGCCTCGCCGCCCCGCTGGTCGCCGCGTGGCTGTGGGAGCGCGGCATGGCGATCGAGCGGCACCGCATCAGCGGGCGCTCCCGGATCCACTGGCGGCTCACCCCCGAGCGCATGCTGGTCCGCATCGGGCTGGCGGAGGTCAGCGACCGCACGGCCAGCGAGGTGGACGCCCACCGGAGGCTGACCCGGGTCGCGCTGGCCGCCAAGAAGGCCCGCGCGCTCCGCGAGGCCGGGGCCTCCGACCGGAAGATGCGGGCGGCGCTGGCCAAGCTGGACCGGGAGATGGACCGGGCGGTGGAGCACACCGGGCTGGCGGTCGACGAGGCGCGCCAGGAGGCGCTGCTGTCGCAGATCGGCGCCCTCTACAACACCTCCGCGCTGATCGACCTGTCCCCGCCCGTGCCGTGGGCCCCCGAGCCCGTCTCCCCGGCGCTGCCCGCCCCCGGGCCGCGGGCCACCGTGCTCGTCGACGACGATGACGACGACGCCGAGATGGTGGACGCCGCCCCGCAGACCGCCGACCCGGCCCAGCGCGCGGCCCTGATGCGGGCGGCGCGGGAGTACTGGGACAAGCAGATCGAGCGGAGGTTCGTGCCCCGGGCGTCCGACATCGCCCACGAGACCGGCATGCCGCTGGCCACCGCCCGCGAGTGCCGGGCCCTGTGGAAGCTGGAGCCCCGCGCGCACGCGCTGATCGAGGCGGCGCAGAGCGAGCACGGCGGGGTCGACACCGGGACCTTCCCCGCCATCGAGGTGCCCGAGCCCGTGCTCACCGCCAACGGCTCGTCCCCCGGCCGCTGAACCGCCGCCGGCCCCGCTCCCGGGCGGCGGCCCGTCCGGTGAGGTGAGGGCCGGGCCCGCCCGGGTAGGTAGAGGGCCCGGTACGGATCCGTAAGGGGGGCCGATGAGCGATCCGGCGGGCGAGGGCGTGTTCTTCGTGGGCAACGCCACCACCCTGATCCGCTACGGCGGTTTCACGCTGCTGACCGATCCGAACTTCCTGCACCGGGGGCAGCGGGCCTACCTCGGCTACGGCCTGACCTCCCGGCGGCGCACCGACCCGGCGATCGAGGTCGGCGAGCTCCCGGCGCTGGACGCCGTGGTGCTCTCGCACCTGCACGGCGACCACTGGGACCGGGTGGCCCGCCGGGGCCTGGACCGGGACGTGCCCGTCGTGACCACCCCGCAGGCCGCCCGGCGCCTGCGCCCCCAGGGCTTCCACGGGGCCGTGGGACTGGACACCTGGAGCGGCCACGGGCTGCGCCGGGGCGGACGCACGCTGAGGATCACCGCGCTGCCGGGCCGCCACGCGCCCGGCCCGGCGCAGGCGCTGCTGCCCCCGGTCATGGGCAGCATGCTGGAGTTCGGCACGGAGGGCCGGGTGGACCTGCGGGTGCACATCAGCGGCGACACCCTCCTGGTCCCGGAGCTGGCGGAGATCCCGCGGCGCTACCCCGACATCGACCTGGCCATCGTGCACCTGGGCGGGACGAGGATCCTCGGCATGCTGATGGTGACCATGGACGGCAGGCAGGGGGCCGACTGGCTCGGCCTGATCGACCCGGACGCCGTCATGCCGGTGCACTACGACGACTACGAGGCCTTCACCTCCCCGCTCGACGACTTCCGCCGCCACGTCGAGCGGGCGGGCCTGGCCGACCGCGTGCGCTACGTCGCCCGCGGCGAGACGCTCCGCCTTCCCGTACGGCCGGAGCCCGGCGGCGCCCCCGGGGTTCCGGACGCTCCGGAGGCCCGGGACGCCCGGGGGCCCGGAAGGGCTACAGGCGTCGCGGGACGGGCGCGGGACGCCGCGGGGACCCGAGAGAGAGGACGACAGCCATGACCGAGACCGATCCGGAGAACACCCCGGACCTCACCGAGCGCTACGAGCGGTCGGGCCGGGTGCCGGACGACCGAGAGGACTCCGCGGGTCCGGGCGCGCCGACCGCCGCCGACCCCGGCGGCCCGCCCGCGCAGATCCCCGACGACCGCAAGGCCTCCGCCAGGTCCGGGATGCCGGAGGAGGAGGGGGAGTAGGAGTAGGACGTCCGCGGGGACCCGGGGAGACGCGGGGGGACCTGGCAGGCCCCGGGGAGGCCCGGGGAGGCTTAGGTAGACCCGGGGAGAGGAGTAGGGCCGCCGTCGCCGGGCACTGTGCCGAACATGCGTGATGAAACGGACTATACGGTCACAGTGACCACGTGCGAGGACGGCCCGCTCCTGCTGAGAGGGCCGTTCACGCTGCTCACTCAGGACGGCCGGCCGGTGGACCCGGGCAGGGCGACGGTGGCGCTGTGCCGGTGCGGGCTGTCGTCGGTCAAGCCGTTCTGTGACGGGTCGCACAAGACGGCCGGGTTCCGGGCCGGAGGCGAACCCGATCCGCAGAGCTGACCGTGCCCGCCGGAGCCGCGCCGGTCCGGGGGAGTCCGGTATCGGGTGAGCGGAGATCATCCCGGTCCGTTCCCTGGTCCGTTCCCCGGTTCGGAGCCGCGCCGGAGTCGGTGCCGGGCCGCCGATGCCTCTTGATCCACCGGACCGAGTGCGCGGCCACCCGCAGCCTCCGCCCCGCGTAGGGGACGCCGCGGCGGGTGAGGCGGGCGGCCAGCGCCAGCCAGCTGCAGACCGCCCGCTCCAGGATCCACACCGGGGCGAACAGCGAGGCGCTGAAGGGGAACACCCGCCGCCCCCCGGCGCGCCGCCGTCCCGCCTCGGCCAGGCCCACCGCCAGTCCCGCGCCCGCCAGGACCGCCCGGTGGCGGCGGCGCAGCAGCGCGGCGGCCAGACCGGGCAGGACGGCGAGGAAGAACGCCATCCGGGCGGGCTGCGCCAGGTCGTCGTAGGCCTGCCGTACCCGCTGGGACCAGAACCGCCCCGCCTCGGGAGGCAGGCGGCGGACGTGGAGGCCGAGGGGGCGCGCCTCGCGGCCGCCGCAGGCGCGGACCGTGCGGATGAGCTCCAGGTTCTCGAAGAGCACGTTCCCGTCGTAGCCGCCCATCCGCACGAAGGTGGAGCGGCGCACCCCGAACGTGCCGGGGTAGTCGGCGCCCAGACCTCGGTTGAGCAGCGTGCGGGCGGTGTCCCAGCGGGCGTGCCAGGGCAGCGGGTCGAAGTGGTTCTGCGGGCGGACCAGGTCGGTCTCCTCCAGCAGCGCGCGGACCCGGGCCAGCCCCGCCGCGTCGTAGCGGACGTCGTCGTCGGCGATGACCACGTGCTCCGCCGTGGCCCGCCGCAGCCCTGTGACGACCCCGGAGACCTTGCCGTTGGCGAAGCCGAGGTCGCCGTCGGGCCGCAGGTGCACGGCGAGCCCGTGCCAGCGCCGGGCGTGCCGGCCGAACAGCTCGCCGGGGGAGCCGTCGACCACCATGATCCGCGCGTGCCGGGCCAGCCCGCGCAGGTAGGCGGTCAGCTCGTCCAGGCCCGAGTCCTCCTCCCAGCGCAGGGGGAGCACGTAGTCGAGCCCCGTATCCGGTCCCGTGCCTGCGCCCGGTCCCGTGCCCGTGTCCATATCCGGTCCCGGTCCCGGTCCCGTACCTGCGCTCGTGCCCGTGTCCGGTCCCGGTCCCGTACCTGCGCTCGTGCCCGTGTCCGTGCCCGGTCCCGTGCCTGCGCTCGTGCCCGTGTCCGTGCCGGGGCCGCCGGCTCCGCGGCCGGTCACCGGGCTCCCACGGCCAGGCCGACCTCGCGCAGCGAGGTGGACCCGCGCTGCCAGCGCTCCATGACGTGCTCGGCGAAGAGCCGGTCGAGGGTGAGCGCGCAGGCCGCGCCGTACAGGACGTCACCGGTCAGGGCGGGGTGGTCGGCGGCGAAACCGCCGCACATGTCGTTCAGGGCGATCTGCTCGTGGACGGCGTCGGCCTGCACGTGCTCGTCGTAGAAGCGGCGGGCCGCGGAGTCTCCGCCCAGCCGCCGCAGGCCCCGGCTGTACCTGAGGTTGGGTGTCGAGGAGGTCATCTCGAACGCCGCCAGGTGACCCAGCAGCGCCCCCCGGTGCCTGCGGTGGAGACCGAACAGCGACATGGCGTTGCCGATCGCCAGCGTGATCGCCGGGACCCGGTCGACGTGGGCGCCGTAGGAGTCGTCCAGGCCCAGCCCGCGCATGGTGGCCCGGAACAGCTCGGCGTGCATCCGCTCCAGGCGCCCGCAGCCGTACTCGTCCGACTGGATCTCCACCAGGGCCGCCTTGGCCCGGCCGTGCAGCCGGGGGATCGCCCAGGTGTGCGGGTCGGCCTCCTTGAGGTGGTAGACCGACCGGTGCACGACGAACTCCCTGAACTGCTCCAGATCGGCCCGGTGCTGCAGGAACGCCGCCAGCGACGGCCCGGCGCCGTCGGCGGCGGCCACCAGCTCGGTCATGGCCCGGCGCAGCTGCGCGGGCGGTACGGCGGGCGGGCGGGGGACCGCCCCGGCCAGTCCCTCCTCGAACCGCCGCTCCAGCGCCGCCCGCAGGCCCAGCAGCGAGGTGTTCCACTCCCAGCGGTCGTCCACCCCGTCGAAGCCCCGGTAGTGCAGCTCGTAGCAGGCGAAGAGGGCCAGCTGGAGGTCGTCGTCCTCCAGCGCCGGGTGCGCGGGGCGGGGCAGCGGGAGGTCGAAGGCGTGCGGCGGGTCCGCCAGCGCGTCGAAGAGCCGGGCGGTGATCGGACCTCGGGGCAGGGGCAGCTGCATCGCGGACTCCAGATGGAGGGGGAAGGTGATCGGTTTCCGAACGGTCGAGGGTCGTCAGAGGCGGGCCACGGCGGGTCAGAGGTGGTAGACCGACACGTGGGCCGGGCTGTCGTCGGCGAACGCCGCGCCGGACCAGTCGGACCAGCGGTGCTCGCGCTCCATCCCGGCCATGCGGGCCATCAGGTCGAGCTCGGCGGGCCAGGCGTAGCGGTGGTTGGCGGGCAGGAGCCGCACCTCTCCGGAGGCCAGACTGATCCTGGTGGTGCGCATCGTCTGGTCGGCCGGGAACAGCCGCGCGGCCTCCACCATGATCCGGTCCTCGGCGAGCGAGAGCAGCCGGACCGCCGAGCGGTCGCGGAACGCCCCCAGGTCCGGCACCCACGCCTCGACCACGAACCGGCCGCCGGGCCGCAGGTGCGCGGCGGCGTTGCGGAAGCAGGAGACCTGGGCGTCCTGCGAGGGGAGGGCGAAGACCGTGTTGAAGGCCAGCACGACCAGGCTGAACGCGCCGTCGGCCCGTGCGGTCGAGAAGTCGCCCACGGTCACCGGGATGCGATCGCCTCCGGGCTTGGCCCGCAGCACCTCGAGCATCTCGGCGGAGGCCTCGACGCCGGCGACGGGCACGCCCCGCGCGGCCAGCGGCAGCGCCAGCCGGCCGGTGCCGATGCCGAACTCCAGCACGCGCCCGCCCTCGGCGAGCTCGTGGAGGCGGTCCACCGCGAGCTCCGTGGGCAGGTCCGCGGTGACGTCGTCGTAGACGTCGGCGATCCTGCGTCCGTAGGCGGACGCGTCGAAGCCGGACACCGTGCACCCCCGATTCCGTGATCCAGGAAGTTCCCCGCGCCCTTCAGCCGGACAGCCGGGCAGTCGGACTCAGCCGCTCTCGCCGGACTCAGCTCTCGGCCGGACTCAGCCGGGCAGTCGGACTCCGCAGGGCAGTCGGACTCAGTCGCTCTCGCCGGACTCAGCCGACCTCGGCCGGCCTACGTGCGGTCTGCGGGCGGCCCCTCCGGAGCCGCTCACGCGCCGAGGTCGCGGGCGACGCCGTCCAGCCGGCCCGCCAGCCGGTCGAGCTCCTGATCGCTCCGCCCGACTCCGGCGAGCTCGGGCTCCAGGTCGCGCCGGCTGGCGATCACGAGCCCCTCGGCCCGCTCCTCCGGCAGGACGGCGCACCTGCCCTCGACCAGGACCAGCGTCGCGCCGGGATCGGGGGAGTCCAGCAGCTCGCGGACGTCGTCTCGGCTGACCAATGCCATCTGTGACCACCTCGATGCTTTCTGTAGTGGAATGTCCACTACCCGAGACGTCCCGCCGTACACCCGGGTGCCTGATCCGTCCGGTGCCGGGCCCGTCCGGCCCTGCCGCGGCGGGGGCGGACGGGCCTAGCGTGGGGACCGTGAGCGACGAGAAGCGCGGCGGCCGGGTGGTCGTCCTGGTGCTGCCGGAGGTGAACCTGCTCGACCTGGGCGGGCCGGTCCAGGTGTTCGACGCGGCGGCCCACCTGGGTGCGCCGTACCGGGTGGAGTACGTCGCGCAGACGCCGGAGGTGGAGTCGGCGCAGGGGCTGAGGTTCGCCGGGTTGGGACCGCTGGCCGAGGTCGGGCCGCAGGACCTGGTGCTGGTGCCGGGGCACCGCCTGCGGGAGCCGGGGCCGGGACGTCCGCTGGTCCCGCCGGAGGCGGTGGACTGGCTGCGGGCGGCCCACCGTGCGGGGGCCCGGCTCGCCTCGGTCTGCAGCGGGGCGGCGGCGCTCGGCGAGGCCGGGCTCCTGGACGGCCGCCGGTGCACCACCCACTGGTCGCTGATCGAGGCGATGCGCGAGCGCTACCCGGCCGCCCGGGTGCAGGACGCGGTGCTCTACGTCCACGACGGGCCGGTGAGCACCAGCGCGGGCATCTCCACCGGGCTCGACCTGGCGCTGTCGCTGGTCGAGCGCGACCACGGACCGGCGCTCGCGGCGGCCGTCGCCCGCCAGCTCGTGGTCTACCTGCGCAGGTCCGGAACGGACCCCCAGGTCAGCGCCTTCCTGCAGTACCGGGCGCACCTGCACCCGGCGGTCCACCGGGTCCAGGACCACCTGGCGCAGCACCTCGACGGCCCGCACACCCTCGCCGAGCTCGCCGCGGTGGCGAACCTGTCGCCGCGCGGGCTGAGCCGGGCCTTCACCGCCACGGTCGGGATCACCCCTCTGGAGTACCGGCAGCGGCTCCGGCTGGAGCTCGCCGCGCGGCTGCTCGCCGAGACCGGCCTGACCGTCGAGGCGGTGTCCGCCCGCTGCGGCTTCCGGGACGTGCGCCACTTCCGCCGGCTCTTCACCGCCCGGTACGGCATGCCGCCCTCGGCCTCCCGGAGATCCGGCCCGTCGGGCGCCCTCCCCGCCACCCGCTGACCTCCTCCGCCTCCGACCCCGGCCCCGACCTCGCCTCCGCCTCCGACCTCGCCTCCGCCTCCGCCTCCGACCCCGGCCCCGCCACCCGCCTCGGCTCAGACGCTCTGCCCTGCCTCCGGCGTCCGCCGGACCCGGCCCCACCGGCCGCCGTTCCCGTTCCCCGCCTTCCGCCGCTCAGGAGATCCCCCATGCCCCCGTCGCCCCTCCCGTCGCGTCCCCGTACCGCGCTCCGCGCCCTGGCCCGCGGGGCGCCCCGGGTGCTGCTCGGCACCGGGCTGGCCGCCGCGCTCCTGGCCGGGGTGTGCGCGGCCGGGGTGGCGGTCACGATGCGCGAGAGCTTCCCGTCCGTCCCGGGGTCCGTCCCCGCGGCGGGATGGCCCCCGGCGGCGCCGGTCCCGGCGGGGCGCACGGTCGTCGCCGTGGTGCTCGGCGAGACCGGTTCGGTGGTCGGGGACGCGCTGGCGCCGTACGAGGTGTTCGCCCGTTCGGAGCGCTTCTCGGTGTACACCGTCGCGGCCCGCAGGGAGCCGGTGGCGCTCTCCGGCGGGCTGCGCACGCTGCCCGACCGCACCTTCGCCGAGGTGGACGCCCGCGCCGTCCCCGAGCCGGACGTGGTCGTGGTGCCCGCGGTGGCCGAGCCGCGCGGGGAGCGGGAGGCGCCGCTGCGCGAGTGGGTCGCCCGGCAGGCCGCGCGGGGCGCCCGGATCCTGGGCGTGTGCGCCGGATCGGACCTGCTGGCCGCGGCCGGCGTGCTCGACGGGCGCCGCGCGACCTCGTTCTGGCAGCGGATCGACGCCCTCCGGGACTCCGACCCCCAGGTGCGCTGGGTCCGGGGGCTGCGCTACGTCCAGGACGGTCCCGTCACCACCACCGCCGGGGTGACCTCGGGCATCGTGGGCGCGCTCCGGCTGGTCGAGCAGCTGGCCGGGACCGCGGAGGCCGAGCGGGTCGGCCGGGAGGCGGCCTACCCCGGCTGGTCGGCGGGCGGCCCGCTGGAGATCCCGGTCAACGGCCTGGCCCCGGCGGACCTGCCGTACGGGCTCAACGCGGCCTTCCCGTGGGGGCGCCCGTCCGTCGGCGTCGGGCTGGCCGAGGGGGTCGGCGAGATCGACGTGGCCGCGGCCTTCGAGGTCTACTCCGGCACCTCCTTCGCCGCCAGGACGATCCCGGTCGCCGCCGGGCCGGTGGTCAGGACCCGGCACGGCGTGCTCCTGCTCGCCGAGCCCGCGGGACCGGGGGCCGCCCCGGTGGACCGGCTGGTCGTGCCGGGCGCCCGGCACGCGGACGAGGCCGGTCCGGTGCTGACCGCCTGGGCGGCCGGACGCGGACTGGAGGTGGAGCTGCCGCACCGGGACAGGGCCGCCGGGGAGTCCGGGTTCGACGGTGTGCTGCGGGACCTGGCGGCCCGCGCCGACCTGGCCACGGCCCGCGCGACGGCCAAGTTCACCGAGTATCCGGTGGGCCATCTGGAACTGGCCGGACCCGCCTGGCCGTGGCGTCCGACCGCGTTGGGCGCCCTGGCCCTCGCCGCGGCCGTGGGGGGTGGGCTGCTTGCCGGGAAAAGAAGGATGAATACCCTGATCGTCGTGGGTAGCAGAATGTTCAAACCCAGACGATGAAGGAGAAAAACGTGGCTCTCCCCACCCTCACCCCCGAACAGCGCCAGGCCGCCCTCGCCAAGGCCGCCGAAACCCGGGCGGCCCGCGCCAAGCTGCTGGCCGACGTCAAGTCCGGGGCGGTCACCTTCAAGCAGCTGCTCGACCGGGACGACGAGATCGCCAAGCGCATCAAGGTGTCCCAGGCGCTGCGCGCCCTGCCCGGGGTGGGCACCGTGAAGGCGGCCCAGCTGATGGTGCAGGCCGACGTGGACGAGGCCCGCCGCCTGGGCGGGCTCGGCGCCCAGCAGCGCCGCAAGCTCATCGAGGCCACCTCGCGCTGACCCGCCGGCCGGCGTCGTCCGCCCGCCCGACCACCGTCCGATCGCCGTGCGGTCGCTCCGGGCGGGCGGAGGACAGCGCCGGCCCGGGCGCGGAACCCTCCGGTGCGCCGGGGGGCATACCTCCGGCCGCCGGGGGTAACGGCGCCTCCATGAGCGACGTGAGCGACGACCGTCCCGATTCCGCGCACCGCAGGCCCGAAGGGCTGGACGACGCCACCGTCGAGGCGCTGGGCAAGCTGTCCGAGGCGCTGGAGACGACCGAGCGGGCACGCGGGCACCTCTACACCTTCCACCAGCTCACCGGCCACGCCGACCTGATGCTCGACGAGGCGGTGGAGCTGCTGCGCGCCGCCGGGCACGACCGGCAGGCCGACGAGGTCTCCGCCGAGATCGTCGGGCGCAACGTGATCGAGGGGCGCTGGACCTTCCAGATCGTCGAGGACTACGACGACGGCTACCACCGCTGCTTCCGCGAGCTGGAGGAGCGGATCAGGAACGAGCTGGCGGGGGGCCGCCGCCACCTCTACGAGGCGGAGATGAAGGAGCGCCGCCGCACGCGCGGCCGTCCGGGGCACGAGGCCGTGCCCGAATGAGGCGCCCGGCGGGCCGGAGGGCATGATGTCCCCCTTCCGGGGGAGGGGGCCGGTATGAACGACGAACACGATCCCGCCGAGAACCCCTCCACGGAGCCCCCGCCGCCGGACGCGGACGGCGGTCCGCCGCCGGAGGGAGAAGACGCGCCTCCCACCGCACCGGACGCGGCGGTGGGCGAGAGCCGGACCGTCGCGGCCCGCTCGGGAGCCGACACCGACTTCCCCGCCCGGCCGATCCCGGCGGACCCGGTCGAACCCTCCCCGCCCGGAGAGGACACTGAGGATGAGTCCCGGGCCCCCGAGCCGGAGGACATGGGGCCGTCCTCCTGAGCGCACGGGCCGGACGGGCCTGATCCCGTCCGGCCGTCCGCGCGTCCGCCGCCTCCCGTACCCCGGCGGCCCCACGGCCATCCGCCGGGGGCCGCCGTCCGCGCGTCCGCCGCCGGTCAGACGAAGGCCCCGGTCCCGGTGATCGCACGGCCCACGATCAGGCTGTTGATCTCCCGCGTCCCCTCGTAGGAGTAGATCGCCTCCGAGTCCGCCACGAACCGGCCCATGCCGTAGTCGAGGACGATCCCGTTGCCGCCCATGATCTCCCGGCCCCAGCCCACCGCCTCGCGCATCCGGGCCGTGCAGAAGGCCTTGGCCATCGCCGAGTGCTCGTCCTTGTAGACGCCCGCGTCCTGGAGCTGCGCCAGCCGTACCACCATGCCGAGCGAGCAGGTGACGTTGCCGAGCATGCGCACCAGCAGGTCCTGCACGAGCTGGAAGCCGGCGATCGGCCGGCCGAACTGCTCGCGCTCCTTGGCGTAGGCCAGCGCCGTCTCGTAGGCGCCCGTCATGCAGCCCACCGCCTGCCAGGCGACGCCGCCCCGGGTCTGGCGGAGGATGGCGGCGGTGTCGCGGAAACCGTTCGCGCCCTGCAGCCGGTTCGTCTCCGGGACCAGGCAGTTGGTCAGGGCGATGTCGGCGTTCTGCACCGTCCGCAGTGCGATCTTGTTCTCGATCCGGGTGGCGGCGAAGCCGGGGGTGCCCTTCTCGACCACGAAGCCCTTGACCTGGCCGTCGGCCTCGTCCTTGGCCCACACCACCACCAGGTCGGCGAAGGTCGCGTTGCCGATCCACCGCTTGGCGCCGTTGAGCACCCAGGTGTCGCCCTCGCGCCGGGCGGTCGTGCGCAGCCCCGCGGCCACGTCGGAGCCGCCGTCGGGCTCGGTCAGGGCGAAGGCGCCGATCTTCTCCATCGCGGCCATCGGCGGCAGCCACCGCTCCCGCTGCTCCTCCGAGCCCAGCCGGTCGATGCTCCCCATCGCCAGCCCGTTGTGCACGCCGAAGAACGTCCCCATCGAGGGGTCCACCCGGTTCATCTCCAGCACCACGAATCCGGTCAGCAGGCTCCGGGCCCCCCGGTACGGCAGGCCCGCGACGTCCAGCTTGGCGAACCCGGGGATCAGGTGGTGCGGGAACCGGGCGTCGGTCCAGGCCTCGTCGGCGATCGGCGCGACCTGCTCGACCATGAAGTCCCGGACCCGCTGCACGACCTCCTTCTCGTCCTCGTCGAGCAGGTCGCGGTAGTCGTAGAAGTCACCGGTCGTCATGGTGTCGCTCTCCCCTCTGCGGCATGTGCCCGCTCCACTGCCCGCGGGGGAGCGCGTCAACCCGGGCGGCGGGGCCGGGGACGGCGGGAGACGCCGGAAAGCGCCGGGAGACGCCGGGAGACGCGGAGAAGCGCCGGGAGACGCCGGGAGACGCCGGGAGACACGGAGAGACGCGGAGAGGGCCCGGGTCGCCCCGGGCCCTCCCACGGTTCGTCGGAACCGGTCACCGCTCAGGGGGACCGGTCGTCGGCCCCTTTCACGGGAGTCCGGTCCCGCAGTGGTCCGGTCCGGACCCCGGCCCCCTCGCCGGGAACCGGGACCGGAGCCGGTCCGCCGCCTACCGGCGGTACCAGCTCTTGACCTTGACCCAGTCGGGGCGGCTGGAGCTGTCGTCCAGCCTGCGGTCGCCGTCGAAGACGGCGCGGAACTCACCGCTGCGGACCGCCCGGGCCTTGGCGCTGAACCTGCCGTCCCAGCGGGTGTCGGCGGAGGTCACGTACTTCCAGGCGCTGGAGCCGTTGGCGCGGAAGTAGATCTCCACCTCCTCGTGGCGCACGCCGCGCCACTTCCAGCCGTCGCGGGCCTCCAGACGGCCCGAGAAGTAGACCGAGCGGCCCTTGCGGACCGGCTCGGGACCGGCGTTGAAGCCGGCCAGGCGGGTGTCGGCCTTCCGCCAGCGCTCGACGTACTTGACGGTGAAGCCGGCCGTGTCGGTCAGCTTCTTGCCGTCCTTGCCGTAGGCGTCGGCGACCGCGACCCAGCGGCCGCGGTGGTCGGACCTGTCGAAGGTGGTGACGAAGCGCCACAGCTCACCCTCGCGGACGAGCTGGGGCTCCTTGGCCTTGAGGGTGTGCGGGGCATCGGTGTCCGGCTTGAGCCGGAGCTCGACCTTCTCCGCGTCGGTGGTGCGGACCTCGATGGTGACCTTCACGTCCCGGTCACCCCGGACCACGACGGGGTTCGGGCTGACCTCGCTGATGTTCACGCTGAGGTCGGCCGCCGCGGCGGAGGCCGTACCGGCTCCGACGGTCATGAGCACGGAGGCGCCCACGGCCGTCGCCAGGGCACCAGCAGTGATCTTCCTGAACAAGATGTGTTCCTTTCCCCGTTGCCTCGGAGGCGACGCTCGGGTGATCGCCTCCACCCCCGTTAACACACGTGCTCCGGGAGGGAAGGGGCGTGGAGTCCGGAGGAAACAGATCATCAGATCTCGTTCCGGTCACGATTCGGCCGCCAGATCGCAGGTCGATCGCCTTTTCTGATGAGAGCCCATCTTTCTCTAAAAAATCCGGAAACTGTCTGATTTGCCGGGAATACGGCTCGCCGGGCCCCCGGAAATCGATTCGGCCGATGCCCGGGAGGCGGATAGCGTTCCCCCATGAGCGCCACCATCGTCGTCAAGGACCTCGCCGCCGGGCACGGGGACCGCGCCCTCTTCTCCGGCCTCGACCTGGTCGTCGCCCCCGGCGACGTCGTCGGCCTGGTCGGGGCGAACGGCGCCGGAAAGTCCACCCTGATGCGCATCCTGGCGGGCCTGCTCCCGCCCGAGGAGGGCTCGGTGCGGCTCAGCCCGCCCACGGCGACGGTCGGCTACCTGCCCCAGGAGCGCGAGCGCCGGGAGGGCGAGACGGTCGCGGCCTTCCTGGCCAGGCGGACCGGGGTGGCCGACGCCCAGCGCGCGCTCGACACCGCCACCGAGGGCCTGGTCGAGAGCCGCCCCGGGGCCGACGACGAGTACGCCGCGGCCCTGGAGCGGTGGCTGGCCCTGGGCGGCGCGGATCTGGAGGAGCGGGCCGAGGCGGTCGTCGCCGAGCTCGGCCTGGCGGTGGAGCTCGACCGGCCGATGACGGCCCTGTCCGGCGGCCAGGCCGCCCGGGCGGGCATGGCCTCCCTGCTGCTCAGCCGCTACGACGTCTTCCTGCTCGACGAGCCCACCAACGACCTCGACCTGGACGGCCTGGAGCGGCTGGAGCGCTTCGTCACCGGGCTGCGGGCCGGGACCGTCCTGGTCAGCCACGACCGCGAGTTCCTGGCCAGGACCGCCAACCGGATCGTCGAGCTCGACCTCGCCCAGCGGCTGGTGCGCGCCTACGGCGGCGGCTACGAGGCCTACCTCGCCGAGCGCGAGGTCGCCCGGCGGCACGCCCGCGAGCAGTACGAGGAGTACGCCGGGACCGTCTCCGAGCTCAAGGCCCGCGCCCTGACCCAGCGCAACTGGATGGAGAAGGGCGTCAAGAACGCGCGGCGGAAGATGAGCGACAACGACAAGATCGGCCGCAACGCCCGCGTCGAGACGACCGAGAAGCAGGCCGCCAAGGCCCGCCAGACCGAGCGGCTGATCGAGCGGCTGGAGGTGGTCGAGGAGCCCCGCAAGGAGTGGGAGCTGCGGATGGAGATCGCGGTGGCGCCCCGGGCGGGAGCGGTCGTCGCGACCCTGCGCGGAGCCGTCGCGCGGCGCGGCGCGTTCACCCTCGGCCCGGTGGACCTCCAGATCGGCTGGGCCGAACGGGTGGCGATCACCGGTGTCAACGGCTCGGGCAAGTCCACACTGCTCGCCGCGCTGCTCGGCCGCCTCCCCCTGGAGGAGGGCCACTCCTCCCTCGGCCCCGGCGTGGTCGTCGGCGAGGTGGACCAGGCGCGCGGGCTCTTCCTCGGGGACGAGCCGCTGCTGGACGCCTTCGGCGCCGCCGCCGGGGACGCCTCGGGGAACATGGCGCCGGCCGAGGCGCGGACCCTGCTCGCCAAGTACGGCCTGCGCGCCGACCACGTGCTCCGCCCGGCCGCCACGCTGTCGCCGGGGGAGCGGACCCGGGCCGCGCTCGCGCTGCTCCAGGCCCGGGGGGTGAACCTGCTCGTCCTCGACGAGCCGACCAACCACCTGGACCTGCCCGCCATCGAGCAGCTGGAGTCGGCGCTGGCCTCCTACCCCGGCACGCTCCTGCTGGTCACCCACGACCGCCGGATGCTCGACGCCGTGCACACCACCCGCCACCTCCACGTCGACGCCGGGAAGGTCGCCGAGCGGTGACCACGCGCGGCGAACGCCGGGTTGACCTCTACCTGGGTCGAGGTTGCAGGCTGTCCGCAGGAACGCCCTGACGCCGGGAGACGCCATGCTCGACATCGCCGTGATCAATGCCGCCGACCCGGAGAGCCGGTCCGGAGCCAACGTGCTCCGGTGGTTCCTCGGTCAGGCCGGGCGCCGGGACGACCTGCGGCTGGACGTCGTGGACCTCGGCCGGACGCCGCTGCCGGCGCCCTCGGCCCCGCGCGCCGGAGCCGGGACGCGGGAGGCCCGCGAGCTGGCCGCCCGCATCGGTGCCGCCGACGGCTTCGTGATGGTCACACCCGAGCACAACCACGCCTACCCGGCCGTCCTGAAGCTGGCGATCGACGCGGTCCGCCGGGAGTGGGCCGCCAAGCCGGCCGCGTTCGTCTCGTACGGCGGGCAGTCCGGCGGCCTGCGCGCGGTGGAGCAGCTCCGCCTCGTCCTGGCCGAGCTCCACGTGGTCACCCTGCGCGACACGGTGAGCTTCCACCGGGTGGAGACCCGGTTCGGCGAGCACGGCGAGCCGCTCGACCGGGCGGGCGTCGACGGTGCCGCGAAGGTCCTGCTGGACCAGCTCATGTGGTGGGGGACGGCACTGCGGGAGGCGCGGGCCGCCCGGCCGTACAGCGTCTGAGCGGCAGTCGTGCAGAGTCCGGGCGCCGCCGGCCGTACGCCGGCCGTACGCCTGCCGGGCGCCGTCCGAGCGCCGGCCGTGCAGTGCTCGGGCGCCGGCCGGGCGTCGGCGGTGCGACCGGAAGGGCCCGTGAGCGGGCGGCGGGGAGCGGGGGCGGGCCTCCGGAGGGAATCGGGGCAGGGGAGGATAGTGCCAGAGATCTATCCTGATTTGGGGGATTTGTGGTCGGCGCTCTCGATCATCGCTACCGGGGCGAACACCCCGTCCGCACACTCGCCTACCTCTTCAAGGAGGACCGGCTCAAGCTGGCCGTCGCGGTCCTCGCCTTCCTGGTCAAGCACAGCCCGACCTGGATCCTGCCGCTGATCACCGCGAACATCGTGAACGTGGTGGTCTACCAGCGCCCGATCGCCCAGCTGTGGGCCAACACGGCGGTGCTGCTGACCCTGCTGCTGCTCAACTACCCGCTGCACCTGCTCTACGTGCGCTGCCTGCACGGCGCGATCCGGCGGGTGGGCACGGACCTGCGCTCGGCGCTCTGCCGCCGGATGCAGCAGCTGTCCATCGGCTACCACTCCCGGGTCAGCGCCGCCGTGCTGCAGACCAAGGTCATCCGGGACGTGGAGAGCATCGAGCAGGCCACCCAGCAGGCGAGCGACATGGGGCTGTCGGCGCTGACCATGCTGGCCGGCGGCCTGGTGGTGATCGCCTTCCAGGTGCCGGCCGCGCTCCCGGTCTTCCTGCTGGTCGTGCCCGCCGCCGCGTTCCTGGTGATGAAGCTCCGCACCCGCCTGCGCGACGACAACGAGAGCTTCCGCCGCGAGGTCGAGCGCCTGTCGGCCCGGGTCAGCGAGATGACCACGCTGATCCCGATCACCCGCGCGCACGGCCTGGAGCAGGACGCCCTGCACCGGGTCGACGGCACCCTGACCAGGGTGCTGCGCAAGGGGCTCCGGCTCGACCTGCTCAACGGCAGCTTCGGCGCGCTGGCCTGGATCCTGCTCAACGCGCTCGGCGCCGCCGTGCTGGCGGGGTCCGCGCTGGTCGCCTACTACGGGGTCATCCCGATCACCGCGGGGGACGTGTTCATGCTGAGCACCTTCTTCGCGACCCTGACCTCGGCGGTCACCGCGCTGCTCAGCCTGACCCCGGTGATCAGCAGGGGCCTGGCGTCCGTGCGCTCGGTCGGCGAGGTGCTCCAGGCGCCCGACCTGGAGCACAACTCCGGCAAGGCCGCGGTGGACTCCGTCCGCGGCGAGGTGGAGTTCCGCGACGTCGGCTTCGCCTACGGCGGGCGCGGCGACGGCGACGGCCACGGGGCGGACGGGACCGCCGAGGCGCCGGCCGTCGACGGCTTCACACTGAAGGTCGCCCCCGGCGAGACGATCGCGCTGGTCGGGCCGTCCGGTGCGGGCAAGTCCACCGTGCTCAGCCTGGTCATCGGCTACCTGCGGCCCACCTCCGGGCGGATCCTGCTCGACGGCCGCGACATGGAGGAGATCGACCTGCGCAGCTACCGCAGGTTCCTGTCGGTCGTGCCGCAGGAGTCCATCCTGTTCGAGGGCAGCATCCGGGAGAACGTCACCTACGGACTGTCCGGCGTCTCCGAGGAGCGGGTGCGGCAGGCGCTGCGGGACGCCAACGCCCTGGAGTTCATCGACCGCCTGCCCGGCGGGCTCGACACGGTGGTGGGGGAGCGCGGCGCCCGCCTGTCGGGCGGGCAGAAGCAGCGCCTGGCCATCGCCCGCGCCCTCATCCGGGACCCGCGCGTGCTGATCCTGGACGAGGCGACCTCCGCCCTGGACACCCGCTCGGAGGCGCTCGTGCAGGAGGCGCTGGCCCGGCTGGTCGCCGGCCGCACGGTGTTCGTCGTCGCCCACCGCCTCTCGACCGTCAGGGGCGCCGACCGGATCGTGGTCATGCGCGACGGGCGCATCGAGGAGATCGGCACCCACGAGGAGCTGATGCGGCTGCGCGGCGTCTACGCCGGGCTCCAGGGCGCCCAGCTCGCCTGAGGGACGGCGGGAAGCCCGGCCGTCACGAGAATTTTGCCGTCCCCGGTCACGGGTAGGGGCGGACCGAGGAGGATGCCATGCGAGCACTGGGAATCGACATCGGCGGGTCGGGGATCAAGGGAGCCCCGGTGGACCTGGAGAAGGGGGAGCTGACCGAGGAGCGGCTGCGGATCCCCACCCCCGACCCCGCCGGGCCCGAGGCGGTCACCGAGGTGGTCGGGCAGATCGTCCGGCACTTCGACTGGACCGGGCCGATCGGGGTCACCTTCCCCGGCGTGGTGCTGAACGGGACCACCATGACGGCCGCCAACGTGGATCCCCGATGGGTCGGGGCGGACGCGTGCGGGCTGTTCTCCGCGACGGCCGGGCGACCGGTGACGGTGCTCAACGACGCCGACGCGGCCGGGCTCGCCGAGGTGGAGATCGGCGCGGCCAAGGGCGAGTCGGGGGTCGTGCTCATGCTGACCTTCGGCACCGGCATCGGCAGCGCCCTGTTCGTCGACGGCCGCCTGGTGCCCAACACCGAGCTGGGCCACCTGGAGATCCGCGGCAAGGACGCCGAGCGGAGGGCCTCCGACAGCGCCCGGGAGCGGCACGACCTGAGCTGGGACGAGTGGGCCGAGCGGGTCGAGGAATACCTCCGCCACGTCGAGATGCTGTTCTCCCCCTCGCTGATCGTCATCGGCGGCGGGGTGAGCAAGAAGTCCGAGAAGTTCCTGCCGAAGATCAGTGTGCGGACCCGGGTGGTCCCGGCGGCGCTGCGCAACGAGGCGGGCATCGTCGGCGCCGCCATGGCCGCCGCGCACCTGTGACGCGTGCCTGCGCCGTACGCCCGCGACGCGTGCCCGTGACGGGTGCCCGCGACGCGTGCCCGTGACGGGTGCCCGCGACGCGTGCCTGCGGCGGGTGCCGGAGAGGGGCCGGCGGGCCCCTCCCGTACGGGACCGGGCGGCCTGACGTGGGGGGCCGCCCGGTCCCGCGAGGGAAAAGGCCGCCCGGATTTTGATCCCGCTTGGCGGGCGCGACCTGCCGCTCCGGGTATGTAGCCGGGGTCAGCAAGATCGTATGCGGCGGGAACGGGAAAGACGTGACACGGCCGACGGGTGCGCAGAGTCGTTCGACCGTACCGGCCTGGGCGGTGGTGCTCGGGATCCTGCTGGCGGCCGCGGGCTGCAGGGAGCGGGGGCTGCGGGAGGCGGGCCCCGGTCCGGCCCCCTCCTTCCCCGTGGTGGCGCCGGGCGGACCGCCGACCGCCGCGGCAGGGGCGGCCGGGGCGCGACCCGGACCGCGGCGGAGGGGGTGGCCGGCCCCGCTGCCCGGGACGCCCCGCAGATCCGAGCCGGTGGCGATCGCGGTGCCGCGCGCGGGGGTGGACGCGCAGCTCGTCGAGAGCGGCCTGCTGCCGGACGGCCCGCCCGGCGCGCCGCCCCTCTGGCGGGCCGGACCGGCCCGCTGGGAGCGCGGGGGACCCGCACCGGGGGAGCCCGGGCGGGCGGTCGTCTCCGGATACCTGGGCGGCGGGGACGGGCCCGCGGTGTTCGCCCGGCTGCCCTCGGTCAGGCGGAACGACACGGTGGCGGTGACCCGGCAGGACGGGACCGTGGTGGTCTTCGGGGTGACCTCCGCCCGGTGGAGCCGGAAGCCGGTCGCGGCCCGCGGGGAAAGGGGCCGGGGCGGCCCGCCGTACCCGGCGATCAGGCTCGTGGGCCACGGCGGGGGACCCCGCAGGCTCGTCGTCCACGGACATTTCGCGGGGTGGTACCGGCTGGAGGACTTCGCGCCCCGGCGGCCGTCCCGCCCGGAGCACGGCCAGCGCGTCCCGGATCCGCGCGTCCCGGATCCGCCCGGAGTGAGACGCGCGGACCGTGCTCCGGGCGGTCCGCGTGTCCCGGAGCCGCCCGGGGCGGGACGGCCGTACCCACAGTGGGGCGACCGCCCGTACCGGAGCGGGGCGGGCGGGCCGCATCTGAAACTTTCATCGAACCCGAACGGCATTCGCTGAGGTCAGCCGAGGGAAGGACTTCGCGGCACCGCCTCCGGCAGGCAACATGCTGTACACATCCAGGAAACATCCGGACTATGGGAGCGCTCCCACCCCTCGTCTGGAGATGACACTCATGAGAGATCATCCGCGCCGCCACGCCTGGCGGAACCGGGCTGCGACGACGGCGGCTCTGCTGGTCGCGGCCGCCGGCCTGGCCACCGGCCAGGCGGCGACGGCCCACGCGGCCGTCGCCTGCGACGTCACCTACACGTCCAACGACTGGCAGGGCGGTTTCACCGCCAGCGTGAACCTGAAGAACCTCGGTGACGCCCTGGACGGCTGGACCCTCGGCTTCAGCTTCACCGGCGGCCAGAAACTCGTGCAGGGGTGGTCGGCCACCTGGGCTCAGGACGGGACCAAGGTCACCGCCAAGAGCCTGGACTGGAACGGCAAGCTCGCCACCGGCGCCTCCACCAGCATCGGCTTCAACGGCTCGTGGAGCGGCTCCAACCCCAAGCCGACCGACTTCACCGTCAACGGGACCGCCTGCGGCGGCGCGCCCGGCAACCAGGCCCCGACCGTCAGCCTGACCAGCCCGGCGAGCGGCTCCTCGCACGCCGCGGGCGCGGCCGTGCCGCTCGCCGCGACGGCCTCCGACGACGGCGCGGTCAGCAAGGTCGAGTTCTACGTCGACGGCGCGCTGGTCAACAGCGACACCAGCGCCCCCTACTCCTACTCCGCCACCGGGCTGGCCGCCGGGTCCCACACCGCCAAGGCGGTGGCCTACGACAACGGCACCCCGGTCCTGAGCAAGGAGAGCGCCGAGGTCCCGTTCACCGTGACCGGCGGCGGCACCCCGTCGATCGTCGCCTCCGCCACCTCGGTGAGCGTGCCCGAGGGCGGCAGCAAGACCGTCGGGTTCAAGCTCAGCCAGGCGCCGTCCGGCAACGTCACGGTCAACCTGACCAAGACCGGTGACTCCGACGTCACCATCGCGCCCTCCACGCTGACCTTCACCGGCGCCAACTGGAACACGGCGCAGAACGTGACGGTCTCCGCGGCCGAGGACTCCGACGAGGCGAACGGCACCGCCACCATCGCGGCCGCCGCCACCGGCCACACCGGCGCCTCGGTCACCGCGACCGAGGAGGACAACGACGGCGACACGCCGCCGGTCGGCGAGCACGTCGACAACCCCTACGAGGGGGCCACCGGCTACGTGAACCCGGACTGGTCGGCCAAGGCCGCCGCCGAGCCGGGCGGCGACGCCGTGGCGGACATCTCGACCGGCGTGTGGATGGACCGCATCGCGGCCATCGAGGGCAGCTCCTCGGCCAAGGGCCTGCGCGCCCACCTGGAGGAGGCCCTCAAGCAGGACGCCGCCAACGGCAGCAAGCCGCTGACGATCCAGTTCGTCATCTACAACCTGCCCAACCGCGACTGCTCGGCCCTGGCCTCCAACGGTGAGTTGAAGATCGCCGAGAACGGCCTCAACCGCTACAAGACCGAGTACATCGACCCGATCGCCGACATCATGGACGATCCGAAGTACGCCGCGCTGCGGATCGTGACCGTCATCGAGATCGACTCGCTGCCGAACCTGATCACCAACCTCAACGTGGCCAAGTGCCAGGAGGCCAAGGACAGCGGCGCCTACGTCAACGGCGTCCGCTACGCCCTGGACAAGCTGCACGCCATCCCGAACGTCTACACCTACGTCGACGCCGGCCACCACGGCTGGCTGGGCTGGGACACGAACTTCGGCCCCTCCGCCGAGCTGTTCGCCACCACCGTCGCCGGCACCGCCAAGGGCTTCGAGAGCGTCGACGGCTTCATCACCAACACCGCCAACTACTCCGCGCTGAAGGAGCCGTTCTTCTCCGCCAGCACCAACGTCGACGGCCGGACGGTCCGCCAGTCCAAGTGGCTCGACTGGAACTTCTACGCCGACGAGCTGTCCTTCGCCCAGGCCTTCCGGCAGGAGCTCGTCCGCAGGGGCTTCAAGTCCGACATCGGAATGGTCATCGACACCTCCCGCAACGGCTGGGGCGGCTCCGCCCGTCCGACCAAGGCCAGCACCTCCACCAACGTGGACACCTTCGTCAACGAGTCCCGCGTCGACCGCCGGATCCACGCCGGCAACTGGTGCAACCAGAGCGGTGCGGGCCTCGGCGAGCGGCCGCAGGCCAACCCCGCCGCCGGTATCGACGCCTACGTCTGGATCAAGCCTCCGGGTGAGTCCGACGGCTCCAGCAAGGAGATCCCGAACAACGAGGGCAAGGGCTTCGACCGGATGTGCGACCCGACCTACGAGGGCAACGAGCGCAACCAGCACAACATGAGCGGCGCGCTGCCGGACGCCCCGGTCTCCGGCCACTGGTTCTCCGCGCAGTTCCGGGAGCTGCTGAAGAACGCCTACCCGCCCGTCCAGTAGTCACCGTGAGATGAGGGTCCCGCCGCGAGACGGGGCCCTCCCGGGACCGGCCCCCACCGGTACCGGAACGCGGCCCCGCCGCCTCCCCGAGAGGCTGCGGGGCCGTCCGCGTCTCCGGGGCCCGTCCGGCGCTCCGGCCCCCGGAGCGGCCCGCACCGCCTGAACCGCCCCGGACCCCGCCCCCTCAGGTACGGTGGCCGCGGATATCGGGATGCGCCTGGGGAACAGGTCAGGCAGCATGGGCGGTTGGCTCCTGACGTACGGGCTGAAAGTATCCTGATCTGCAGTATGGGAACGCCTCCTTTGACCTCGCCGCTCGCCGACCTCCACACGCGCCTGCCCGGGCTGACACTCCGCGACCAGCGGCGGCTGGGCCGCCGGCTCGACGGCGCCCGCCGGGTGCGCAACCGCGCCGCGCAGCAGAAGATCGCCGCGGAGATCGGCGCCGACATCGAGCGGGCCGAGCGCCGGATCGCCGAGCGGCGGGCCGGCGTGCCCGCGGTGACCTACCCGGAGGCGCTGCCGGTCAGCCGCCGCAGGGACGACATCCTGGAGGCGATCCGCGACCACCAGGTGGTGATCGTCGCCGGTGAGACGGGCTCGGGCAAGACCACCCAGCTGCCGAAGATCTGCCTGGAGCTGGGCCGGGGCGTCAGGGGCCTGATCGGGCACACCCAGCCCCGCCGGATCGCCGCCAGGACCGTGGCCGAGCGCGTCGCCGAGGAGCTCGGCGGCTCCCTCGGCGAGGCGGTGGGCTACAAGGTGCGCTTCACCGACCAGGTGGGCGAGGGCACGTTCGTCAAGGTGATGACGGACGGCATCCTCCTGGCCGAGCTGCAGGGCGACCGCGACCTCGCCCAGTACGACACGCTGATCATCGACGAGGCGCACGAGCGCAGCCTCAACATCGACTTCATCCTGGGCTACCTCAAGCAGCTCCTGCCCAGGCGCCCCGACCTGAAGGTGATCATCACCTCGGCGACCATCGACCCGGAGCGCTTCTCCCGGCACTTCGGCGACGCGCCGATCGTGGAGGTCTCCGGCCGGACCTACCCGGTCGAGGTCCGCTACCGCCCGGTGGGCGAGGACGACGACCAGATCCAGGCGATCGGCGACGCGGTGGACGAGCTCTGCCGGGAGGGGCCCGGCGACGTCCTGGTCTTCCTCAGCGGCGAGCGGGAGATCCGCGACACCGCCGACGCCCTGTCCAAACGCAAGGACATCGAGGTCCTGCCGCTGTACGCCCGGCTCTCGGCGGCCGAGCAGCACAAGGTCTTCGCCCGGCACACCGGCCGCCGGGTGGTGCTGGCCACCAACGTGGCCGAGACCTCGCTGACCGTTCCCGGCATCAAGTACGTCGTGGACACCGGCTTCGCCCGCATCTCCCGCTACAGCCACCGGACCAAGGTCCAGCGCCTGCCCATCGAGGCGATCTCGCAGGCCTCGGCCAACCAGCGAAAGGGCCGCTGCGGCCGTGTCTCCGAGGGCGTCTGCATCCGGCTGTACGAGGAGGAGGACTTCCTGGCCCGCCCGGAGTTCACCGACCCCGAGATCCTGCGGACCAACCTCGCCTCGGTCATCCTGCAGATGACCTCCATCGGCCTGGGCGACATCGCGGCCTTCCCGTTCGTCGAGCCGCCGGACCAGCGCCAGGTCAAGGACGGTTTCGACCTGCTGGTGGAGCTCGGCGCGTTCGACGCCGCCAAGCGGATCACCCCGCTCGGCCGCAAGCTCGCCGGGCTCCCGGTGGACCCGCGGCTGGCCCGGATGGTGCTGGAGGCCGACCACAACGGCTGCGCCCGCGAGGTCATGGTCATCGCCGCGGCGCTGTCCATCCAGGACCCGCGCGAGCGCCCGGCGGACAAGCAGCAGGCCGCCGACGAGATGCACCGCCGCTTCGCCGACAAGGAGTCGGACTTCATCTCCTACCTGAACCTCTGGAACCACCTCCAGGAAAAGCAGCAGGAGCTGTCCTCCAGCGCGTTCCGGCGGCTGTGCCGGGCCGAGTTCCTCAACTACCTGCGGGTGCGCGAGTGGCAGGACGTCTACAGCCAGCTCCGCCAGATGTCGAAGTCCCTCGGCGTCACCCTGAACAGCACCCCCGGCGACGAGCAGAAGATCCACATCTCGCTGCTGTCGGGCCTGCTCTCCCATGTCGGCGTCAAGGACATCGACAAGAAGGGCCCGCAAGAGGGCCAGCGCCGTCCCATGACCGAATACATCGGCGCGCGCAACGCCCGCTTCGCCGTCTTCCCCGGCTCCGCGCTGGCCAGGAAGCAGCCGCTGTGGGTGATGTCCGCCGAGCTGGTGGAGACCTCCCGGCTCTGGGCCCGGGTCAACGCCAAGATCGAGCCCGAGTGGGTCGAGCCGCTGGCGCAGCACCTGATCAAGCGCACCTACTCCGAGCCGCACTGGGAGAAGAAGCAGGCCGCCGTCATCGCCTACGAGAAGGTCACCCTGTACGGCGTGCCGATCGTGGCGCAGCGCAAGGTCAACTACGGCCGCATCGACCCCGAGCTGAGCCGCGAGCTGTTCATCCGGCACGCCCTGGTCGAGGGCGACTGGGAGACCCACCACGCCTTCTTCGCCGAGAACCGCCGGCTCCTGGAGGAGGTCGGCGAGCTGGAGGAGCGGGCCCGCCGCCGCGACATCCTGGTGGACGACGAGACCCTCTTCGACTTCTACGACCGGCGCGTCGGGCAGGAGGTCGTCTCCGGCCGCCACTTCGACTCCTGGTGGAAGAAGATCCGGCAGACCGATCCCGACCTGCTCAACTTCGAGAAGTCGATGCTGATCAGCGAGACCGCCGGGGACGTCAGCCAGCGCGACTACCCCGACGTCTGGCGCCAGGGCGGCCTGCGCTTCCCGCTGACGTACCAGTTCGAGCCCGGCGCCGACGCCGACGGCGTCACCGCCCACATCCCGCTCTCCCTGCTCAACCAGGTCAACGTCGAGGGCTTCGACTGGCAGATCCCCGGCCTGCGCGAGGAGCTGCTCACCGCGCTGATCCGCTCCCTGCCGAAGAACATCCGGCGCAACTTCGTGCCCGCCCCCAACTACGCCAGGCAGGTCCTGCAGCGGGCCGAGCCCACCCAGGAGCCCCTGCTGGCGGTGCTGGAGCGGGAGCTGCTGCGGCTCACCGGGATCCAGGTCCCGCGCGAGGCCTGGCAGCTCGACCAGGTCCCCGACCACCTGAAGATCACCTTCCGGGTGCTCGACGGCCGCAAGCACAAGCTCGCCGAGAGCAAGGACCTGGCCGAGCTCAAGCGGAGACTGGCCCCCAAGCTCCGCCAGACCCTGTCCAAGGCCGCGGGCATGGAGCGCACGGGCCTGACCGACTGGAGCCTCGGCGAGCTGCCGAAGACCTTCGAGCAGCGCAGGATGAAGGCCTATCCGGCGCTGGCCGACGAGGGCTCCAGCGTGGCCGTGCGCATGTTCGAGACCGAGGCGGAGCAGCGCCGGGCCATGTGGGAGGGCACCCGCAGGCTGCTGCTGCTCGGCATCCCGTCGCCGGCCAAGTGGGTCCTCGGCCGCCTGGGCAACCAGGCCAAGCTGACGCTGAGCCGGAGCCCGCACGCCGGCGCCACCGCGCTGTTCGACGACTGCATCGGCTGCGCCGCCGACAAGCTGATGGCCGAGCACGGCGGGCCGGTCTGGGACGAGGCGGCGTTCGCAGCCCTGCGCGACAAGGTCAGGGCCGACCTGTTCGACACCACCGCCGAGGTGGTCTCCCGGGTGGAGGGCATCCTGGCGGTCTGGCACACCGTCTGCGGCCGCCTGGCCGAGGCGCGCTCCACCCCCGCGGTGGAGGACGTCCGCGACCAGGTGGCGAACCTCGTCTACCCCGGCTTCGTCACCGACACCGGGTACGGCCGGCTGCCCGACCTGCTCCGCTACCTGAAGGCGGCGGAGCGGCGCCTGGACAAGCTCCCGGAGGATCCGTACCGCGACGAGCAGCGGATGCACCAGGTCCACGATGTCGAGGACGACTACCACGACCTGGTGGAGAAGCTCCCGCCCGCCCGCCGCGGGGACGAGGAGGTCCGCAGGATCCGCTGGATGATCGAGGAGCTCCGGGTCAGCTACTTCGCGCAGTCCCTCGGCACGCCGTACTCCATCTCCGACAAGCGCATCCGCAAGGCGATGGAGGGCATCGACCTGGGCGTGTCCTTCCAGCGCTGAGACCGGTGGCGGCACCGCCGGTCGCGCCGGAGCCGCCCCCGCGCACGCCGCCGGTCGCGCCGGGGAGCGCCCCGCGCACGCCGCGGGGCGCGGCTCCGGCCGGGCGGTCCGGCCGGAGCCTCCGGAGGCGGGCTACGCGGTCCGGCCGACGTACTCGCGCAGGTGGACCGCCGTCAGGGACGTGCCGGTGGCGACGAGCTCGGCGGGCGTGCCGGAGAAGACCACCCGGCCGCCGTCGTGACCGGCGCCGGGGCCGATGTCGATGATCCAGTCGGCGTGCGCCATCACCGCCTGGTGGTGCTCGATGACGATGACCGTGTTGCCGTCGTCGACCAGCCGGTCCAGCAGGCCCAGCAGGTGGTCGACGTCGGCCAGGTGCAGGCCGGTCGTCGGCTCGTCCAGGACGTACGTGGTGCCGTTCCTGGCCATGTTGACGGCCAGCTTCAGGCGCTGCCGCTCGCCTCCGGACAGGGTGGTGAGCGGCTGGCCCAGGCCCACGTAACCCAGTCCCACCGCCGACAGGCGGTCGAGGATGACCCGCGCCGGGCCGGTGGTGAAGAACTCGGCCGCCTCGGCGACCGGCATCTCCAGGACCTCGCTGATGTTCTTGCCGCGCAGGGTGTACGACAGCACCTCGGAGGTGAACCGCCTGCCCTCGCACTCCTCGCACACCGTCGCGACCCCGGCCATCATCGCCAGGTCGGTGTAGATGAGGCCGATGCCCTTGCAAGCCGGGCAGGCGCCCTCGGAGTTCGCGCTGAACAGGGCCGGCTTGACCTTGTTGGCCTTGGCGAAGGCCGTGCGGATCGGGTCGAGCAGGCCGGTGTAGGTCGCCGGGTTGCTCCGGCGCGAGCCGCGGATCGGCGACTGGTCGGCCACCACCACGCCCTCCCGGCCGGAGACGTAGCCGTGGATGAGCGAGCTCTTGCCGGACCCGGCGACGCCGGTGACCACGGTCAGCACGCCGAGCGGGACGTCGACGTCGACGTCGCGCAGGTTGTGCAGCGTGGCGCCCCTGATCGGCAGGTGCCCGGCAGGCCGGCGGAAGGTCTCGCGCAGCCCGACCCGGTGGTCGAGGTAGCGGCCGGTCAGGGTGCCGGACTTGCGCAGCCCCGCCAGGTCTCCGGCGTAGCAGAGGCGGCCGCCCGCGGCGCCGGCGCTGGGGCCGAGGTCGACCACGTGGTCGGCGATCTGGATCATCTCCGGCTTGTGCTCCACGACGAGCACGGTGTTGCCCTTGTCGCGCAGCTGGAGCAGCAGGCCGTTCATCCGCTGGATGTCGTGCGGGTGCAGCCCGGCGGTGGGCTCGTCGAAGACGTAGGTGACGTCGGTCAGGCTGGAGTTGAGGTGCCGGACCATCTTCACCCGCTGGGCCTCGCCGCCCGAGAGCGTGCCGGACTCCCGGTCCAGGCTCAGGTAGCCCAGGCCGATCTCCACCAGCGAGTCCAGCGTTGACCGCAGGTTCTCCAGGACCGGCTTGATGGCGGGATCGCTGATCTTCCGGACGAACTCGGCCAGGTCGTTGATCTGCATGGCCGAGCACTCGGCGATGCTGAGCCCCTCGACCTTCGCCGAGCGCGCCGCCTCGTTCAGGCGCGTGCCGTCGCAGCCGGTGCAGTGGACGAGCTTGACCGTCCGGTCGGCGAACGCCCGCGCCTGGCCCTTCATCGACTCGCGGTCCTTGCCGAGGTACTGCCGGCGGATCTTGGGGACCAGGCCCTCGTAGGTGAAGTTGTTGGCGCCGAGCTTGACCTTGACCGACGGCTTGTGCAGGAAGTCCTCCCACTGGGCCGGCGTGTAGTCGCGCAGCTTGACGTCCGGGTCGAACCCGTACGCCACGATGATCTGCCAGGGCCAGGTGTCGACGCCGTAGCCGGGCGCCCTGATCGCGCCCTCGTTGAGCGACAGGTCGCGGTCGACCAGCTCGTCGACGTCGATGTCGGTGATCATGCCGAGTCCCTCGCAGGCCGGGCACATGCCCTGCGGGGTGTTGAAGCTGAAGGCGTAGGCCGGGCCGACGTGGGGGACGCCGATCCGGCTGAACACGATCCGCAGCATCGTGTAGGTGTCGGTGGCGGTGCCCACGGTGGAGCGGGCGTTGGCGCCCATCCGCTCCTGGTCGACGATGATCGCGGCGCTCAGGTTGCGCAGCGCGTCCACGTCGGGCCGGTTGAGGCTCGGCATGAAGCCCTGGATGAACGCCGTGTAGGTCTCGTTGATCAGCCGCCGGGACTCCGCGGCGATGGTGTCGAAGACGAGGGAGGACTTGCCGGAGCCGGAGACCCCGGTGAAGACGGTGAGCCGCCGCTTGGGGATGTCGAGGGAGACGCCGGTGAGATTGTTCTCCCGGGCGCCACGGACCTGGATGAGGTCGTGGCTGTCCGCGGCGAGGTGAGAGGTCAGGTCTGACGCGTTACCGCTGTTGCCGACAGTCATGCCTTCAAGTCTCTCATTCAAGTTCCTATGAAGACTTTCGTTCGGATTTCGCGGTTATGCTGAGGAACCGAGCAGGCAACCTTCAACTCCCTGGTAACCCCCTCACTGGAAGGACGGCCGCGTGGACCGTACGGGGCCGGGGCTGCGCCCCATCGACCTGGCGCGGGCCGCGGGCGTCTCGACCCAGCAGATCCGCAACTACGCGGCGGCGGGCGTCCTGCCCCCGGTGCCCCGCACCGCCGCCGGCTACCGCAGGTTCGACACCCGGCACCTGCGGGCCCTGCTCGCCTACCGGGCGCTGGCCAGGGGACACGGGCCGGACACCGCCCAGTCGATCATGCAGGCCGTGCACGCCGGGGACGTCCCGCTGGCGCTCAGGCTCATCGACGCCGGTCACGCCGCGCTGCACGAGCAGCGCCTCTCCCTCCAGGCGACGGGCGAGGCGCTCGAGACGGTCGCGGAGCAGACGCCGGAGACCCCGGGAACCCCGGAGTCGCCGCGGTCCGGCCTGCGCGTCGGGGAGGTGGCCGCCCGTCTCGGGGTGCGCCCGTCCGCGCTGCGCCTGTGGGAGTCCGCCGGGCTGCTGGCCCCCAGACGCGAGCCGGGCACCGGCTACCGCCGCTTCGGCCCGGCCGACATCCGGGACGCGCGGATGATCGGCATGCTCCGCCGCAGCCGCTATCCCCTGGACCAGATCCGGTCCGTCCTCGACGGCCTGCGCCGCAACGGCAGCAGCGACGCGCTCCGCGCCGCCGTCGCGCAGCGCCAGGAGGAGCTGACGCGGCGGGCGGCGGCCATGCTCGAGGGCTCCGGCCACCTGCACCGCTACGTCACCGCCGGAGAACCGGACGGAGGGGAGGGAGAGCGGTGCTGACCGGGCGGACCGCCGGACCGGGGACCGCGGAAGCACTCGAGGAAAGTACTTAAGCACGTCAGATTCCCCGCCGCCCCCGTCTCCCTAACGTGGTGGTCACAGGAGAGCACGACCACCGAGGAGAGACATGAGCGAGACGAACGAGCTGGTCCAGCGCTACCTCGCCGCGTGGAACGAGACCGACGCCGATGCGCGGCGGGCCGTGCTGGCGGAGGTCCTGGCCGAGGACGCGGTGTACACCGACCCGCTGGTCTCCGTCCGGGGCAGGGACGGGCTGGACGCCACCATCGCGGCGGTCCAGGGGCAGTTCGGGGGGCTGGTCTTCAGCCTCGGCGGCGCCGTGGACGCCCACCACGACATCGTGCGGTTCAGCTGGCACCTGGGACCCGAGGGCGCCGAGCCGGTCGCCATCGGCTTCGACGTCGCGGTGATCGGTGACGACGGGCGGATCAGCCGGGTGCTCGGCTTCCTCGACAAGGTGCCGGCCGGAGTCTGACCACCTCGGGGCGGATCGCCGGACCGGTCCGCCCCGGCCGTCCACGGAACGCAAGGAGAAACCATGACCGCCTATGTGATCGCGCATCTCCGTGACCCGGAGGAGCTCCACCCGGAGGTGCTGGAGTACATGGAGAGGATCCAGGCCACGATGGACCCGTTCTCCGGCCGCTTCGTCGTCCACGGGGGAGCGGTGGACGTCCGCGAGGGCCGGTGGCCCGGGAACGTCGTCATGCTGGAGTTCCCGTCAGTGGAGAACGCGCGGGACTGGTACGGGTCGGCCGCCTACCAGGAGATCCTGCCGCTGCGGACGGACCACCTGGAAGGCGATCTGATCATCGTCGAAGGCGTCGGGCCCGGCTACGACCCGGCCACCAAGGCCGCCGCGCTCAGGAAGGGACTCTGACGTCCGTCAGGCGGTGACGTCGTGGTTGAAGCCGAAGACGCGCGCACCGGTCTCCGTGCGGGGCCGGTGGCTCGTCTTCGGGCCGAAGGCGACATAGGTGCCCGGACCGTGGACGCGGTCGCCCTCGATGACCTCGCCGCTCACGACGAAGTACGCCTCGCCGCAGGTCTCGTGGACGTCGAGGTCCGGCCATTCGGCACCCGGGGCGAGGTCGATCACCCACGTTCTGATCCCCGGCATGCCCGGAAGCGTCCGCACGCGGACACCGGGACCCGGCTCCACCGGCGGGACCCCGTCGACGTCCACGGAGAGCATCCGCCCGGACGGCACCTGCTCCGGAATGATCATCGAGACAGGGTCTCACACTCCCAGTCGATCGGCGACCTCCTTGAGCTCGCTCCGGGAGGCCACGCCGAGCTTGGGGTAGGCCTTGTAGAGGTGGTAGCCGACCGTCCGGTGACTGAGGAAGAGCTGCGCGGCGATGTCGCGGTTGGACAGGCCCTGCGCGGCGAGCCGGGTGATCTGCAGTTCCTGCGGGGTGAGGCCGGAGGCCGTGCCTCCGGCGGGCCTGGGGCCCCGGTCCTGGGCGCCGGTCGCGGTGAGTTCGGCGCGGGCGCGCTCGGCCCACGGCCGCATGCCGAGCCGGTCGAAGACCTCCAGGGCGTCGTTCAACGGTCCGCGCGCCTCGGCCTTCCGCCGGGCCCTGCGCAACCACTCGCCGTGGAGCAGCGCGGTCCTGGCGTACTCCAGCGGACGGCCCTCCAGATCGTGCAGCTCGAGGGCCGCCGTGTAGCACGCCTCGGCCCGGTCGTCGGCGGCGAGCAGCCCACGGCAGCGCAGCACGAGCGCGTCGGCCCACGGCTGCCCGACCGACCCGGCCCACCGCTCGAAGCGCGCCAGGGGCTCGGCGGCGCGTTCCGGAGCCCCCACCCGCACGGCCGACTCCACCAGGTCGGGAGTGGAACGGGTGGCACAGATGTGATGCCGCATCGGCTCGCGGGTCAGGCGCTCGAAGCGGGCGAGTGCCGCCTCGGCGCGGCCCAGGCCGAGATCCAGCAGTCCGAGCGACCAGTGCGCCCACGGCGCGCCGGGGGAGACGGCCCCGGGGGCGGCCCCCGCCAGTCCCTCCTCGGCGTTGCGCCGGCAGGCCGCCTCGTCTCCCCCGGTCGCGTCGAGGTAGGCGAGCACGCCGCTGAACTGGCTGACCCACTGCTGCTGGCCGGTGTCGCGGGCGAGCCCCAGGGCCTCGGTCGCCGTGGCGAGCGCGTCCAGGTGCCGTCCGGTGAAGATCTCGCCCTCGGCGATGAAGAACAGCACCGTCGGCAGCCGCCCGGCACCGCCCCGGGCGCGGTGTCCGGCGGCGAGCGCGGTGGCGAGCTCGTAGGCGTCGGTGTCCTGGCCCAGCGCGAGCGCCGCTCCGCAGAGGATCGTCAGCGCCTGGTCGGGAGCCCGGCCCCGCCGCCGCACCGCCGCGAGGGCGTCGCCCAGCGGCGGCGGCCGCTCGCAGCGGCCCCGGTCGAGATGGGCGAGGTAGGGCCGCACCGGCGCGAGCGGGTCCGCGTCGGCCAACGGCAGCGCGGCCAGCCGGTCCAGGGTCGCCGCGAGCTGTCGTTCTCCCAGGTACCAGGAGGTGTGAACGGCCTGGATCAGCAGCATGGCGGCCTGGCCCGGATCGGTGTCGCGGACGAGATCGGCGCCGTCGAGCAGCGACCGGTGGGCGGCGGCGTAGGAGCCCTGCCAGAAGTCCGCGAGCGCCCGCACGTGGGCGATCCGCGCGTTCACCGCCGGGGCCCCGTCCAGCCGCCGGGCCGCGCGGTCTCCGAGGGCTCGGGCACGCCCCAGATCGCCTGCCTCCAGCACCGCCTCCGCCGCCAGGACCTCGCGGTGCGCCTTGGCGGCCGGGTCGGCGCTCAGCCGGGCGGACCGTTCGTACGCCGCCGCGGCCGCCTCGTGGCCGCTGCGCCTCCGGGCGCGGGCGGCGGTGCGTTCCAGCGCGGCAGCGGCCTCCTCGTCGGTTCCGGTGGCGGCTGCCGCCAGATGCCAGGCCCGGCGGTCGGCCTGCTCGGGCGAGCCGAGGGCGGCGGCGAGCGCGCGGTGGACGGCGAGGCGCTGCCCGAGCGGCGCCCGCTGGTAGACGGCGGCGCGGATCAGCGGGTGGCGGAAGCGGAGCGTGGTGCCGTCCGCGTCGCCGCGGAGCACCAGGCCGGCCCGTTCGGCGGAGGACAGGTCCTCGACGCCCGCCCCCAGGGCGGCGGCGGCGCGCAGGACCACGGCGAGCTCGCCGGTCTCTTCGGCCGCCGCCACCAGGAGCAGGCTCTGGCAGGACTCCGACATCCGGCTGACCCGGCCGTGGAAGGCCAGTTGCAGGCGGCCGGTGAGGGGGAGCGCGCCCGATGGGAACGCGCCGCCGCCTTCGGCGGCCAGGGCGACCGGCAGCTCCAGCAGGGCCAGCGGGTTGCCGCCGGCCTCGGCGAGCAGGCGATGGCGTACGGCGGGCGCGAGCGGATGCCGGTCGAGCAGGGCCGCGGCCGCCTCCGGGGCCAGCCCGGACAGGCGCAGCTCCGGAAGACCGGGGGCGGGGAAGGACCCTTCGCCGTCACGGGCGGCGAAGACCATGGCCACGCCCTCGGCGTGCAGGCGCCGGGCGGCGAACACGAGCGCGTCCCGCGACGCCCGGTCGAGCCACTGCGCGTCGTCGACGAGGCACAGCAGCCCGGTCTCGCCCGCGTGCTCCGCCAGCAGGGAGAGCACCGCCAGCCCCACCAGCATCGGCTCGGAGCCGGCCGCGGACCCGAGCCCGAACGCCGCCTCCAGAGCCTCGCGCTGCGGGCCGGGCAGCGCGGCGAGGGATCCGAGCGCCGGGCGCAGCAGCAACTGCAGCCCCGAGAACGGCAGCTCCGCCTCGAACTCGATCCCGGTAGCGCGGAGCAGCCGCATGTCCCCGGCCGCCGCGGCGGCGTGGTCGAGCAGCGCCGTCTTGCCGATGCCCGGCTCGCCGCGGAGCACCAGCGACGAGCTGGCGCCCGCCCTGACCCCCGCCAGCAGCCCGGCGATCGCGCCCTCTTCGGGCTCTCTCCCGTGCAGTCCCCCCGCAGCCATGATCCGATCCTGGCACCATCCCGCGGAGCCCGCGCCGCCGGCTCCGGCCGGACGGCGCCGGTCCCGCCCGCTCCTCCTGGACCGGCTCTCCGGGCTCACGGGAGAGCCCTTAGGATGCGGTGGGCCCGTCCGAAGGGCCATCGAGGGGGAGGACGCCGTGATCCGGACGCTGGTGTTCGACGTCGGGGAGACGTTGATCGACGAGACGCGGATCTGGTCGCGCTGGGCCGACCGGCTCGGCGTCACCCGGTTCACGATGCTCGGCGTGCTGGGCGGCATGGCGGCCCTCGACCGCTCCTTCACCGAGGCCTTCGAACTGCTGCGGCCCGGCTTCGACCTGGAGGCCGAGCAGGAGGCCTGGAAGCGGGAGGACCCGGAAGGGCTCCGGGTGAACTTCGACGCGGCCGACCTCTACCCGGACGTACGGCCCGGCCTGGCCGCGCTGCGCGGCCTCGGCTACGGGCTGGTCATCGCGGGGAACCAGCCGCCGCAGGCCTACGACGCGCTGATGGCGATGGACCTGCCGGTGGACGCCGTCCACACCTCCGACGGCTGGGGCGTGTCCAAGCCCGACCCCGCGTTCTTCGCCGAGGTCGTCGCGGTCTCCGGCCGGGAGCCCGGGGAGATCCTCTACGTGGGCGACCGGCTCGACAACGACGTCCTCCCGGCGCGGAAGGCGGGCATGCGCACCGCGCTGATCCGCCGCGGGCCCTGGGGCCACCTGCACGCCGCGCGCCCGGAGGCGGCCGAGGCCGACCACGTCGTCGACGGCTTCGCCGACCTGGTGGCCGCCCTGGCCGCGGATCCGCCGCGCTGACCGGGGCCGGCTCAGCGGTACGGCTCGATTCAGCGGTACGGCTCGATTCAGCGGTACGGCTCGATTCAGCGGTACGGCTCGATTCAGCGGTACGGCTCGATGTGGATCGCACGCTCCTCGGCCGACAGGTCGCCGTCGTCGCGGCCGACGTCGGTGGCGTACGCCTGGGAGGTCTCGTGCGGCCCGGTTCCCTGGTCGGGCGCGACCAGCCGGCTCCACTCGCGCGCCTTCCGCGGGTGGTCCGGTGCCTCGCGCCGGAGACGCTCGCCGAAGTCGTCCCGGTGCCGGGGGTCGTCCTCGACGATCATGTGGTTGAGGCCCAGGTCGTTGGTCGCCTGCTCGACTTCGAGCGCCTGCTCGTCGCTCATCCCGTAACGGTCCGGGGGTGATTGGCTCATACTGGGGCACTACCCCCTGAAAAGCGGAAGAACCGCAGGTCGCCTCCTCCCCCGGCGTCCCGGTCACAGACCGGCGGCGGCCCCGATGACGGAGCGCGGATCGGCCGCCCCCGCCAGCACCCCGGAGGGCAGCACGTCGATCAGGTGGGCGTGCCCGAACGCGGAGCCGTACGGCAGCGCCGCGACCGGGTGGCCGCGCCGCGCCAGGCCCTCGCCCCACGGGCCGCCCTCCTCCACCTCGACCACGACCTCGTCGGGGGCGTTCCAGGTGTCGAATCCGGTGCCCCCGGTGCCCAGCCGCCAGCGGGGGGCGCCCACGGCCTCGCCGGGCTCCCGGCCGTGCAGGAGCAGGCGGGTCAGGAGCTGGAGCACGATCTGCGGCTGCCCGTCGCCGCCCATGGTGCCGGCGACCGAGCGCAGCGACCCGTCCGGCCGGGTGACCAGCGCCGGGACCAGCGTGTGCGGGGGGCGCCGCCCGGGACCGTACTCGGCGGGATGGCCCGGGACGAGGGAGAAGCCGATGCCCCGGTTGTGCAGGTTGATGCCGGTCCGGGGTTCGAAGAGCAGGCTGCCGAAACCGGCGGCGTTGGACTGGATCAGCGAGACGCCCATGCCGTCGCCGTCCACCGCGCACAGGTAGGTGGTGTCACCGGGCGCGGCCAGGTCGCGCAGCTCGGCCCGCCGGTCCCGGTCGACCAGGGCCCGGCGCTCGGCGGCCGACTCCAGGACCGCGTCCACGCGGGCGCCGTCGAACAGCAGCTCCGGCCGGTCGTGCCCGGCGACCCGCGACGCCTCGACGAGCAGGTGCGCCCAGAGCGGGTCGGCCGGGTCGGCGGGCAGGTCCAGGCCCTCGGCGACGGCGAGCGCGAGCAGCAGCAGGTAGCCCTGGGAGTTGGGCGGCATCGTCCACACGTCGTGGCCGAAGACCCGGGCGCGGAGCGGCTCGGCCCACTCCGCGCCCGGCCGGGCCAGGTCGTCCTCGGTGTACTCCCCGGCGCCGAGGGCGAGCAGTCCTTCGCCGAACTCGCCCAGGTAGAAGCCGTCCCGGCCGCCGGTCAGCGCCTTCAGCGCCCTGGCCACCCCCGGCCGCCGGACGAGGTCACCGGCCGAGCGGGCGGAGGCGAAGTCCTCGCAGAGCGGGCCGACGGTCGTCAGGCCGGGCACCAGCAGCGGCGAGGCGGGGAACCCGTCCTCGGCGTACCCGATCGCGGGGGCGAGCACCTCGGCCAGCGGCAGCCTGCCGTACCGGCCGTGCAGGGCCAGCCAGCCGTCCGCGCAGCCGGGCACCGGGGCGGACCGGACGTCGTGGTGGAACGGCATGCGGTCGTGGCCCTCGGCGCGCAGGCGCTCCGGATCGGCGCCCGACCCGGCCCGTCCGGAGGCGTTGAGCGCCGCGGGGACCGGGGACCCGTCGTGCACGAGCGCGAACAGGTCTCCGCCCAGCCCGCACAGGTGCGGCGCGGTGACCGCCAGCACGGCGTTCGCCGCGACGGCCGCGTCGGCCGCCGACCCTCCCCGCTCCAGCATCGCGACCCCGGCCCTCGACGCCAGGTGATCGACCGTGCAGACCATTCCAGACCGTGCATATCGGGTGTTGCGCATGGCTCAGAGCGTACGGCGGGGCCCTTCCGCGCCTGACACCGGGAACGGCTTCCGGGCCGGACGGAAGACGCCTTCCCGTCCACGGGAGGCGTTCGTCCCGGTCCCGCCGGCCTCCCCCGGCCTCCGCCGGGGGACGCCCGCAGCCCGGGAACCGCGACGCTAGTCGGAGCGGACCTCCAGGCCGAGCAGGCCGGCGATCGTGACCGCCTGGCGGATGTCGATCACCGCGTCCTTCAGCTTGACGGTGAGCGGGTCCATCGACGACAGGTCGCTCCCGCGCAGGTCGCAGCGGGACAGGTCGGCGCTGTGCAGCCAGGCGCCGGACAGGTCGACCCGCTGGAGCGCGGCGCCCTCGCACCGCGCGCCGGTCAGGTCGGCCTCGCGCATCCGCACGTCGGTGAAGGAGGCGCTGCCGAGGGCCGCCCCCGGGAGCCCGGCGAACGACCAGTCCCCTCCGGAGACCTTCAGCAGGTCGAAGGTGCAGTCGCTGAACATGCTGCCCACGAACTTGCAAGAGGTGAAGGTGGCGTCGAAGAACGTGCACCGGGTGAAGGTGCAGTTCAGGAAGGCCGACTCGGTGTGGACCGAGGCGTTGAACCGCACGTCGCGGAAGGAGCACTCGGAGAAGACGGCCCCCTGGCTGGTGGCCTCGGTCATGTCCACGTCGACGAAGGCGACCTGTTCGTGGGTCTGACCCGACAGGTCCTCGCTGTCCCAGTCCGCGGATCGGACGGTGGTACGGGTCTCGGGCGCGGGCACGCCGTACTTGCGTTCAGCCATGCGGTGATCCAAGCAGACGGGTACGACGGAAACCGCCCGCCCGGACGGGCTTCCCCCGGCCGCCGCCCGTCACCCCTGGGAGGCGATCTGGATCAGGTTGCCGCAGGTGTCGTCGAACACGGCCGTCGTCACCGGTCCCATCGCCGCGGGCTCCTGGGTGAACCGCACGCCGAGCCCCCGGAGCCGGTCGAACTCCTTGTGCACGTCGTCCACGGCGAACGAGTTGAAGGGGATGCCGTCGGCGACGAGCGCCTCCTTGAAGGGCCGGACGGCGGGGTGCTCGCTGGGCTCGAGCACGAGTTCCACGCCGTCCGGGTCGTCGGGGGAGACCACGGTCAGCCAGCTGTGCTCGCCGAGCGGGACCTCGGTCTTCTTCACGAAGCCGAGCACCTCGGTGTAGAAGCGCAGGGCCTTGTCCTGGTCGTCGACGAAGACGCTGGTCAGGTTGATTCTCACGGGTCCTCCTGGGAGTCGGTGCCGAGCCACCGGTCGGCGAGGTGCCGGAGCGGCCGGGTGTCGAGGTGGTGGAACTTGTAGCGGCCCTCCCGCCGCGTCTCGATCAGGCCCGCGGCCTCGAGCACGTCGAGGTGCTGCGAGATCGCCTGGCGCGACGAGGAGAGCCGGTGCCTGGCGGCCAGCCGTGAGCAGATCTCGAACAGGGTCTGCCCGTTCCGCTCGGCGAGCTCGTCGAGGATCGCCCTGCGGGTGGGATCGGCGAGCGCTTTGAAGATGTCCGCCACGCCCCGAGTATAGGCAAGCCTCCGCTTGCATATCAATGCTCGCACGGGGAATCGGCGGCCGGATCCCACCGGCGCGGCAGGTGCGGAAAACGGGGCTAGCGGAGCGGGACCCGCCACTCGAGCCGGGTCCCGCCGCCGGGCGGGCTGACCGCCTCGAAGACGCCGCCCAGCGCCCTGGCCCGCTCGCCCAGGTTGCCCAGCCCGCTGCTGCGGGTCGTCTCGCCGAGGCCGCGCCCGTTGTCGGTGACCTCCAGCGCCAGGTCGGACCCCGCGCTCAGCAGCACTTCGGCTCTCGAGGCGCGGGCGTGGCGGACGATGTTGGACAGCGCCTCCCGCAGGACGGCCAGCAACTGGACCGCGACCTCGTCGGGGACGGCGGAGTCGATGGGCCCGTCGAAGGCGACCGCGGGGGAGAACCCGAGCCGCTCGGCCGCCTCGGTCGTCAGCTGGAGGATCGCGGCCCGCAGCGTGGTCTCCTGCTGCGGGGGGTGCTGCAGGTTGAAGATCGCGGTGCGGAGCTCGTGGATCGTGACGTCGAGCTCGCCGATGACCTTCCGCAGGCGGTCCTCCGCCTGGGGATGCCTGATCATGCCCGCGGTGGCCTGCAGGGCCAGCCCGGCGCCGAAGATCCGCTGGATCACCATGTCGTGCAGGTCCCTGGCGATCCGCTCCCGGTCGGTCAGCACCTCCTGCTGGGCGCGCGCGGCCGCCAGCTCGGTCTCCAGCCGGAGCCGGTCGGTGAGGTCTCGGGCCACCACGGAGAAGCCGGTGGGCGCGCCGCCGGGATCGCCCATGGGGGAGACCGCGACGGCGGCGTCGAACAGGCGGCCGTCACCGCGGCGCAGCCGGGTGTCGTAGCTCCGGGCCTGGGCCGTGGAGCGGACCCGTTCCAGCACGTCGCCGAACGGGTGCAGCGACGACTCGGGGACCAGCATGTCGGCGGGCCGCCCCACGGCCTCGGCCGCGCCGTAGCCGAACAGCCGCTCCGCACCCGGATTCCAGGTCTGGATCTCTCCGTGCACGGTCATCGAGAACATGGCGTCGTCGGAGAACTGGACGATCGCGGCGAGCCGGGCCTCGGCCTGCCGGGCGTTCTCCAGTTCGGCGTGGAGCGCGATGAGGCCCCGGCTCGTCGCCTCGAGTTCGGCGTCCAGGTCGGCGACCTGCCGCCGGCAGTCTTCGAGCTCGGCCTCTCTCCGGGAGAGCGCGGAGAGGGCCTCGGTGAGTTCCTCGGGCTGTCCTGCTGTCACGATCCACCACTCCGCGGGGTTCCGGCGGGACTGTCGTCTTCCCGCACATCCGGTACGGCGGGCTCCCGGACGTCCCGCACGACGAGTACGGTCGAGTCGTCGCCGTCGCGTCCGTGGTCGCGCTGGAGGACGGCGGCGATGACCGCGGGGTCCCGCTCCAGCAGGCCGGGGTAGGCCAGCGGATCACAGCGGCTCGTGATCCCGTCGGAGGTCACGACCAGTACGGCGCCGGGCCCCCAGCCGTAGGCGGAGACCCGGGTCCGGGGCGGGGCGAGCTGGACGCCCAGGGTCCCGTGGTGGGACAGCAGGCCGTGACTCCTGCGGGGGTTCTCCCCGGCGGGCAGCAGCCGTCCGGCGATGTTGCCCACCCCCGCGAAGCTCAGCCGGTCCGGCCCGATCGTGCAGACCCCCAGCACCCCGCCGCGGGTGCCGCGCATGGCCTCGTGCGCGCGCCGTACGAGGCCGTCGAGGCCGGTCGAGGGGGAGTGGCCGGGCATCGGGTGCTCCAGCGCGGAGACGGCGGCCCGCGACGCCTGGGCGGCGGCCGGCCCGTGGCCCAGCCCGTCGGCGACGAGGGCGGTCAGACACCCGTCGGCGGCGACCGCCCAGGCGTCCCCGGAGTCGCCGGCGCCGCCTAGCGGGACGTTCACCCCGCCCCATCGCCAGGCTCCGGCGGAGGCGGGAGCACACGGGCCGATCCGGATCAGCACGACCGTCCCGCCCGGACCCGAGTAGCAGTCGAAGGCCGAGGCGCGGCGCCGTACCGCGCCCAGCCCCACACCCAGTCCCCCACCCAGTCCCCCGCCCGGCCCCACATCCGGCCCTGCGCCCGGTCCCATGTGGGCCCGGCCGCCGAACGGCGGCAGGGGCGCCTGCTCGCCGAGGCCGGGCACCGCCCAGCGCGGCACGCCCGGTGAGGCGCCGCCCGGTCCGCGGTCGACCGCGAGGAGTTCGAGCCCCTCTCCCGTGGGCCGGTGCAGGACGTACCCGCCGGCTCTCGCGTGCCGCAGGACGTTCGTGGCGAGCTCGGTCGCCACCAGCTCCGACTCGCCCTCGCGCAGGCGGGGCAGCCGCCGGGCCGTCGCGGCGACCGCCCGGCGCACCGCGCCGACGTCCTCCTCGGCGGAGATCATGTGGCGCTGGTGTTCCGCCTGGGTCAGCGTGCCCACTTCACGATCACCACCGTGGTCCCGGATCCTTTGACCGAGGTGATCGTCAGCTCGTCGGTGAGCCGCCGGGCGCCGGGCAGGCCGAGACCCAGGCTGCGGGCCGTGCTGAAGCCGTCGGTGAGTGCCAGCTCGATGTCGTCGATGCCGGGGCCGGAGTCGGAGAAGGCCGCCTGGACGCCGCGCCGGCCGTTCGCCCGCACCTGCTCGACCCGGAGCGTCCCGCGGGAGCCGGTGGCGTAGGTCACGATGTTGCGGGCGAGTTCGCTGCCGGCGGTGATGAGCTTCGTCTGGTCGACGAGGCCGAGCCCGGCCTCCAGCGCCTGCGCGCGCAGCACCTGGCGCACGTGGATGAGGTCGGCTCCCGCGGCGATCGTCACGACCACCGGGGCCGTGCCGGTGAGTTCAGGCACCATGGTCACGCAGCCGCGCCAGCAGTGCCATGCCCTGCTCGGCGTTGAGGGCGGTGTGCAGGTGGCCCATGGGCACGCCGAGCTCGACCAGGGTGATGGCCACCGCGGGCTGGATCCCGACGACGGCCGCCTGGGATCCGAGCAGCCGGATCATCGCGACGACGCGGGTGAGGACCCGGGCGATGAACGAGTCGACCACGGCCAGGCCGCTGACGTCGATCAGGGTGCCCGTCGTGCGCGTCCGGGCGACCTCCCGGGAGAGCTGGTCCTCGACCCGGAGCACGGCCTCGTCGTCGAGGTCGCCCTGGAGGCTGACCAGCAGCGTCTCTCCGATCCGCATGATCGGGACGATCTCGCTCACACCGCTCCCTGTCCCATGGTCGTCGCGGCCCCCATGACCGTCGTGGCGGCGCTCCGCGCCGTTCCCGCCTGGTCGGAGACGATCTGCAGAGCCAGTTGCAGCGCGTCGCGCAGCGTGTTGCGGCTGCGCAGCCGGCCGATGTCGATGCCCAGGTGCACCATCGCCTGCGCCGTCTCCGGCCGCACACCGCTCAGGATGCTCGTCGCCCCCATCAGCGTGGCCGCCTGCACCGTCTTGAGGAGGTGCTGAGCCACCTGGGTGTCGATGGTGGGGACGCCGCTGATGTCCAGGATGATCACCTCGGCCTGGTTCTCGGAGATCCTCTCCAGCAGGCTCTCGGTCAGCCGGGCGGCGCGCATGGAGTCGAGGGTGCCGATGATGGGCAGCGCCAGCACCTTGTCCCAGACCTGGATCACGGGAGTGGACAGCTCCATGATCTCGTCGCGCTGGCGCTGGAGCCGCAGCTCCTGCTCGCGGCGCTCGGTGACGTCGCGGATCGCCGCGGACACGAGTGTGCCCTTCTCGGTCTCCAGGGGGCTCAGGCTGATCTCGACGGGGAACTCGGTGCCGTCGCGGCGCAGGCCGGTCAGCTGCAGGCCGACCCCCATGGGACGGGCCTGCGGGTGGGTGAAGAAGGTGTCGCGGTAGAGCGGGTGCCGCTCACGGAAGCGCTCCGGCACCAGGAGCTCGACCGGCCGGCCGACCAGTTCCTCCCGGGTGTGGCCGAACAGCTGCTCGGTCTGGCGGTTGACCAGGACGATGCGGCCGCCGGAGTCCACGATCACCATGGCGTCGGGCGCCGCCTCGAGCAGGCCGCGGAACATCGCGTCGGTCTGGCGGCGGTCCGTCACGTCGCGGGTGACCTCGACGAAGCCGGCGGGCGCCCCGCTTCCGTCGCGGACCGAGGTGATGATCGCGCTCGCCCAGAACCGGGTGCCGTCCTTGCGGACCCGCCAGCCCTCGGTCTCGAACCGGCCCGTCTCGCGGGCCGCGGTCAGGGCGTGCTCGGCGAGGCCCGCGGCCCGGTCCTCCTCGGTGTGGAACAGCGAGATCGGCCGTCCGAGGACCTCCTCGGCGGTGTAACCCCGAAGACCCTGCGCGCCCCGGTTCCAGCTGATGATCCGGCCGCCGGCGTCCAGGGTGACGATCTCGTAGTCGACGATGGAGTCGAGCACCGTCTGGAGATCCTTCAGGCGCTGGCCCGGTTCCTGTCCATCGGCCGGCGGCGCGTCCATAAGAAAACCTCCCATATCCAACGATTTCCGCCACCTTACCGTCGGCGCCGTTCGGAAATCGATCGGTGAGCAGGGCAGGGGCCGCCGGGGGCCGCCTGAGGGCCGTCCGGGAGGAGGAACGGCGGGAACGCGGTGAGACCGGTCGAGCCCGCGGGTGGTCCGGGGAGGCGGCCGGGTCGCCTCGCGGCGCGGGATCACCCGGCCGCGCTGCCCTCCATCCCGTCCGCCCCGGTCGTCCCGTCCGCCCGGACGGCGGCCCTGTCCGCACCCGTACGGCGCCAGGCGGGGCGGTCGGCGGTGAACGTGGCCACGCACCGCCCCGGGCCCTCGTGGAGCAGGGCGGTGCAGGCGCTCTCCGCGTCGGCCTCGACGTCGAACACGGCGAAGTCGGCGCGGCAGCCCGGTTCCAGGCGGCCCAGCCTGCCGGGTCCCTCGTCCAGGCCGAGGGCCCTGGCGCCGCCGAGGGTCAGGGCCTCCACCAGGAGCCGGTCCGTGCCGGGATCGCGGGCGAGCGCGCGGGCGAGCGCCAGTCCCAGGCCGGCCAGGGCGGCCGCGGCCGTGAGATCGGGGCATGCGTCGTGGCCCGCCCCCGGGCCGGTGCCTCGGCTGCTGTCCGGACCGATGTCCGGACCGATGTCCGGACCGATGTCCGGACCGATGTCCGGACCGGCGTCCCGGACGATGTCGGGACCGCCCTCCGGGCCGGGACGCGGGGCCGGGTGCGGGGCGGTGCCCGGGCCGGGGCGGGGAGCCGGACGCGAGGCGGTGTCCGGGTCGGGGACGACGCCGGCGATCGCGGTGACGCCGTGGGCGAGCGCCGGGGGGAGCCGGGGGCCGAGCCGGACGTGCGCGTCGACGAGTCCCGGAACGATCATGCCCGGCCAGCGCACGGGATCGAGGGCGGGGTAGAGGGCCTCGATCCGTCTACGGGGACCGATCCGGAGTACCCGGCCCGCGCGGACGGCCAGGGCGCCGTCTTCGATCGGCGGCCCGGAGACGGGCAGGAGGAGCGGGGCGGTGTGCACGGTGACGGCCTGGAGCGTGCCCGTGCCGACGCTCCGGTCGGCGCGCGCAGGCATGTCACCCCCAGCTGATCGTCCCGTTAGAGAGGTTACAGGGGTACGATCCGGATTTCTCCACTTTCATCCCTGTCTCTCGCTATGTGAGAGACAGGTGACCGGCGGGTGGGACCTGCTCACGGGTGGGACCTGCTCAGCCCAGCATCACGCCGAGGAACAGCGCCGCCAGCGCGGACAGGCCGCTGAGCGCGCCGAACGCGGCCAGGGCGCCCCGGGTCTTCGCGCGGGCGTGCAGGAAGGCGGTGACGCCGGAGACGACCACGACGGCCACCTTCACCTCCAGGGTGCGCCGGTAGGCGGGATCGTCGCCGATCCCGTCGAGCAGGTTCCACACGCCGGTGGCGAGCAGGATCGCGTAGGCGGGCCAGGCCACCCGGTCGAAGGCGCGGGCGGCGGCCTTGGTCACCCCCTCGCCGGTCGCGCGCAGCGCCGGGACGAGGAAGGCGAGGGTCAGCTGGCCGCCGACCCAGACGGTGGCGGCCAGCACGTGGAGGAAGACACGCAGGGTGTCCAGCGATACGGAGAGCACGTGGACACCGTAGTGTCCGCGCCTCCCGGCCCCTGTGCGGGGCCGGGACCGGGGGCTCCGGCGGACATCCGAAGACCGGCGCGGACCGCCGGGATCTAAAGACCCAGGTCCCGGCCGATGATCTCGCGCATGATCTCGTTGGAACCGGCCCAGATGCGGGTCACCCGGGCGTCCATCCAGGCGCGGGCGACGCGGTACTCCTTCATGTAGCCGTAGCCGCCGAACAACTGCACGCAGGCGTCCAGCACCTCGCCCTGCACCTCCGAGGTCCACATCTTGGCCTTGGCGGCGTCGACCGCGCCCAGCTCCCCCTCGGCGTGGGCCACCACGCACTGGTCCACGAAGGCCTGGGAGACCTCGACCTTGGTGACCAGGTCGGCCAGGACGAACTTGTTGTGCTGGAAGGAACCGATGGCCTGGCCGAACGCCCTGCGCTCCTTGACATAGGACAGGGTCTCGGTGAGCACCGCCGCCGCGTGCGCGAGGTTCGCCACCGCGGAGCCGAGGCGCTCCTGCGGGAGCCGCTCCATCATCGCGATGAAGCCCCGGTCGACCTCGCCGATCACGTTCTCGGCGGGGACGCGCACGTTCTCGAAGAACAGTTCGGCGGTGTCGGCCTCCGGCTGGCCCACCTTGTCGAGTTTGCGGCCCCGGGTGAAGCCCTCCATCCCGGTCTCGACCGCGAACAGCGTGATGCCCTTGGCCTTCTTCTCCGGGCTGGTGCGGGCGGCCACCACGACCAGGTCCGCGCAGTAGCCGTTGGTGATGAAGGTCTTGGACCCGTTGAGGATCCAGTCGGAGCCGTCGCGGACCGCGGTGGTGCGCAGCGCGGCCAGGTCGGAGCCGCCGCCGGGCTCGCTCATGCCGATGGCGGTGATCATCTCTCCGGAGCAGAAGCGCGGCAGCCAGCGCTTCTTCTGCTCGTCGGTGGTCAGTTCCACGAGGTACGGCGCGACCACGTCGTAGTGGATGCCGAAACTGGAGGAGAGGGCCGCGCCGACCCCGGACAACTCCTCGCCCAGCACGGCGTTGAAGCGGTAGTCCCCGGCCGCGCTCCCGCCGTACTCCTCCGGGACCTCCAGACCGAGGAAGCCCTGCCGTCCGGCCTCCAGCCAGACCTCGCGGTCGATCAGCCGGTTCTCGATGAACTCCTCGGTGCGCGGCGTGACCGACCGGGCGATGAACTCCCGGACCGACTCGCGGAACGCGTCGTGGTCGGGGCCGTAAACAGTTCGCTTCATGAAATGTCAGTATACCGACCGGTAGGTATGTTCCCGAGGCGGGATCGGCCGCTCCGCTTCCGCTCGGACGTGCCCGGAACGCCGCACCGGCGGTACGGGCGGGATGCGGATGACCCCGTACCGGCCTCCGATGGTCGCCTCCAGCCGCCTCGGTGTTCACCGGACGGTCATATGCCCATGTATAGACTCATCGTGATGAACGACTTCATGCGATGGATCGATCTCGAAGGCGCCGTCAACGTGCGCGACCTCGGTGGGCTCGCCACGGTGGACGGCGGGACCACGCGCTTCGGCCGGATCTACCGGTCGGACAATCTGCAGGGACTGACCGGGCGCGACGTCGAGCGGCTCGTCGCCGAGCTGAAGCTCCGTCACGTCATCGACCTGCGCTCCGGCCCGGAGGTGTTCATGGAGGGGCCGGGCCCGCTCACCCGCGTCCCCGAGGTGAGCGTCCACCACCACACGCTCTTCGCCGAGGGCGGCCGGCACACCGACGCGGAGGCCGACACCGTCGACGTCGACCGGGTGCTGCCCTGGCAGGAGCGGGTCGAGGAGGAGAAGCTGGCCGAGCTCCGGGTGACCGGCTTCTACTACGGCTACCTGCGCGAGCGCCCCGACTCGGTGCTGGCCGCCCTGCGGGCCATGGCCCACGACGACGGCGCGGCGATCGTGCACTGCGCGGCCGGCAAGGACCGCACGGGCGTCGTCTGCGCCCTGGCGCTGGAGGTCGCCGGGGCCACCCGCGAGGCCATCGTCGCCGACTACGCCGCCAGCGGCGACCGCATCGAGGCCATCATGGGCCGCCTGCGCGCCAGCAGCACCTACCGCGACGACCTCGACTCCCGCCCGGCCGACGAGCACCGGCCCCGGGAGAAATATCTGGAGCAGTTCTTCGGCGTGCTGGAGGACCGCTTCGGGGGTCCCATGGAGTGGCTCGCCTCCGAGGGCTGGACCGACGACGACACCCGCGCCCTGCGGTCCCGTCTGCGCGATTAGGGAAGGGACGCTCCGGGCGGCGCCACGAGGCGCCCCCGAAGGGTACGGTGCGGCGGACGCGCGGGCGTCCGGGCGGTCAGAGCGTGACGACCGCGCCCTCGGTGGCGGAACGGCGGGCCGCCTCCAGCACGGTGAGGGCGGCGACGACCTCCTCCGGATCGACCGGCGGCGGGGCGCCCTCGCGCAGGGCGGACGCCACGGACCGGTAGAAGGCGAGGTAGTCGCCCGGCTCGGTGCGGATCCGGCGGCCGGCCTCGTCGGTGCCCAGCACGCCCCAGCGGTCCTCGGGGTCGTCGCCGAAGCCGGCGGAGCCGGGTGCCAGGCCCGCGCGCAGCCGGTCCTCCTGGACGTCGAGGCCGTGCTTGACGTAGCCGGCCCGTGAGCCCAGCACCCGGAAGCGGGGGCCGAGCCGCGAGGCCACGGCGCTGGCCCACAGGTGGGAACGGGCGCCGCCCGCGTGGGTGAGGGCGATGAAGGTGTCGTCGTCGGAGGCGACCCCGGAACGGCGGACGTCGGCCTCGGCGTAGACGGACGTCACCGGGCCGAGCAGGCGCAGCGCCTGGTCGACCAGGTGGCTGCCCAGGTCGTACAGGAGGCCGCCGACCTCCTCGGCGCCGCCGAGCTCGCGCCAGCCGCCCTTCGGGACGGGCCGCCAGCGTTCGAACCGGGACTCCAGCCGGTGCACCGTGCCGAGCTCGCCGGCGGCGGCCAGCCGCTCGATCGTCAGGAAGTCGCCGTCCCAGCGCCGGTTCTGGAACACCGTCAGCATCCGGCCCCGCTCCCGCGCCAGGTCGATCAGGCCGCGGGCCTGGCGGGCGGTGGCGGACAGGGGCTTGTCCACGACCACCGGCAGCCCGGCCTTGAGGGCGGCCTCGGTCAGCGGGACGTGGGTGCGGTTGGGAGAGGCCACCACGACCAGGTCGACCGAGTCCCACAGCTCGGCGGCGTCGGGGACGACGCGCGCGCCGTACCGGGAGGACGCCTCGGCGGCGCGCCCCGGGTTTCCCGTCACCACTGCGGACAGCCGCAGGCCGGGTGTGGCCGCGATCAGCGGGGCGTGGAAGAACGCGCCCGCCACGCCGTACCCGATGAGGCCGACGCGCAGGTCAGTCATTGTGGCGATCCTCGCGTTCGGCGAGGAAGGCCTCGAACTGGGCGGCGAGCTCGTCGCCGGTGGGCATCTCGGCGGGCTCGGCGATGAGGTTCTCCCGCGCGGCGCCGGCCGCGAACGCGTCGTACTGCTGCTCCAGCCCGGCGATCGCGGTGGACAGCTCCTCCGAGGCCTCGATCTGCTCGGCGATCTCGGAGATGGTCTGCTCGGCGGAGGCGCGCAGGCCCTCCAGCGGGAACACCAGACCGGTGCCCCGGGTGACCTCGTCCAGGGCGGTCAGCGCCGCCGTGGGGTATTCGGCCTGGGCGAGGTAATGGGGGACGTGCACGGCGTAGCCGAGGGCGTCGTGGCCCGCCTCGCCGAGCCGGAACTCGATCAGGCCCGCCACGCTGCCGGGGACCTGGACCTTGCCGAAGGTGCTGGTCCGGCCGGTGATGAGCTCGGGACGGCTGGCGTGGGCGGTGACGCCCAGGGGGCGGGTGTGCGGGACGGCCATCGGGATGCCGTGCGCGGTCACCAGCCTGCCGACGCCCAGCCGGGTGGCGAGCTCGCCGAGGGCGGCGGCGAACAGCTCCCACTCACGGTCCGGCTCGGGGCCGGTGAGCAGCAGGAACGGGGTGCCGGTCGAGTCGTGGGCGAGGCGCAGCGCGATCTCGGGGACCTCGACGCCCGTCCACCGGTCGGTGTCGAAGGTCATGATCGGACGCCGGGAGCGGTAGTCGAGCAGCCGGTCCACGTCGAAGGTCGCGATGACCCGATGCTCCAGTTCGGTCAGCAGGTGACCCAGGGCGAGCCGGCCGGCCCCGCCCGCGTCCACGAACCCGTCGAAGTGGTAGAGGAGCACCGGATCGGTCAGCTCAGGGACGTCCTCACTGAGCCGGTAGAGATCCGTCGGGTCGAACACCGTTTCCAGCCTTTCGTCGATCGTCTCTTGAGAAGAACCCGCGGGGTGCCCGGCGCATTCCGCGGTCGCCGTGACTTCCGGTGACCCCGGCGATCCCTGGCGCCTTGCCGAGGGCGACGGTCCCCGTGCGGAACGGTCCCGCTACAGACGGTGCCCGCCCGCAGCGGAGGACCGGCGCTCGGACACCAGGGCTACGGAGGGTCAGACAAGAGGACTATCCGCAATGGTTTGGACATTAGGGTCCAACACTTAATACCTCATCATTCAATGACGTATAGGAAAACTTGTGCTTGTCGGCCATGCTGGGGAAGGTGGGAACCACATCTGCGCATCGATCCGATCGGCAATCCCTCCGGGTTCCGCCACTGCCGTGCCCCTTCCCCAGTGAGATCAACCCCTGCGTCGAAGAGGTGGACGAGGAGAGCCACGCCTGGCTCGCCGCCTCCCGCATGCTGGAGGGGGAGGGCGTGCTGGAGCACTTCCGGCGGTCCCGGATCGGCTGGCTGGCCGCCCGGACCAACCCGCTGGTACCGCGCGACAGCCTCCGCCTGATCAACGACTGGTACAACTGGCTGTTCGCCTTCGACGACGCCTTCTGCGAGTCGGAGACGATGGGCCACCGGGCGGCCGCGCTCGTGCGGGCGCTCCCCCCGCTCCTGGAGATCCTGGACGAGCGGCGCGAACCCGCGGCCGACGACCCCTTCGGCGCCGGTCTGCTGGAGCTGCAGCGCAGGATCGCCGGGGCCGGCACCCCCGCCCAACTGGAACGCTGGCGGACCACCGTCCGCGAGTACCTGTTCGCCCAGGTGTGGGAGGCGGGCAACCGCGAGGCGGACCTGATCCCCACCCCCGAGGACTACGTCCTGATGCGCCGCATCACCGGCGCGACCTACACCTGCTTCGCGCTGATCGACGTCGCCGGCGGGTACCGCCTCGAATCCGAGGAATGGTCCCATCCGGATGTCCGTACGCTCAGTGACCTCGCGTGCGACCTCATCGGCTGGGACAACGACCTGCTCTCCTACGCCAAGGAGCGCGGGAGGGACTCGGCCCGGCACAACCTGGTCACCGTCCTGCGCTTCCACCGGACGGGATCGCTCCAGAAGGCGCTGGACGAGGTGGCGTCGATGCACGGCACCGCCGTGGAGAACTTCGTCGGGACCCGCTCGTCCGTGCAGCGGTGGGCGTCGCAGCCCGTGCTCAGGTACGTGCGGGGACTGGAGCACTGGGTCCGCGGGCACATCGACTTCTCGCTCGGCAGCGCCCGCTACGTCCACGCCTGGCCGGAGGGGACGAGCTGGCCGGCACCGGACTGACCCGCCTCCCACGCCCGCCGACCGGGTGGCCCCGGCGCGGGACCCGGGTCACAGGTCCGGGCCGGCGTCCTCGCCGATCGCCAGCTCGATCAGCTCCTCGAGGTTGAGCCGCTTGCCCGCGGCGAACGCCGCCTCGTGGGCCTGCTCGCCGAGGAGCTTGCGGCACTCCTTGACGCACCGGTCGTGCTCGGCGTTGAAGAAGGGCGAGTTCATCTGGGGCATGCCGAAGGAGCGCCAGTTCTGCTGGCCCGCGCCGAGCAGCCGGGCCGCCAGGTCGGCCTGCCCCTGGTCGAGGACCAGCCGGGCGACGATCTCGATCACCAGGCCGATGCCGAGCACGTCGTGGAAGTAGCGCTTGAGGCGGAGCGACTCGCGGGCGTTGCGCAGCGCCTCGGTGGAGCGGCCCATCGCCTGCTGGGCCATCGCCAGGGCGTACATCGCGTAGGAGCGCAGCCACAGCTCGCCGCGCTGGGTGCACACCGCGATGCAGTCCTGCAGGAGGACCTCGGCCTCCGCCGGCTCGTTCTGCATCGTCAGCACCAGCGACAGCTCGACGATGGAGGGGAGCAGACCGGGGTTGAGCTCCCGCCCCGTCTTGTGGAACTCGATCGCCACCCCGAGCAGGGCGCTGGCCTTCTGCAGGTCGTTCTGGAGCACGGCCGCGGTGCCGAGCATCTTGGTCGCCAGGATGACCGCGCCCGAGTCGCCGACCCGGACCGCGTCCGAGCTGCACCGCTCGGCGGCCTCGACGGCGCCCGCGGTGTTGCCCTGGCCGCTGTGGACGTAGGAGAGCACCCACAGGGCCTTGCAGCGCACGGAGCTCGGCTGGGTGACCAGCTCCAGGGCCTTCTCCAGGTAGAGCCTGCCCTCGCGGGCCAGCCCGCAGGCCACCCACATGAACCAGAGCGACGACAGCAGCCGCAGCCCCGCCTCCGCCTCGCCCGGGGTGCGCAGGCAGTAGTCGAGCGCGACCCGGATGTTGTCGTGCTCGTGCCGCATCCGGACGAACCAGTAGACCTGCCGGGCCCTCGACCACGCCTCCTCGCCGCGCATGGCGAGCTGCAGGTAGTAGTCCCGGTGCCGCTCCTGGATCCGCTGCTTCTCGCCCAGCTTGTCCAGCCACTCCTCGCCGTAGCTGCGCAGGGTGTCGATCAGCCGGTAGCGGTGCCCGGAGGGGGTGCCCTCGCTCAGCAGGATGGACTTCTCCACGAGGCTGGAGACGAGGTCGGTGACGTCCTCGGCGGGCAGGCCGTCCCCGGCGCAGACGTAGCGGGCGGCCTCCAGCTCGAAGTCCCCGGCGAAGACCGAGAGCCGCGCCCAGAGCAGCCGCTCGGCGGGCTCGCACAACTCGTGGCTCCACCCGATCGCGGCGCGCAGCGTCTGGTGCCGGGGCAGCGCCGTACGGCTGGCGCCGGCCAGCAGGCTGAACCGGTCGGTCAGCAGCGCGAGGATCTGCTCCACCGACAGGGCCCGCAGGCGGACCGCGGCCAGCTCGATCGCCAGGGGGATGCCGTCCAGGCGGCGGCAGAGCTCGGAGACCGGCTCGATGTTGCGCTCGTCGAGCTCGAAGGAGGGCACGACCGCGCTCGCCCGAGCGGAGAGCAGCTGGACGGACTCGTTGGTGAAGACGTTCTCCCCCGGGACGTCGCCGGGAACGGCCAGCGGCGGGACGGAGAGGGTGTATTCGCCCTGCGCGTTCAGCGACTGGCGGCTGGTGGCCAGGATCCGCAGCCGCGGTGAGGTCTTCAGCAGGTCCTCGAACAGCCGGGCGCAGGCCTCGACGAGGTGCTCGCAGGTGTCGATGATCAGGAGGATCTCGCGGTCGCCCACCCACTCGGAGAGCGTCTCGTCGGCGGAGCGGGACGACTGGTCGGCGATGCCCAGCGCCGAGGTGATCGTGTGCCGGACCATCCCCGCGTCCTGCAGCCGGGCCAGGTCGGCGAACCACACGCCGTCGGAGAACTGATTGCGCACCATGTGCGCGATGCGCAGCGCGGTGCGGGACTTGCCCACGCCGCCGATGCCGGTCAGGGTGACCAGCCGCGTCTCGGGCTCCTGGAGCCGCTGCCTGAGGTTCGCCAGCAACCGGGTGCGCCCGACGAAGTTGGTGAGCTCGTTCGGGAGATTGCCGTCTCGCCGCCATCCAGCTGTTGGCGTTGCCATGGCCGCCTCACGGGGGGTAGCTGACACCTGCCCTGGCATCGTACCGCCTGGGTCGTTGGCTGTCCTTTGCGCGGAAATCATGGTGGAAGGCTTTGCTGACGGGGAAATCACCCGCCGCGGCGGGCTGGATAGCATGGGCCCGTGACAGAGCACCATCCAGACGATCTGCGCCCGGTCGACCTCTCGGAGGACGGCCCGGCCATCCTGCCCGACCAGACCTCCGACGACACCGATCTCGGGTGGGGCGAGTGGCGTGACTCCGGCGGCAACGACGACCGGCTGCTGGAGGACCGCCCGCCCCACTGGTGAGCGCGTCCCGCCGGCAGGGCGGTGGTGACGGATCCGGTCAGCGCTGTCCGGCCAGGGGGATTGTCGTGCGGAGCGCGCCGTCGTAGCTGCGCGCGCCGGAGAACGCCCCGGTGGCCTCGGCCAGTCCGTCGAGCACCGTGACCGCCTGCGCCCGGGCCGCGGCGTCCAGGTTGCGGGCGAGCGTCACGTGCGGGAGCCACTGTCCCGGCGCGTGCAGCGGGTTGCCGTCGCAGGAGCCGCCCAGCACCCGCCACACCCCCGCGTGTACGGCCAGCAGCCGGGCCTCCGGCACCACGCCCCAGGCCAGCACCCGCGCCCGCCCGGCGAACAGCAGCAGCGGCCCCAGCCTGACCGGCACCGGCAGGCCGCCGAAGGCCTCGGCGAACGCCATCGGCGCGTCGGGCGGCAGCCGTTCGCAGACCGCCAGCGTCAGGTGGGGGCGGTTGGTCGGGTGCGGGTGCCGCGCCTGGCTGGGCAGTCCCTCGGCCGCCAGCCGGTCCCAGGCCGCGCGCACCGCCGAGTCGAGCACGTCGTCGCAGGTCAGCTCGATGGTGTGCATCCGGCAACGGTAACGGGCGCACCGTGCCCGGCGGCGGATCCCTGCCCCGCGGGCGCGAACCTTTTGCGCGGACCGCCCGTCTCACCGTGCATGGGACCGGAGCACGGATGCGGAGGAGTCACCATGGCGGGCACGGGGCGGACGACGAATCGAATGGCGGCGGTGGCGGCCGGGGCGCTCGCCGCGGTCGTCCTGGCGGGCGGCGGCGCCGCCGGGGCGGCCACCGGGGCGGCCACTGCGGAGAAGCACGCGGGAGCGGGGGAGACCGGCTGGAAGCTGCCGAGGAACTTCCTGCTCCACGAGGCCCGGGCCCGCAAGCCGGTGGCGTACCCGGAGGAGGAGAAGTGGACGATCAGCGACCGGCACGAACGCCTCAGCCTCTGGCCCTGCGGCGTGGGCCGTTCCGAGGACCGGGGCCGGGTGAGCACCCGGACGGTCACCTACACGGCGCCGGAGCTCTACCGGGCCGAGCAGGTCGTGATCTACCGCTCCGAGCGGGCCGCGCGTGCGGCCATGGCCGACCTGCGGAGGCGGGCCGGCAGATGCGAGGCCGACGAGGGCGACCAGGTGGTCGCCAGGGGCCGGACGGAGAAGATCAGGGCGGGGGACCAGGCCGTCCGGGTGATCGTCCAGAACTACGACCGCGAGGGCGGGGGTCCCGCCATCGGCGGCCAGCGGGGCGTCGTCGTGCGCAAGGGCCGCGCCCTGGTGAGCTACGTGCACGCCGGGGAGTACGGCGGGGTGCGCGCCTCGGACTTCCACCGGCAGCTGAGGGACGCCCGGAAGATGGCGGTGAAGGTCTGCTCGCTGCCCGGCGTCTGCTGACCGGCGTCTGCTGACCGGCCGCCGTCGTCTTCGCCGCTCCGGCCGCGCAGGCGTCGTCCTGCGGATCCGGAGCGCGGGCCCTTCCGGGACCCGCGCTCCGGACGGACCTAGGAGACGACGTCCCTGCGCCGGAAGCGGCGGAAGGCGAAGGCGGTCAGCACGGCCGCGTAGGTCACCGACACGGCCACGCCCTTGACCATGCCGCCGAAGTCGGGCTCCGGCGCCAGGGCGTCCAGCCAGGCCGTGTTCCAGAACGTCGGCAGGAACTCCCGGAGCGAGCCGAGCGCGTCCACCGCCTGCAGGATGGTGCTCACGATCACCAGGCCGACCGCGCCGCCGACCGCGCCCAGCGGCGAGTCGGTGCCGACCGAGAGCAGGAAGGCCAGCGCGGCCACCACGAGCTGGCTGACCAGCACGTAGCCGATCACGACCCCGAACCTCGGCAGCACGTCCAGCGCGGCGATCGTCTCGCCCGTGCCGGGCACCCGGACGTCGTGCCAGCCGAAGGCCAGCGTCCCGGCGAGCAGCGCCATCACCGGCAGGCAGACCACCGCCGCCGCCGAGTAGCCCAGCGCGACGACCAGCTTCTGACGCAGCAGGCGGTCCCGGGGGATCGGGGCGGCCAGCAGGTAGCGCAGCGACGACCAGCCGGCCTCGCTGGCCACGGTGTCGCCGCAGAACAGCGCCACCGCGACGACCAGCAGGAAGCTCGCCGAGACCGAGAGCGCGAACGCGGCGAAGTTCAGGCCGCCCTCGGTCGCCAGGTCGGAGATGCGCAGGGACGATCCCCCGGGACCGCCCGACCTGACGCCGATCTTGAACGCGATCACCAGGACCCAGGGCAGCGCGAGCAGCAGCCCGAACATCACCATCGTCCGGCGCCGCCTGAACTGGCGGACGATCTCCACCGCCAGCGGCAGCGTGCGCCCCGCCGCGTAGCCCCGCGCCGAACCGTCGTCGTTCACGCCCCGCGCGCCGGTCCCCCCGGCCGCGCCGCCGGTGCCCCCGGTGGTGAGCGCCGTGCCGGCGCCGCCCGCGTCCTTCATGACTTCTCCCCGATCAGGTCCAGGAACACGTCCTCCAGGCGGGTGCCCGACCCGCCCGGCCCGCCCGCCGGCACGCGGTCGCTCAGCAGGTCGCCCACCGGGCCGGCCGTGACGAGCCGGCCGCGGTGCATGACCACCACGTGGCTGCACGTCTGCTCCACCTCGGCGAGCAGGTGGCTGGAGACGATGACGGTACGGCCCCGCGCCGCGTAGCGGATCAGCACCTCGCGCATCTCGCGGATCTGGGGCGGGTCCAGGCCGTTGGTGGGCTCGTCGAGCACGAGCAGGTCGGGCAGGCCGAGCATGGCCTGGGCGATGGCCAGGCGCTGGCGCATCCCCTGGGAGTAGGTCCGCACGGCGCGCTCCAGGGCGGAGCCGAGCCCGGCGATCTCCAGGGCCTCCTGAAGGTGGGCGTCGGCGGCGGGGCGGCCGGTCGCCTTCCAGTAGAGCTCCAGGTTCGCCCGGCCCGACAGGTGCGGCAGGAACCCGGCGCCCTCCACGAACGAGCCCAGCCGGGACAGGACGGGCGCACCGGGCACGACCCGGTGGCCGAAGATCCTGATCTCGCCCGCGTCGGGGTGGATCAGGCCCATCATCATGCGCATCGTGGTGGTCTTGCCCGCGCCGTTGGGACCGAGCAGCCCGAGCACTTGGCCCTGCTCGACGGTGAACGACAGGTCGTCCACCGCCCGCTCGCCGTTGCGGTAGGCCTTGGTCAGCCCCTCGATCCGCAGCGGCACCGCGTCCAGGGCGGGGATGTGCTCGCGGGCGGGGCGGCGGCGGCCGGTGAGGATCAGCGCCGCCGCGGCGACCAGCGCGGCCAGCGGCAGGGCCCAGGTCCACCAGGCGGGGCCGGTGGCCGGGGTGCGCAGCGCGGCGTGCACGGGCGCGGTGAGCTCGGGGGAGGCCAGGGCGACGGTGTAGACGGCCGGGGCCGCGGGGGTGCTGTAGCCGAGGTCGGTCGTGGTGAGGGCGACGCGGAGCCGGTGCCCGGCCTCGAAGCGGTGGTCGACGGCGGGCAGGGTGACCGTGGCCTCGGCGGTGCCGCCCTCGGGGACGGTGATCCGCACGGGGGCGACCAGCCCCTCGGGCAGGATCGGCGCGGAGGCGCCGCCGTTCACGTCGTACAGCTTGGCGAACAGCGTCACGTCCCTCCCGGCGCCGGCCTTCTCCGCGTCCCCGGCCTTCTCCGCGTCCCCGGCCTTCTCCGCGTCCCCGGTGTCCTCGGTGTCCTCGGTGTCCCTGATGTCCTCGGCGTCCCCGGTCCTCCCGGCGCCGCCGCCGGAGGCGATCCCGACCCGGACCCGGACGGTGGAGCTCCCGGTGACCTGGAGCGGGGCGCGCAGGGGAGCGGACTCGAAGGCCGCGCTCTGGCCCGCCATGTCGACCGACACGCTCAGGTTGCCGGAGCCGGTCAGGCCGCCGAAGCCGGGAACGGCCGAGATCGAGGAGGGGGAGCCGCCGGGCGGGTTGGCCACCGGCTGCTCGGGGCCGGCCAGGGGGACGGCGGTCGTGGAGGTGCCGGACAGGCCCGGGTAGGCGCCGGCGGTGGCGTGCAGCCGGACCGGGCGGCGGGTGCCGGGGTCGCGGCCGCCGTCACGGGTGACGGTGAACACGCCGACGCCGGGCGGCCCGGCGGGGGCGCCCGCTCCGGCGGACGCGGCGGCCGTGTTCCCGGAGGCGCCCGCGGAACCCGCCGCGGCGTCCTTCAGGTAGTGGTCGAACCAGCCCAGGGTCTGCTCGTGGAGCCAGTCGATCTCGCCGTCACCGCCGTCGTGGCCGCCGTCGAACCAGGCGACGTGCACCGGCGTGCCGGTCGCGGCGATGGCGCGCGCGTTGGCGTCCGCGTGGCCCAGCGGGAACAGCGAGTCGCGCTGCCCCTGCAGCAGCAGGGCCGGGACCCTGATCCTGCCCTGCACCGAGATCGGGCTGGACCTGCGCAGGGTCTCCACGGCGGCGGCGGTGGCCCGGCCGGTCTCGGCGACCTGCTGGTACATGTCGCAGATCTCCGGCAGGAACCGGCCGCACCGGACCTCCTCGGCCGTCGGCGGCCGGGCCGCCCGGCGGTCCTCCCCGGCCCCGGCGGACCCGCTCCCGTCCTCGCCGTCCTGCCCGTCGCGGGAGCCCTGCCCGCCCTGCCCGCCCTGGCCGGAGAGGGCCGCCAGGCCGTCGCCGGGCTGCGGGCCGCCCCGGCTGAAGAACAGCCCGGCCCACATGCGCTTGAACACGCCGCTCTCCGGGCCCTGCCCGGTGGCGTTGGGGAACAGCGCGTCGGCCAGGTCGTACCAGGTGATCTGGGGGACGATCGCGTCGACGCGGTCGTCGTGGGCGGCGGCCATCAGCGCGATGGCGCCGCCGTACGACCCGCCCGCGATGCCCACGCGCGGGTCGCCGCCCGCGTCGAGCCGGACCTCGGGCCGCTTCGCCAGCCAGTCGACCAGCTGCCGGACGTCCTTGACCTCGTAGTCGGGGGAGTTGAGCGCGATCTGCCCGGTGGAGCGGCCGAAGCCGCGCGCCGACCAGGTCAGCACGGCGTAGCCCTCGCGGGCCAGCCGCAGCGCGGCGTCGCGGACGCTCTGCTTGCTCCCGCCGAAACCGTGCGCGAGCAGTACCGCGGGGGCCTTCCCGCCCCCGGCGGGCGGGAAGAAGCTCGTGTCGAGCACGACCCGCTGGTCGTCGGCCGGGCCGTCGACCACGGTGATCATCTGGTTCTGGACCCGCACCTGCGGCTCCGACGGCCACACCAGCCACACCGCGACGCCGGCGACGAGCACGGCGGCCACCGCGATCCAGACGGTCGCCCTTCCCCTGAGCTTCATGGGCTGGAGCCTACTGTCCGAAACCGGATGCTCCCTGAGAGGAATCTCAGGCGGACGGCCGGTCCGGCCGTGTGGGCGGACTTTCCCGGCCGGATATCGGCCGCGCGCCACCGGGTCCTGAGGGCGTCCGTATCCCGCCGCGCGGGGTCGGGCCGTTGGCGGGAGCCGCCTCGCCGTTCAGAATCGGGTGATGAGCGATGATCACCGTTATGTCGGGGCGCGGGTCCCGCGCCGGGAGGACGCCCGGCTGGTGACCGGGCGGGCGCGGTTCGTCGGGGACGTGCGCCTGCCGGGCACGGCGCACGCGGTCGTGGTGCGCAGCCCGGTCGCGCACGGGCGGCTGACCCGGTGCGACGTCAAGGCGGCGCTGGCCGCCGACGGGGTGCTGGACGTGCTGACGCCCGCGGACGCCGCCGGGGTGCGGCTGCCGTGCGTGGCGCTCGCCCCCGGCCAGCGGATGGCGGACTACCCGGTGCTGGAGGAGACGGTCCGCTACGCCGGGCAGCCGGTCGCCCTCGTGGTGGCGCGCAGCGAGGCGGCGGCCCGGGATGCGGCCGAACTGCTCGACCTGGACTTCGAGGAGCTGCCCGCGGTGGTCGGCGCGCACCTCGCGCTGGCCGCCGGCGCGCCCCTGCTCCACCCGGAGTGGGGCTCCAACCTGGTCACCGACTTCGCCCTCGGGGACCCGGCCGACGAGTGCGAGGCCGTCTTCGCCGCCGCCGGGCACGTGGTCGAGCTGACGACCCGGCTGGGCCGGGTCGCGCCGTACCCGGTGGAGCCGCGCGGCGTCGTGGCCTCCTTCGAGGACGGCGCGCTGACCGTGTGGACCTCCACGCAGGCGCCGCACCACGTCCGCGACCACGTCGCCGCCGCGCTCGGGCTCGGCTTCGACCGGGTGCGCGTGCTGGCGTGCGACACCGGCGGCGGCTTCGGCGGCAAGGAGCACGTCTACCCCGACGAGACGCTGGTCTGCCTGGCGGCGGTACGGCTGGGCCGCCCGGTGCGGTGGACCGAGTCGCGCGCCGAGCACCTGACCGCCACCCTGCCGGCCCGCGACGCCGTGCACCGGGCCAGGCTCGCCTTCGACGGCGACGGCCGGTTCCGGGCGCTGCACTGCGACATCCTCGGCGACCTGGGCGCGCACCCGTCCAACGTGGGCATCTCCCCGATCGCGGTCACGGCGGTCTCGCTGCCCGGGCCGTACCGGTTCGACCGGGCGGGCGCGCGGGTCCGCGCCGTGGTGACGACCACCACGCCGACCGGCTCCTACCGGGGGTTCGGGCAGCCCGAGGCGACCTGGACCCGGGAGCGGCTGGTGGACGAGGCCGCCCGGCGGCTGGGCGCCGACCCCGTCGAGCTGCGCCTGCTCAACCTGCTCCGCCCCGACGAGCTGCCGCACACCTCCCGGACCTGGCAGCCCTACGACTCCGGGGACTACCCGGCCGCGCTGGAGAGGCTGCGGGCGATGGTCCGGGAGGGCCGGCCGGCGCGCCCGGCCGACGGGCGGCGGCGCGGGATCGGGTTCTCCTGCCACGTCGAGTCCACCGGCATGGGTCCCTCGGAGGCGATGCGGCAGGCGGGCATCCAGTCGGGCGGCTACGAGACCGCGGTGCTGCGCATGGAGCAGGACGCCTCGGTGGTGGTCGCCTGCGGGGTGGCGGCCATCGGCCAGGGCATCGAGACGGCGCTGGCCCAGCTGGCCGCCGACCACACCGGGGTGCCGCTGGAACGGGTGCGGGTGCTGCTGGGGGACACGGCGGCCACGCCGTACTCGCCGGTGGGCTCGATCGCCAGCCGGTCGCTCGCGCTGGGCGGCGCGGCGTTGATCGGCGCGGCGGCGCGGCTCCGCGAGAAGATCGTCGCGATCGCCGCCCACCAGCTGGAGGCGGCCCCCGGCGATCTGGAGGTGTCCGGCGGCGCGGTGCGGGTCAAGGGGGACCCGTCGGCCCGCCGCACGCTGGCGGAGATCGCGCTCTCGGCGTGGCGGGCCTGGGACCTGCCGGAGGGAATGGCACCGGGGCTGGAGGAGCGGGTGACCTACGATCCGGCGGCCTACACCTACGCCTTCGGCGCGCACGCGGCGGCGGTGGCCGTCGACCCGGAGACGGGCGCGGTCGAGGTGGAGGGCTACTGGGCGGTCAACGACTGCGGCGTCGTGGTGAACCCGGCGATCGTCGAGGGGCAGATCCGCGGCGGCGTCGTGCAGGGCATCGGGATGGCGCTGACCGAGGAGGTCGTGTACGGGCCCGGCGGGCAGCCCGCCGCCGACTACCTGCCGCCGTACGCGCCGGACGCGCCCCCGGTCGAGGTGGCGCTGATGCGGACGCCGTCGGCGGTGACGCCGGGCGGCATGAAGGGGGCGGGGGAGGCCGGGATCATCGGGCCGCCCGCGGCGGTCGGCAACGCCGTGGCCGCCGCGCTCCCCGAGGCCGCCGACCGGATCACCGCCACCCCCCTGACCTCCGCCGCGGTCTGGTCGGCGCTGTCCGAGCCGGGGGGCGGGTAGGGCCGGAGGCGGGCTCCCGGCCGGGCGGCGGCTCCGGGGGCCGCCGCGTTCCGCGCCCCGTCCGCGACACGGTCCCGACGCCGCCGGGACCGCCGCGCCGTACCGGAACAGGCATAACTTGAGGTCTTCTGGCGAAACCCGGGGATGTCCCCGATTGCGGTCTTCGTAAACGCCAGGCATCATTTCGACGCGTGAAGCCTGCAGCGAGCTTGAGAAGAAGAGCCACGTCGGTCGTCCAGTGGGCCCTGCCGTACTGGACCCGGGGGAAGGCAGGCCGGGAGACGCCCGCCGACCTGTTCCGCGTCCTGTACCTCGGGTGGGTGGTCGCCTTCTCCTTCAAGGTGCTGGGGGCGTCCTGGGACGTCTCCTGGCACTTCAAGTGGCTCCGCGACGACCTGGCGCCGCCGCACCTGCTCAACAGCGTCGGCACCGCCATCGTGGTCGCCCTGACCATCGTGCACGTCTACACCGGCTACGGCGTGGACCGCACGGCGCAGCGCCTCATCCAGTGGGGCACCGGCCTCTTCCTGGTCGCCGTGCCGCTGGACCTGATCAACCACCGCGTCAACGGGCTCGACATCACCTCGTGGAGCCCGTCGCACATGCTGCTGTACATCGGCACGTTCTTCATGATCTGCGGGGTGATCCGGGGCTGGTTCGTCGGCGCGCCCCCCGGTCGCACGCGCACGCTCGTCCTCGGCGGGCTGTTCGTGTTCATGTTCGAGAACGTCTGGTTCCCCGCCCAGCACCAGGAGTACGGCGTCTTCGCGATCAGGTCGTGGGACGCGGGCAAGCCGGAGGCCGAGCCGATCCTGCTGCAGTTCGCCGCCGACCAGATGGGCCGTGGGGTGGACCGGGAGATGGCGGTCAACTTCGCGCTCCCGGTGCCCGACCAGGTCTACCCCCTCTACGGGGTGGTCGCCGCGATGATCGTGCTGGTCTTCGCCCGCGCGATGATCGGCCGCAGGTTCGCCGCCACCGCCGTGGTCGGTGCCTACGTGGCCTACCGCGCGCTGATCTGGCCGATCCTGGCGGTGGCCGACTTCCCGCGCTCGGCGGTTCCGGTCTTCCTGATCGCCGGGGCGCTCGCGATCGACCTGGCGTTCCTGATCCGGATCCCCGTCGTCCGGGCGCTGGCCGGTTCGCTCGTCGCCACCCTCGCGGTGGACCTGGCGCTCCGCTCGCAGCACTTCTGGGCGTCCCCGCCGCTGATCTCCCCGGCGACCATGGCCGCCGGCGGGGCCGCGCTCGCCGCCCTGTGGCTGGGCGGCGAGTGGTTCCTCGGCCGCCACGGGCTGCGGGCCGCCGAGGAGAACGAACCTCAGGAGATGGTCGCCGTGGTCAGCGCCACGGCCACCCCGTAGGCGAGCCCCATCACGGTGAGCTCGGCCGCCGCCCACGCGGCGACCGCCGTGGCCTCCTGCCGCTCGACGCGCGGCAGGAGGCGGAACCGGATGTGGGCCGCGAGCGGGACGAGCAGCGCCACGCTCGCGGTCTTGGCCACCACGAGCAGGCCGTACTCGCTGGTCAGCAGCGAGCCGGGCAGCGCGGTGCCGGGGGTCAGGGCGATCGTGGCCAGGCCGTTCACCAGTCCCGACAGGGCGACCACGGCGAGCGCGAGGCTCGCCAGCCGGGAGAACCTCGGCAGGACCTCGGCCAGCAGTCCGCGGTCCCGCGCGACCAGCAGCATGACCATGAGCAGCCCGCCGGTCCACGCCGCCGAGCCCATCACGTGCAGCTCCATCGAGATCATGATGGGGTCGTGCCAGACCGAGTCCACCGCGTGGCCGGTGACCGGGATCGGCAGCAGGCCGAACAGGGCCACCAGGATCCGCAGCTCGGCCGGGACCTTCTCGCCGAACCGCACGGCCAGCAGGCCGATCCCGGCGTAGGCGAGCGCGCAGGCGGCGCTGAACAGCATGCCCTGGCCCGCGCCCACGTTGTCGACGTACTCGGCGATCATGCCGGGGGTGGGGACCGACCCGGGGTTCAGCTCGGCGGTCTGGAACACGATGACGGTCAGCGCCAGCAGCGCCCAGGCCCAGGCGAACGAGACGGCCATCGGCCGGGCCCGGCGCATCACCGGCTCGGTGCGCTCGGGCTCGTCGAACCCGAGCAGCTTCGGCAGCAGGCTCAGCCCGACCACCGCGACCGCCGCCAGGTCCAGCAGCACCCGCAGCACCGGCAGGCCGTAGGCCACCACCGGGCCGGGCAGCTCGATGCCGGGCACCGGCTCCTCGGCGCCGAGCGCGGTGGCGACGACCACGGCGAGCAGCGCCCCGGAGACGAGCCCGCCGGCCAGCAGCCTGCGGACCGCGACCGCCTCGGGGGCGCGTTCTGCGACGGCGGTCACGGCGCGTCCGTCCGCTCACGGGTGCGGCGCATCGCCACCACGGTCGCGCCGCCCAGCAGGACCAGGGCCGCGGCGATCCAGACGACCGCCATCCCGGCGCCGCCGTTCTGCGCGGCCTCGGCCGCCTGCGCGCTCAGACCGGGGTTCTCCGCGGGGTCCTGCGCGGCGGCACCGGAGGCGGCGGGCACGGCGGGGGCCGACGCGGCCGGGACCGGCTGCGCGGAGCCCGGCCCCGGGGCGGTCAGGGTGAAGGCCACCTTGCCGGAGACCGGGTGGCCGTCGGAGGAGAGGATCCGGTAGCCCACGACGTACTCCCCGGCCGGGCCGAGGGGCCTGACCCCGACGCTGACCTTCGCGCCGTCGACGGCGGTCTTCCCCTCCTCCCACCGGGTGCCGTCCGGGCCGGTCAGGGTGATCTGCGCGAAGCCCTGCCGCGCGGGCTGGTCGAAGGTGAGCGTGATCCTCTCCGGCCCGGCGGCGATCGAGGCGCCGTCCTCGGGATCGCTGCCGATCAGTACGTTGTGGGCCTGGGCCGGGGCGACCGCGCCGAGCAGCGCGGCGCAGGCCAGCAGCAGGACCGTGAGTGACCGCCTCAACGATCGAGACCTTCCGTCGGGTTCGTCATGACCCGAACATATTCGCACTTCAGGCGCTCACCCCGGGAATCGGCGGCCGCCGGGGTGCGCGGGACGGCCGGCGGCCCCGGCGCCGCCGGGAGTTCAGTCCCCGGTCCCGGGCGACTCCAGGGCCGACCGCAGCGCGCCCAGGAACTCCGCGGCCTCGCGGCCGTTGACGAACCGGTGGTCGTAGGCCAGGCCGAGGGAGACGACCCTCCGGGTGGTGAAGACGCCCTCGGCGGTCTCGACGACCTCGGGGCGCGGCGCGGTGAGGGACAGGGCGCAGGTCTGGCCGGGGAAGACGACGGGGACGGCGGTGACGACGGCCTCCTCGGTGTGCAGGGTGACCATGATGGAGCCGCCCCGCAGGTCGTCCTCCCGGAAGCTCCCGCCCAGCGCCGCCTGGCGCAGCCGCATGAGGTCGCGGGCGATCTCCACGAGCGGCCGTCCGCCCGCGTCCTTCACCACGGGGACGACCATGCCCCGGCCGACGTCCATGGTCACGCCCACCCCGGCGGCGGCGGGCAGGCGGGCCCGGTGCGCGCCGGCCGGGGCGGCGAAGCAGAGGGGGAAGCGGCCGAGCAGCCCGCCGGTCGCCTTGACCAGCAGCTCGGGCAGGCCGATGAGGGCGCGCAGCCGCCTGGTCTCCTGCCGGGCGAACGCCAGCGCCTCCGTCACGTCGACCCGCATCGCGGTGAACGCGGCCGGGATCTCCCGGTGCGAGCGCTCGACCACCTCGGCGACCCGCCGCTGGGCCCGCGACAGCTCGACCAGGCCGGTCCCCTCCTCGTCGTCCCGGGCCGCGGCGGGCTCCGGGCTTGTGGTCTCCGCGTCGGCGGCCTCCGCGTCGGCGGCCTCCGCGCCGGAGGCGGGGACCGGCGGCTCCGGTGCCGAGGCGGGGACGGACGCCGGTCCGGGGGCGGCCCCGGCCACCGGCAGGAGGCGCTCCAGGTCGGAGCGGCGGACCACCTTCACCCCGAGCGCGCGCACCTGTTCCACGGAGATGCCGTGCTCGTCCATGAACAACCGGGCGGGTGCGGTGATGACCTGCGCGCCCGCCTCCGGCTCCGTGCCCGTGCCCGATTCCGCGACCGGCTCCGTGCCCGCCCGCGCGCCCGTGCCGGCGTCCGCCTCGGGGGCGGGGCCGGGCGCGCCGCCGTCCGCGCCGAGCCGGGCGATGACCTGGCCGGGCGCGCACTCGGCCCCCTCGGGCAGCAGGTGCCGCAGCACCCCGTCCTGCGGGGCGGTGAGCTCCTCGACCGCCTTGGAGGTCTCCAGCTCCGCGATCGGCTCCCCCGCCCGTACGGCCTCCCCGTCCTTGACGGTCCACGCCGTCAGCAGGTAGGCGCTGTCGTTGTTGTTGAGCTTGGGCACCGGGATGTCGGTCAAGAGAGGGCCTCCGTGATCGCGCGCTTGATGTGGTCCGGCTGGAGGAGGACCTCCCGCTCCAGGTGCGGGGCGGCCGGGATGACGCTCGCGGCGGCGCTGAGCAGGGTGATCGGGCGGCGCAGCGCGGGCCAGAGCCGGGGGTAGAGCACCCGGGCGACCTCCGTCCCCCAGGTCCCGCCCTCGGAGCCGTCCTCCGCGACGCACACGTGCCGGGCCCGCTCCAGGCCGGGCAGCTCGGGCACCGGGTACAGCCGCGCCGGGACCAGCAGCTCGCAGAGCAGGTCCTCCTCCAGCAGCAGCTCCCGCGCGGCGGCCAGCGCCCGGTGGGCCATCCCGCCGGGGACGACGAGCGTGCAGTCGGGCTCGCCGCCGCCCTCCACGAAGACCCGCGCGGTGCCGCCCGTCCCATCCACGCCGCCGGTGAGCTCGTAGCGGAACAGGTCGTCCACCACGCCGCCGGTGAACATCCTGCGGGTGTAGAGGACCTTATCCTCGAAGAGCAGGCAGGGCTGCCCGAGCGCGAACATGGCGGCCAGCAGGTCGCCCGCGTCGTGGAACGGGGTCAGCTCGAACAGGTGCAGGCCGGGCACGCCCAGGAAGTGCTTCTGCGGGCTCTGGCTGTGGGTGGGGCCGTAGCCGCGCCCGCCCCCGGAGGGGCAGCGCACGACCAGCGGGACCGGCACGGGCCTGCCGTACATGGCGGTGGACTTGGCGGCGAAGTTCACCAGCTGGTCGAAGGCGAGGGCGGCGAAGTCGGCGAACATGATCTCGACGACCGCCTTCTCCCCGGCCAGCGCCAGGCCGGCGCCGACCCCGACGATCGCGCCCTCGCTCAGCGGCGTGGAGCGCACCCGCTCGCCGAACCGGTCCGACAGGCCGCGGGTGACCTTGAAGGCGCCGCCGTACGGGTCGGCGATGTCCTCGCCGAGGACGTGCACGTCCGGGTCGGCGGCCAGCAGGTCGTGCAGGGCGCGGTTGAGGTGCTCGGCGACGCGGGTCACGGGCGCTCCCAGACGGAGAGCGGGCGGGCGGCGACCTCGGCCGCGACGTGCTCGACCAGTTCGCGTGCCTCGCGGTCGAGCCGGTCGAAGAGCTCGGGGAGGAGCCGCGCGTAGCGGGCGTGCCAGTCGTGGTCCGCGGCCAGCGCGATCTCCTCGGCGCTGCGGGTGTCGTCGCCCTTGCTGTGCGGGCCGATCCGGTGGGTGGCGAACTCCACGACCAGCGGGAGCGACTCCTCGCGCACCCGGGCGACCAGGGGCGCCAGCTCGGCGCGGATCTCGGTGATCTCGGTGGAGGCCGTGCGGTGGTGCGGGACGTCGAACGCGGCGGCGCGCCCGGCGACGGTCCCGGCCATCTGCACGCGGGTCGGGGTGGACTGGGCGATGCCGTTGTGCTCGACGACGACCAGCAGGGGCACCCGCCAGAGCCGCGCCATGTTGAGCGCCTCGTAGACCGAGCCCTCCCCCCAGGTGCCGTCGCCGATGTAGGCGCAGGCCAGGGCGCCGCTCCCCTTCAGCGACAGCGCCGCGCCGACCGCGACCGGGAGGCTCTCGCCCTGCACGCCGGTGGACAGGAAGCGGCGGTGGTAGACGTGCTGGCTGCCGCCGACCCCCGCGCACAGCGCGCCCTCGCGCCCCATGATCTCCGCCAGCAGCCCGTGCGGCTCCGCGTGCCGGGCCAGGAAGTGGCCGTGGCCGCGGTGGTTGCTGAAGACGAAGTCGTCGTCGCGGAGCAGGGGGGCCAGCGCGACCGGCACGTACTCCTGCCCCAGGCAGGTGTGGGTGGTGCCGCTGAGCTCGCCGGCCTCGAACAGGCGGAGCAGGGTCAGCTCGAAGTGCCGGATGAGCAGCAGGCGCCGCAGGTCGTCCTCCGGAGGGGGAGGGGCGTTCCGCGGGTCGGCGGAGGGGATGGTGACGGTCACGTGTGCGCTCCTGGCGTGGGCGACCGCGGGCATGGCTCGGCCGCCCTGGGTGAGAGGACAGGGTGGGAGCGCTCCCATGGGAGCGTAGAAGGCGCCGGGGAACGCTGTCAACGGATCTGTGAGACCGGAAAAACTTGGTGAAACCGGCAAATCCGTCTTTTGTCTAAGAACGTGGACTAACTACTTCTTTACTGGGTTTGTCCATAATCGAAAACCTCGGAGAAATCTTGACGGCCTTGTCAGCACGTACCTAGCCTCCTCCGTGGGAACGCTCCCACCGCATCGAAACGAACACCTGTACGAGAAATCCCGCCCTCCGGGGCGGTCTCGTCGGCTCATCGGAGCCTCCGCACCATCTCCGGCCCACCCTGGCCGCCGCACCGAGCGGCCGGTGGTCACCTCTGCTCGATCCCGCGCGGGACCGGCACCCTCTACAGGCCGCCCTGCCCCTCGCGGCCACCGCTCTCCGGGACCGCCCTCCGGGCGTCCCCGCCCCATGACCCGGGAACGCACCTGGTTCCCCCAGCCGCAGCACGGAGGTGCCGTGACGCACACCGCCCTGTCGCCGGCCAAGCAGGCGCTGCTCGCCCAGCGCCTGGGCGGCCGTGCCGTCACCGCGGCCATCCCGCCGCGCCCGCCCGGCACCCCGCCGCCGCTCTCCCCGGCGCAGGAGCGGTTGTGGTTCCTGGAGCAGTACGCGCCGGGGACGGCGGCCTACACCGTGGCGTTCGCCGTCCGCCTGGAGGGCGAGATCGGCGAGGAGGCCCTGCGCCGGGCGCTGACGGAGGTCGCGGCCCGGCACGAGAGCCTGCGCACCCGGCTGATCACCACGGCCGACGGCCGCCCGGAGCTCGTCGTCGACGACCTCCCCGCGGCGGAGCTGCGCGTCGCCGACGGGGCCGAGGGCACGGCCGCGATCGACGAGGAGCTGGCCAGGCCCTTCGACCTGGAACGCGGCCCCCTGCTCCGGGCCCTGCTGGTCCGCCTCGCACCCGGCGCCCACGTGCTGCTGCTCACCATGCACCACGCGGTGACCGACGGCTGGTCCTGCGACGTCGTCATGGAGGAACTGCTCGCCCTGCACGCCGCCCACCTGGCCGGGAGCGAACCGCACCTGCCCCCGGTACGGCTGCAGTACGGGGACTACGCGCACTGGCTGCGCGAGCGCGCCGGGGACGGCTCCCACGACGGGGACGTCCGCTACTGGCGCCGCAAGCTGGACGGGCTGCCGCCGCTGGAGCTCCCCGCGGACCTGCCGCGCCCGGCCGAGCAGCGCTGGGAGGGCGCCGCCTGCGGCCTCGACCTGGACGCCGAGCTCAGCGAGGCCGTCGCCGCGGTGGGGCGGGCCCACGGCGCCACGCCGTACATGACGCTGCTGGCCGCCTTCCAGGTGCTGCTCGCGCGCTACTCGGGGCAGCACGACTTCGCGGTCGGCTCGCCGGTCTCCGGGCGGGACCTGCCCGAGCTGGAGCGGGTGGTCGGCGTCTTCGTCAACTCCCTGCCGATGCGCGCCGACCTGTCGGGCGACCCCACGTTCGCCGAGCTCCTGGACCGGGTGCGGGAGACCGCGCTGGACGCCTACGCCCACCAGGCGCTCCCCTTCGACCGGCTTGTCGACGAGCTGGGCGTGGAGCGGGACGTCAGCCGCTCGCCGGTGTTCCAGGTGATGTTCGCGCTGCAGAACTACCGGTCCAGGCCGCTGGACACCCCCGGCCTGACCATGAGCCCGTTCCCGATCGAGACCGGGGTCAGCCGGTTCGACCTGGCCGTGTACCTGTTCGAGACGCCCGAGGGGCTGCGCGGCCAGCTCACCTACAGCACCGCGCTGTTCCGCCCGGACACCGTCGAGCGGATGGCGGCCTGCCTGGAGAGCCTGCTGCGGTCGATCGTGGCCGACCCCGGGGCGCGGATCTCCGAGCTGGAGCTCCTCCCGGCCGAGGAGCGCCGCCGGGTGCTGGCCTTCGGCGAGTCCGTCCCGGCGACCCGCTTCGACGCGGAACTGGTCCACGAGGCCGTCTCCGCGCAGGCCGCCCGGACGCCGGACGCGGTCGCGGTCGTCGCGGGCGCGGGAGGCACCGGAGACTTCGGGAGCACGGTCTCGCTGACCTACGCGGAGCTGGAACGGCGCGCCGGGCTGCTCGCGCGCCGGCTGCGGCGGCGGGGGGTGGCGGTGGGCGACCGCGTCGCGATCTGCCTGGAGCAGTCGGCGGACCTGGCCGTCGCGGTGCTCGGCGTGCTCAAGGCCGGCGCCGCCTACCTCCCGCTGGACCCCGACCACCCGGCGGAGCGGCTCGCGTTCGTGCTCTCCGACGCCGGCGCCGCCGCGGTGGTCACCTGCCCCGAGCTCCGCGACCGGGTCCCGGACGACCTGGCGGCCGTGTGGGTCGCGGAGGGGGAGGCGGCGGAGGAGCACGGCGGCGGGACCGGCGGACCCGGGGACGCCGGAGCCGCGGCGGGCCGCGCGGACGGGGACGACCTGCCGCCGGGCGGCGGGGCCGTCCCGGGCGACCTGGCCTACGTCATCTACACCTCCGGGACCACCGGGCGGCCCAAGGGCGTGGCCGTGCAGCACCGGGAGGTCATGACCTACCTGGCGGGCGTGCGCGAACGGCTGGCGGTGGAGCCGGGAGGCTCCTACGCGCTCCTGCAGTCGCTGGCCTTCGACTTCGGCGTGACCGTCTTCTACCTGTGCCTGATGACGGGCGGCACGCTCCACCTCGTCCCGCCCCGTACGGCGGGGCGCGAGCTGGCCGCCTACCTGCGCGAGCACCGCGTCGGCCACCTCAAGATCACTCCATCCCACCTGGCGGCGCTGCTCACCGACGCGACCCCCGGCGAACTGCTCCCGAGCGAGCTGCTGATCCTCGGCGGCGAGGCCGCCCCGCAGGGCTGGGCCGCCGAGCTGGCCGCGGCCGGCCGGTGCCGGGTCGTCAACCACTACGGTCCCACCGAGGCCACGGTCGGCGTCACCACCTACGCGGTGGAGCCGCCCGCGGGGACCGCCCCGGGGGCCGGTCCCCGGGACACCGCGCGCGCCTCCGACAGGACGCCGGGCCCCGGGGCGGTCCCGGGCTCCGGGACGGCCCTGCCGATCGGGACCCCGCTGCCCGGTGCCCGCGTCCACGTGCTCGACGACGCCCTGCGGCCGGTGCCGGTCGGCGTCCCCGGCGAGATCTACCTCGGCGGCGACCGCCTGGCCCGCGGCTACCTGGGGCGTCCCGGGCTCACCGCGGACCGGTTCCTGCCCGATCCGGAGGGCGGCCCGGGGGCCAGGATGTACCGGACCGGCGACCTCGGCCGCTGGCTGCCGACCGGGGACCTGGAGTTCCTCGGCCGCCGCGACCTGCAGGTGAAGATCCGCGGCTACCGGGTGGAGCTGTCGGAGGTGGAGGCCGTACTGGCCGAGCACCCCGGGGTGGCGCACGCGGTCGCGGAGTTGCGCGGCGAGCGCCTGGTCGCCTACCTCGTCGCCCCCGCCGGAGCGGCCCGGCCGGACCCGGCCGAGCTGCGGTCCTGGCTGGCCGAGCGGGTCCCGGACTACATGGTCCCGGCCCGCCAGGTCTGGCTGGACGAGCTGCCGCTGAAGTCGCACGGGAAGGTCGACCGGTCCAGGCTGCCCGAACCCGAGGCCCTCGGCGGCGGGGACGGCGGAGGGCCGGCCGAGTTCGTGCCGCCCGCCGCCGGGGCGGAGGAGACCGTGGCCCGGATCTGGGCCGAGGTCCTCGAGACCGACCGGGTGGGCGCGCTGGACGACTTCTTCGACCTGGGCGGCCACTCGCTGCTGGCCATGCGGGTCATCGCGCGGCTGCGCAGGGAGGTCCCCGAGCGGACCGTGACCGTGCTGGAGCTGTTCAAGCACCGCACGGTCCGGGACCTGGCCCGCCTGCTGGAGGGCGGGTCCGGCGGCCCGGCCCGGCTGCTGCACCGGCTCACCCCGGCCCGGACGGCCGCCGCGACCCTGGTCTGCGTGCCCTTCGGCGGCGGCAGCGCGGTCGTCTACCAGCCGCTGGCCGACGCGCTGCCCGCCGACTGGGCGCTGTATTCGGTGGCGGTGCCCGGTCACGAGCTGGGGGAGGAGTCCCGGCCCGTCGAGGAGGTCGCGCGCGGGTGCGCGGAGGAGATCCTCGCCGGGATCACCGGGCCGCTGGTCCTCTACGGGCACTGCGGTCTCGGCGTGATGCTGGTGGCGGAGACCGCCCGGCTGCTGGAGGCCGCCGGGCGGGAGATCGAGGCGGTCTACCTGGGCGGGGTGTTCCCGTTCGCCCGTCCCGGGCGCGGTCTGGGCCGACTCGGCCACCTCATGGACCGGCTCACCAGCGACCAGGGGCGGATCAACGCCCTGGCCGCCGCCGGGCTCGACGTCGAGGAGTTCGACCGCGACCAGCTCAAACTGATCATCCGCAACCGCCGCGAGGGCACCCGTACGGCCGAGCGGTACTTCACCCGGCTGTTCGAGGAGCGGTCCGGCCGCCTGCGGGCGCCGGTCATCGCGGTGGCGGGGGAGCGGGACCCGGCGGTGGAGTTCTACCAGGAGCGCTACCTCGAATGGCTCCGGCTCTCCGACACGGTCGCCTGCGTCGTCCTCGACGAGGCCGGGCACTTCTTCGTCAAGTACCGTGCGGAGGAGCTCGCCGACATCCTGACCGGGACCCACCGGGCCGTCGCCTCGGGCGGGACGGCCGCGCTGGAGCGCACGGAGGAGTCCACCTGGTGGCTCCAGGCGGTCACCCGGGCCGGAGAGGAGGACGGCGACGGGGCCGGGGACGGAGCCGGGATCGCGGACGGGACCGGGATCGCGGACGGGATCGCGGACGGGACCGGGATCGCGGACGGGACCGCGGAGAGCCCGGCCGGGCCGGATGGAACAGGCGGACCGGACGGGTCGGGCCCGCCGGACGGGAAGATCCGGAAACGGAAGCCGGACCGGGGCGGGCGCTCGGCGCGGGCCGCGGGAGGAGCGCCCGGCGCGACGGACATCGGCATGCGGCGCTTCCTGCTCGTCTCGACGGGGCAGCTCGTCTCGATCACCGGATCGGCGCTGACCGAGTTCGCCATCCCGATCTGGATCTACACCACCACCGGGTCGCTGGCGCGGTTCGCGCTCTTCGCGGTGCTCGGCCTGGTGCCCGGCATGCTGGTGGCGCCGCTGGCCGGGGCGATCGTCGACCGCTACGACCGGCGCCGGGTCATGCTCTGCGGCGACGTCGCCGCGGGCGGGACGCAGCTCGCGCTGGGCGTCCTGCTCTGGACCGGCAACCTGGAGATCTGGCACATCTACCCGCTGCTGGTGTGCCTGTCGATCGCGCTCACCTTCCAGCGCTTCGCCTACGGCTCGGCCATCCCGCAGCTGGTGCCCAAACGCTTCCTGGGCCACGCCAACGGCGTCGTGCAGACGGCCAACGGCACCGCCCAGCTCATCGTGCCGCTGGTCGCGACCGGCCTGATGGCCACCATCGGGCTGGAGGGCATCCTCATCATCGACGTGGCGAGCTACGCGGTCGCCACGCTGATCCTGCTCTTCGTCAGGTTCCCCGCCGCGATGCCGTGGCGGCGCCGCGAGGGCGTGGCCGCCGAGATGATGAACGGCGTCCGCTACTCCTGGGGCAACCCCGGCTTCCGGGGCATGCTGCTGTTCTTCGCGGTGCTCAACGTCTTCCTGTCGCCGCTCTTCCTGATGATCTCCCCGCTGGTGCTCTCGTTCGCGACGCTCGACGACGTCGGCCGGGTGTCGTTCGCGGGCGGGCTGGGCGTCCTGCTCGGCGGGCTGCTGATGACCGTCTGGGGCGGGCCGCGCCGGCGCAGGCTCCACGGGGTGCTGCTCGCCACGCTCGCCCTGTCGGTCTTCTGCGTGCTCACCGGCCTGCGGCAGGACCTGGTCGCCATCGCGGCCGGCGCGTTCGGGATGTCGTTCTGCCTGACCATGCTCAACGGCGTCTACGCCACGATCATCCAGGTCAAGGTGCCGCAGCGGTTCCACGGCCGGGTCATCGCGCTCAACACGCTGGTCGCCTGGTCCACGCTGCCCATCGGCTTCGGCCTGGTCGCGCCGTACGGCTCGGCGGTGTTCGAGCCGCTGCTGGCGCCGGACGGCCCGCTCGCGGGCACCGTCGGCGCGGTGATCGGCGTCGGGGAGGGCCGCGGCATCGGCTTCATGTACGCCTGCTTCGGCCTGGCCATCGCGCTCATCGCGCTGGTGTCGATGCGGGTGCGGGTGCTGGCGCGGTTCGACGCCGAGGTCCCCGACGCGGTCCCGGACGACCTGGTCGGCGCCGAGGCGCTGCGCGGCCGCCTGCGGACGGAGCGGCGCGCGGACGGCACGGCGAAGGACGCGGACAAGGCGAAGGACACGGACGCGCACGGCATGCCGAAGGACGCGGACAAGGCGAAGGACACGGACGAGGACACGGACAAGGAGGAGGTCCCGGTATGAGTTTCCTGGTGGTGCTCAACGAGGAGGAGCAGTACTCGGTCTGGCCCGCGGACCGGGAGCTGCCCGAGGGCTGGCGGGCCGAGGGGTTCGCGGGGGAGCGGGAGGAGTGCCTCGCCCGCATCGAGGAGGTCTGGACGGACATGCGCCCGCTCAGCGTCCGGCGGGCGCACGGATGACCGGGCAGGTGGCGTCCCGGCTCGCCGAGATGGTCGAGGCGGCCTCCGGCGGGCGGCTGCCCGCCGGGGAGGTGCTGCGCTCCGAGGGCTCCCTGGCCGCCCTCGGGCTGGCCTCGCTGGAGCTGCTCCGGCTGGTCGACGCGGTCGAGGACGAGTTCGGCGTCGTCCTGGACCTCGGCGGCGGCGCCCACCTGGACAGCTTCCCGCTGCTGGCCGGCCACGTGGCGGAGAACCTGCCGTGACCCCCTCGACCCCCTCGACCCCCTCGACCCCGCAGGCCCCCCGGTCCCCCCGGGTCCCGCGGACCCCCCCGGCCGCGCCGGCGCCGCGGACGGTGCCGGAGATGCTGGCGCTGCGCGCGGAGCAGGAGCCGGAGCGGACCGCGATCATCGTCGAGGGCGAGGGGACGCTGACCTTCGGCGAGTGGGAGCGGCGCTCCCACGCGGTCGCGCACGGCCTCCTGGACCGCGGCGTGCGGCCGGGCGACCGGGTCGGGCTGCTGTTCGGGAGCCGGGACTGGGCCGACTTCGCCGTGGCCTACTGCGCGGTCCAGCTGGCCGGGGCGGTCGCCGTGCCGCTCTCGGACCGGCTCGCCCCCGCCGAGCTGCGGTACATGCTCGGCCACTGCGAGGCCTCCGCCGTGCTGTGCGGCCGGGACCTGGAGGCCCCGGACGGCGACCGCTGGACGGCCGCCCCCGCGGAGCTGGAGGACGCGGGGAGCGGACCGGCCGGCGTGCGGGTCGCCCCGGAGGACCTGGCCCAGATCCTCTACACCTCCGGGACCACCGGCACGCCCAAGGGCGTCGGCGCCTCCCACGCCAACCTGGCCTTCGGCTGCGAGACGCGCCCGAACCGCCGCCGGTTCGGGCACTCGCGCCACCTGCTGCACGCCTTCCCGATCGGCACCAACGCCGGGCAGACGATGCTGCTCAACGCGCTGGACGCCCGTCCGGCGATGCTGACCCCGGCCCGCTTCACGCCCGGCCGGTTCGCCCGGCTGATCGAGTCGTACGGGGTCGGCACCGTGTTCCTCGTCCCGACCATGGCGATCGAACTGCTCAACGCCGGACTGCACGAGCGCCACGACTTCTCCAGCGTGGTGCTGCTCGGCTCGGCCGCCTCGGCCCTTCCCCCCTCGGTGTCCGTACGGCTCACCGCCGCCTTCCCCAACGCGACGGTGACGAACTACTACACCTCGACCGAGGCGGCCCCCGCCCAGACCATCATGATCTTCGACCCGGCCCGGCCGGGCGCGCTCGGGCGCCCGGCGTCCGGCGGCGCGCTGCGCGTCGCCGGACCGGACGGCGAGCCGCTCCCGCCGGGGGAGACCGGCGAGGTCTGGATGCGCTCGCCCGCCCCCCGCTCCTACTACCGCGACGAGCAGGCGAGCGCCGAGGCGTTCCGCGGCGGCTGGGTGCGGATGGGCGACCTGGGCTACCTGGACGCCGACGGCTACCTCCACCTCGTCGACCGGGAGGGCGACGTGGTCAAGTCCGGGGCGTTCAAGGTCTCCACGCTGCAGGTGGAGGCCGCGCTGTACGAGCATCCGCAGATCGCGGAGGCCGCGGTGGTCGGCGTCCCGCACCCGGTGCTGGGCACCGCGATCGCCGCGGCCGTCGTGCCCCGCTCCGGCGGGGAGGTGTCCGTCACGGACCTGCGCGCCTTCCTGATGGAGCGGCTGGCCGGCCACGAACTACCCGAACGGGTGCTCGTCGTGGACGTCCTGCCCAAGAACCAGTCAGGAAAAGTCATCAAAAGGGAGTTGCGGGGGCTCTTCGGCGCCGCCGCGACGGGTCGTACGGAAGGCACGTGAGATGTCGGTACCGCTGGTAGACGAGTCGCACCGGGCGTCCCTCGCCCAGCACGGAATGTGGGTCACCGAGCGGGCGGGCGCGGGCGGCGCGGTCTACCGCATGCCGCTGGCGGTCCGCTTCGACGGCCCGCTGGACGCGGACGCGATGCTCGACGCCTGCGCGGCGGTGGTCCGGCGCCACCCCGTCCTCGCCTCCGTGCTGGCCGAGCGGGACGGGCAGGTCTGGGCGGCGCCCGGCGAGGCCCCGCCGCCGATCCTCTTCGAGGACGTCTCCGGCGACGCCCCCGGCGCGCAGGAGCCCCCCGCGGGCGCCGGAAGCGCCGCGGACCCGGCGGGCGAGCCCGGCTCGCCGGAGTGGCTCGCCGCCCGGGTCGCCGCGGCCCCCCTCGACCTGGGGACCGGGCCGGTCTCGCGGTTCACCCTGTTCCGGCTGGGGCCGCTGAGCCACCTGCTGCTGGTCGTGGCCCACCACGCCGTCTTCGACGGCATGTCCAAGGACGTGCTCCTGCGCGACCTGGCCGCCGCCTACAACGGGGAGGAGCCGCCCCCGCTGCCGCTCTCGTACGGCGAGGCGGCCCGCGCCGAGCAGGAGCGGGTGGACGCCGGGCTGGACGCGGCGGCGGAGTTCTGGCGGTCCCGGTGGCACGACGACCGGGAGGTCGCGCTCCCCGGGGCCACCGGCTCCTCGCTGCGCGCGGCCCCCGGGGAGGCGGTGGAGCTGGCCCTCGGCGACGAGGTGGCCCGGGCGGCCGGGCCGCTGGGCGTCACCCGGTTCGAGCTCCTGCTGGCCGCCCTGCACGTGCTGCTGCACGCCTACGGCAACGAGCGGGTGACGGTGGCGGCGGACCTGTCCACCCGGACCGAGCAGACCCGCGACCACGTCGGGCTCTTCGTCAACGAGCTCCCGGTGGCCTCGGTGCCCGACGGGACGTTCGCCGGGTTCGCCCGCTCCCTGCGGGAGGAGCTGCGCGCGGTCTACCGGCACCGGGAGGTCCCGCTGGCCCGGGCGCTGGGCGGGATCGGCCCGCGCAGCGCCCTCACCCCGGTCTCGGTGAGCTACCGGGCGCGGCCGGGCGCCGACCCCGTCTTCACCGGGCTCGACGCCTCCGTCGACTGGGCGATGTTCAACGGCGCGGTCCGCAACACGCTGCACCTGCAGGTCGTGGACGCGCCCTCCGGGCTCTCGGGGGTGCTGCTGTTCAACCCCGCGGTCCTCGGCCGCGCCGGCTGCGAGGCCGTCGCGGAGCACCTGCGGGCCCTGCTGCGCGGCGTCGCCGCCCGGCCGGAGGCCCCGATCGCGGAGCTGCCGCTCCCGCCGCGCGCCGCCGGGCCGGAACGCGCCGCGCGGCAGGGCGGTGAGCCGGGAGCCGCCGCCGGCGGGGCCGCTCGGGAGACCGCCGGTCCGGCCGCCGACCGGGAGGGCGCCGGTCCGGGGCACGCCGGTCCCGCCGCGGGCCCGGTGCCCGCCGGAGGGTCCGGGGGGAGCGGCGCGGCCGGGACGGAGGACGCGCTGGTCGAGCAGGTCGCCGCGATCTGGTGCGAGGCGCTGGAGGTGGACGAGGTCCGGCCGGACGACGACCTGTTCGACCTCGGCGGGCACTCGCTGACGATCACCCGGATCATCGCCCTCGTGCGCGACCGGATGGGCGTCGAGCTCTCCTTCGAGGTGTTCATCGACGACCCCACCGTGAGCGGGGTAGCCGACGAGATCGCCAGGTCCCGATGACGGCCGGGGCCGTACCGGAGCGGGCGGTGCCGCTGGAGTTCGCCGGGGCGCGCGGCGGGCGGGCCCCGCTCGCCTGGGGCCAGCGGGCCTTCTGGCGGCTGATCCGCTGGCTGGACGAGGACGACCCGTACTACAACCTGCCCTGGAGCCTGCCCGTCTACGGCAGGCGCGACCTGGACACCGTCCTGGGCGCCCTGCGCGCGCTGGTCGAGCGGCACGAGAGCCTCCGCACGACCTGGACGGAGACGCCGGAAGGGCCGGTCCAGCAGGTGATGCGCGAAGGCGTGCTGACGGTCGGGGTGCTCGACGCCGGGGAGGCCAAGCCGCTCGCCGCCGCGCGGGAGGCCGCCGCCGGACTGGCGGCCAGGGCCTTCGACCACGCGGCCGAGCCGCCGATCCGGTGCGCCGTCGTCACCGCGGAAGGACGGCCCCGGGCGGTGGCCTTCGCCCTGTCGCACCTGGCGGTGGACGCGTGGGCGCTGGAGATCCTCGCCACCGAGTGGCGGGCGCTGCTCGCCGGGGAGGAGCTGCCCGCCCCGGCCTGGCAGCCGCTGGACCAGGCCGCCCTGGAGCAGGGCGGCGGCGCGGCCCGGGGCGAGCGGGCGCTGCGGCACTGGCGCGCCGAGCTGGAGCGGGCCCCGATGACCCTCTTCGACTTCCCCGGGCGCAGCCCGGAGGAGCCGAGGTTCGTCAAGGTCGGGATGGAGTCGGCCGCCGCGGGCTCGGCCGCCCGGACGCTCGCGGCGCGCTGGGCGGTGAGCACCTCCAGCGTGCTGACCTCGGCATGCGCCGCGGTCCTGGCGGCGCTGACCGGGCACCGCCGGGTGGCGATGCAGCTCATCGTGGCCAACCGGCACGACCCGCGGACCGCGGGCATGGTCGGCACCGCCGTACAGGACGGGCTCTTCACGCTGGACCTGTCCGCCGGGACGTTCGCCGACGCCGCGCGCGCCGGGCACCGGCAGGCGCTGACCGCCTACCGGTACGCGCACTACGACCCGGCGGCGATGACGGCCCTGCGCGAGGAGGTCGGCCGCGCGCGCGGCGGCGCCGTCGACCTGTCGGCCTACTTCAACGACACCCGGCCCACCGGCGACTGGCCCGGCCTGCCGCCCGGCGACCCGGCCGAGCTGACCGGGCGGACCCGGACCTTCCCCGTCGGCGCGTGGCCGATGGTGGACGCCACCGCCTTCTTCGCCGCCGGTCCGGCCGCGCACACCTGCCGGCTCGACCTGCTGGTCGACACCGCCCGGCTGTCCCGCGCCACGGCGTACGAGCTCCTGCACGCGGTGGAGACCCTGCTGGTCCGGAGCGTCGCCGGGGACGTGCCGCTCGACGGGATCGCCGAACTGTGCGGCGTCACGCCGGTGGACCGGCCCGTGCGGGAGGTCACGCCGTGACCGGAGAGGATCATGCGGGAGGTCACGCCGTGACCGGGGAGGCCCGTGCGGGAGGCCGCGCCGTGACCGGAGAGGAACGGCGGGCGGCGCTGCTCGCCCGGCTGGCCGCGCTCCCGCCCGAGCGCCGCGAGGCCCTGCGCGCGCTCACGCTGGCCGGGGCGGCCTCCGGCCGGAAGGCCCCGGCCCCGGCGGGCGGAGGCGCAGGGGGCGCAGCGGTCCCGGGGGTCCCCGGGGGCACGGAGGCGGGCCGTTCCTGGCCGCTCTCCTTCGGCCAGGAACGGCTCTGGTTCCTCAACCGCTTCGACCCGGCCGACACCGTCTACAACACCCCCTGGTGCGTACGGCTGCGCGGCCCGGTCGACGCCGGGGCCCTCGCCGCGGCCCTCACCCGCGTCGCCGGGCGGCACCACGTGCTGCGCGCCCGCTTCCGGCTGGACGGCGACCGCCCGGTGCAGGTCGTCATGCCCGCCGGGCCGGTCCCGCTGGAGGCCGCCGAGGTCGCCGGGGACCCGGCGCCGGCCGTGGTGGAGCTCGTCAACCGGCCGTTCGACCTGGAGTCGGACCCGCCGCTGCGGGCGGCGCTGATGCGGCTGGACGACGGGACCTCGCTGCTCTGCCTGGTCCTGCACCACATCGTGGTCGACGGCTGGTCGCTGGACGTCCTCATGCGGGAGCTGGCCGAGTGCTACGCGGCCCTCCGCGAGAGGCGCGAACCCGCGCTGGAGGAGCTGCCGATGCAGTACACCGACTTCGCCGTCGAGGACAGGCGGCACGACCGCACGGCCCGGCTGGAGTACTGGACCCGCACCCTGGCCGGGGTGCCCGTCCTGGACCTCCCGGCCGACCTGCCCCGCCCGGCCAGATGGACGGGACGCGGCGGACAGGAGCCCCTGACGGTGTCCGGTGAGACGGTCGCCCGGCTGGAGGAGGTCGCCCGCCGGGAGCGCTGCACGCTGTTCATGGCCCTGGTCGCGGCCTACCAGGCCGCGCTCGGGCTGCTGGCCGGCCAGGACGACCTCTGCGTCGGGGTGCCGGTCGCGGGGCGCGGCCGGACCGAGCTGGCCCCGCTGATCGGGTACTTCTCCACGACGCTCGTGCTCCGCGCCGACCTGTCCGGCGACCCCGCCTTCCGGGAGCTGCTCGGGCGCACCCGCGTCACCCTGCTGCGCGGGCTCCAGCACGCGGACGCGCCCTTCGAGCAGATCCTCGGGGGGCTGCGCCTGCCACGCGACCTGAGCCGCCCGCCGCTGCTGCAGGCCATGTTCAACCTGCACAACATGCCCAAGGGCGACCTGCTGCGCACCTCGATGGGGGACCTGGAGGTCGAGGTCTACCCGGTCCCGCCCGCGGGCCGTACCAAGGCGGAGGTCTCGGTGGACCTCTGGCGCGCGGGCGAGGGGCTGGGCGGGGTCCTGGACTACGGCTGCGACCTGTTCACGGCGGAGACCGCGCGGCGGTTCGCCCGCGTCTTCACCGGCCTGCTGGAGCGCGCCGGGACCGGCCCGGACCTCCGCCTGTCCGAGCTGGGAGGCGGCTGACGTGACTCCTCCGCTCCCTGAAGGGAGCGGCTTCTCGCTTTCCTCTGCCGAGGTAGGCGACGGACAAGCCCTGCCCGTTTCAAGCAGAAGAACTGTAACAGGGAAGCGATTCCACTGCCGGGTGAACCCGGCAGTGGAATCGCTAGATCTGATTGATCCGGCACGGACCGGAGATCCGACCCCGGATCCGAGAAGGAAGGGAGACGAACGGTGCTGACGACGCCGAGGACGCCGACGACGCTGGAGCTGACCCGGCGCCGCCGGGACCTGACCCCCGACGAGGTGGCGGTGAGCGGGCCCGGCGGCGAGCTGACCCACCGCGAGCTGCACGAGCGGGTCGACGCCCTGGCGGCGGTCCTGCGCGAGCGGGGCGTGGGCCCGGAGGTCCCGGTCGGGATCTGCATGGAGCGCACCGTGGGGATGGTGGTCGCGGTGCTGGCCGTCTGGGCCGCCGGCGGCGCGTACGTCCCGCTCGACCCCGCCTTCCCCGCCGACCGGCTCCGGCTGATGCGCGAGGACGCGGGGGCCGGCCTGGTACTGACCCAGGACGGCGTGGAGGCGCGGCTGCCCGGCGGGACGCCCCGCACGCTGGTGCTCGCCCCGGACGGCACGCTCCCCGGTGCGCGGCCCGCCCCGGGCGGCCCGCCCGCCCCGGACGGCCCGACGGGCGACCTGGCCTACCTGATCTACACCTCGGGGTCGACCGGGCGGCCCAAGGGCGTGGCGGTCCCGCACGGCGCGGTGGCCAACCTGATCGGGTCGTTCGCCTCCCTGCTGGAGCTCACCCCCGCCGACCGCTGGCTGGCCGTCACCACGCTGTCGTTCGACATCTCGGTGCTGGAACTGCTGCTCCCGCTGACCTGCGGCGCCCGGCTCGTGGTGGCCCCCGCCGACCGGGCGGCCGACGGCCCGGCGCTGCGCGCGCTGGCGGCCGAGGAGCGGATCACGGTCATGCAGGCCACCCCGGCGACCTGGCGCATCCTGCTGGAGGCCGGCGGGGTGCCCGAGACGGTCCGGACGCGATTGTGCGGGGGCGAGGCGCTCCCGCGCGACCTCGCCGACGCGCTCGGCTCCGGCGGCGCCCGGCTGTGGAACGTGTACGGCCCGACGGAGACGACCGTGTGGTCCACGGCCGGTCCCGTCCCGCCCTCTCCGGCCCCGGTGGACCTGGGCGGGCCGATCGCCGACACCGCCCTGTACCTGCTGGACGCCGGGGGAGACCCGGTGGCGGAGGGGGAGACGGGGGAGCTGCACATCGGCGGCGCCGGGGTGGCGCGCGGCTACCACGGCCTGCCCGCCCTGACCGCGGCCCGCTTCCTGCCCGATCCCTTCTCCGGCCGGCCGGGCGCGCGCATGTACGCCACCGGCGACCTGGCCCGGATCGGCGCGGCGGGACGCCTGGAGTACCTGGGCCGGGCCGACCAGCAGGTCAAGATCCGCGGCTTCCGGATCGAGCTCGGCGAGATCGAGACCGCCCTGCGCGCGGCCGGGGAGGTGCGGCAGGCCGCCGTCGCCGTGCGCGAGGGGCCGGACGGGCTGCCCCGGCTGGTCGCCTACGTCGTCCCGGCCGGCGGTCCCAGCGGTCCGGGCGACCCCGGTGACCCCGGTGACCCCGGTGGTCCGGAGGGCGCGGGCGGGCTCTGGCCGGTGCTGCGCGCCCGGCTGCGGGCGGGTCTGCCCGAGTACATGGTCCCCGCCCACCTGGTGGTCCTCGACCGGCTGCCGCTCACGCCCAACGGCAAGCTGGACCGCGCGGCGCTGCCGCACCCCGACTGGACGCGGGTCGCCGGGACCCCCTACCGGGCCCCGTCCACCCCGGAGGAGAAGGAGCTGGCCGCGATGTGGACCGACGTCCTCGGCCTGGCCGAACCGGTCGGGGTCGACGACGACTTCTTCGAGCTCGGCGGGCACTCGCTCACGGCCGCCCAGATCATCGCCAGGGTGCGGACGATGTTCGGGGTCGCGGTGCCGATCGTGGCGCTGTTCGAGAACCCCACGGTGGCCGGGCTCGCCCGGGAGCTCGACCGCGCGGGCGACGGCATGGACGACGGGCCGGACCTGATGGACATGGCGGCGCTGCGCGAGCAGCTCGACGGGCTCAGCGCCGAGGAACTGGCCGCCCTCTTCGACGAACTGGCGCCGGGCGCATGAGGGCGCCCCTGTCCCCGGCCCAGGAGCGGCTCTGGCTCCTGCAGCGCCTCGACCCGGGGAACGCCGCCTACAACCTCTATCTCGTGCGCGCGCTGCGCGGACCGCTCGACCGGGCCGCGCTCGCCGGGGCGTTCGACGACGTCCTGGCCCGCCACGAGAGCCTGCGCACCCGCTTCACCGAGGAGGAGGGGGTGCCCTGGGCGGTGGTCGAGCCCCCGGCGCCCGCCGCCGTCGACTGGCCGGTCGCGCGGGACCGCCCGGAGGCGGAGCGGATGACGGCCGAGCGGGCCAACGCCCCGTTCGACCTGGCGCAGGGACCGCCCCTGCGGATCGCGGTGATCCGCCTCGGCGACGACGAGCACGTGCTCTGCGTCACGATGCACCACATCGTCGCCGACGGGTGGTCGCTCAACGTGATCCTGGACGACCTGGCCGCCTGCTACACGGCCCGCGTCTCCGGCGCGGTGGCGGAGCTCGCCCCGCTGCCCGTCCAGGCCGTCCACCACGCCCTCTGGCAGCGGAGCCGGGCCGGGCGCGCGGTGCCGTACTGGCGGGAGAAGCTGGCCGACCCGCCGCCGCCGGAGCTGCCCTTCCGCGAGGGCACGGCGAGCGGGGAGGGGGACTTCCACCGGGCGCACCTGCCGCCGGCGACGGCCCGGCGGCTGGAGCGGCTGGCCGGGGAGCGGCGCACCACCCTGTTCACCGTGCTCATGGCGGCCTACCAGGTGCTGCTCTCCCGGCATACCGGTCAGAGCGACATCCTGGTCGGCAGCGTCTTCTCGGGCCGGGACCGGGTCGAACTGGAGGGGATGGTCGGGTACGTCTCCCAGACGGTGGTCCTCCGCGGAGACCTGAGCGGAGACCCGCCCTTCACCGAACTGATCACTCGCATGCGGGGCGAGGTCCTGGGCGCGATGGCGGGTTCGGCCGTGCCGTTCGAACGGCTCGGCGAGCGGGCCGAGTCGCTGCTGCCGTCGATGCTGATCCTGCACACCCAGGACGGCGGCCCCCGGCGGCCGTTCGGGGACCTGGAGGTGACCGGGATCGAATCGGGGTTCCGGCAGGCCAAGACCGACCTGATGGTCGAGGCCTGGTCGGACGCCGACGGGCTGGGCGTCTCGCTCTGCCTCGATACGGGGCTGTTCGGCCCGGAGGCGGGGCGCCGGCTGGCCGGGCGGTTCGCCCGGCTGCTGGAGTCCGTCGCGGCCGGGCCGGACACCGCGATCTCGGAGCTGCGGATCTGGACGGACGAGGACGAGGCGGAGATCCGCGCCCACGCCGTGCCCGGAGGAACGGAACCACCGGGGGGTGACGGCCGTCCTCCGGCCGTCGGAGCCGTCGGAGCCGTCGGAGCCGTCGGAGCCGTCGGAGCCGTCGGAGCCGTCGGAGCCGTCGGAGCCGTCGGAGCGGGCGCCGGGACGGCGGGGACGGTCCCCGAGCTGATCGCCGAGGTCGCGCGGCGGTCGCCCGGTGCGGTGGCCGTGGTCTGCGGCGGGACGGAGGTCTCCTACGGGGAGCTGATGGCGCGCGCGGACGCGCTGGCCGGCGTGCTCGGGGAGAGCGGGGTGCGTCCCGGCGACATCGTCGGCGTCTGCCTGCCGCGCTCGGTCGAGGCGATCGTCGCGCTGCTCGCGGTGTGGCGGGCCGGCGCCGCCTATCTGCCGCTCGATCCGGACGACCCCGACGAACGGCTCGCCTTCTCCCTGGCGGACGCCTCGGTCGTCCATGTGGTCACCCGGCGGAGTCTCCCCCCCGGCCGCCTCGCCGTCGACCCGTCCGGCCCGGCGCTCGCAGGCCCGCGGCCCGGCCGCGCCCGTGCGGCGGCGGCCCCGGAGGCGGGCACGGGATCCGCTGCGGCCCCGGGGACGGGGACGGAGCCCGCGGCGGGCGCGGGACCCGCGGCGGTCCGGCCGGCCGACGCCGCCTACGTGATCACCACCTCGGGCTCCACCGGGCGCCCCAAGGGCGTGGTGGTGGAGCACGGGGCCGTCACCGCGCGGGTGCGGTGGATGCGCTCCGCCTACGGCCTGGCCCCCGGCGACCACGTGGTCCAGTTCGCCTCGCTCGGCTTCGACGCGCACGTCGAGGAGGTCTTCCCCACGCTGGCGTCGGGCGCCGCGCTGGTGCTGCTCCCCGACGGGGCGACGAGCCTGCCGGAGGTGCTGGCCGGTCCCGCGGGCCGGCGGGTCACCGTGCTGGACCTGCCGACCGCCTACTGGCACGCGCTGGTGGAGGAGCAGGAGGAGGTGGCCTGGCCGCCCGGGCTGCGCCTGGTGATCCTGGGCGGCGAGCAGGTCGCCGCCGCGGCGGTCGAACGCTGGCGGACCCGGTTCGCCGACCGGGTCCGGCTGGTCAACACCTACGGGCCGACCGAGGCCGCGGTCATCGCCACCGCCGCCGACCTGGGCGCCGACGCGGCCTCGGGCCGTCCGCCGATCGGATGGCCGATCGGCGAGACCTCGGTCCACGTGCTGGACGAGCGGGGCCGGCCGCTCCCGGCGGGCGCGACGGGCGAGCTCGTCATCGGCGGGGCGGGGGTGGCGCGCGGTTACCTCGGCAGGCCGTCGCTGACCGCGGCGGCGTTCGTCCCGGACCCGTACGGCCCGCCGGGCTCGCGCCGCTACCGGACCGGCGACCGGGCCCGCCGCCGCCTCGACGGGCGGCTGGAGTTCCTGGGGCGGCTGGACGGCCAGCTCAAGGTGCGGGGCTTCCGGATCGAGCCCGGAGAGGTCGAGAGCAGGCTGCTCGACCATCCGGAGGTGGGGCAGGCGTTCGTCACCGTCCGGGGCGAGGAGCTGATCGCCTACTTCACCGGCACGGCCGATCCGGCCGAGCTGCGCGCCCGGCTGGAGGGCGTGCTGCCCCGGCAGCTCGTCCCGGCCGCCTGGGTGCGGCTGGAGGCGCTGCCCCTGACCTCGAGCGGCAAGGTCGACCGCGCGGCCCTGCCCGAACCGGACCTCGTCCCGGCCGCCGGGCGGGTCCCGCCCCGCACCGACGCGGAGCGGCTGGTGGCCGGGATCTGGGAGGAACTGCTCGGGGTCACCGGCCCCGGCGTGTTCGACGACTTCTTCGCGCTGGGCGGGCACTCCCTGCTGGCCACGCGGGTGGCCGCGCGGATCCGCCGCGCGACCGGGGTGGAGGTCCCCGTCCGCACCGTCTTCGACCGCGCCACGATCGCCGGGCTGGCCGCCGAGGTGGAGGAACTGCTGATCGCCGAGCTGGCCGGCATGACCGACGAGGAGGCGCTCAGACTGCTCGACGGCTGACCGCCGTCAGGATGACGGGCGGCCCGATCCGGAACGCTGCTCGACGGCTGACCGCCGCCGTCAGGACGACGGGCGGCCCGATCCGGAACGCTGACCCCGGCGGAGCGGGAGGGACTGCTTGGCCATGCGCTGCGCCTGGGTGCTGCCCCCGGGGTGGTCGGCGCCGTGCGTCCCGCTCGCCTTGCCCGCGCGGGAGGGCGTTCCCCCGGCGGAGACGGGGCCGGCCTGCTGCCGCCGGGCGGCCGAGGCCTTCCGCTGCTCGTGCTGGGCCTTCGTCTGCCGTGATTTCGAGCTCATGGGCACCCCCGAGAATTGATGGCCATTAAGGTGGCTCATGTCCGTTTTATGGCGGTGGAAACGTGGGAGTCCGGCCGGACGCGCCCGGAGTTCGCCCCGCCCCGGCCGGAGGTCACGGTTCTCCGCGGTGGAGGCGGTAGAAGGGGTGGCCGGGGACGAGCTCGGCCCGCAGGACGGACCTGCCGGTGAAGGCCGAGGCGTGGACGCCGGTGGCCAGCTCCAGCGCGCCGCGCCCCTCGGCGCCGCTGACCTCGGGGCGCTCGCCGCGCTCCATGGCGTCCAGCAGGGCGGCGAGCTGCACGGCACGAGGGCCCTCCGCGCCCTCCCCGGGCGCCCAGAGCCCGAAGGCGGAGCCGCGGCCGGGGTCGCGGCGGCCGTACGGATGGCGCAGCTCGACCGTGCCGCCGGTGAAGTCGAAGCGCAGGCGGCTCTCCTCGCACGGGGAGGCCGGGCTGTCGGCCACCGTGGCCACGGCGCCGCTCTCGAACCGGACCAGGGCGAGGAGGACGTCCTCCGCCCCGGCCCGCCCGGGGGTGCCCGCCATCGCGCGGACCTCCGTCCACCTGCCGAGGACCGAGAGCATCAGGTCCATCTCGCCGAGGGAGGGCCCGCCGCCCCCGGGCTCCCGGCGCCCCCGCCGGGACGCGCCGGAGCGGTCGCCGCGGTGCCGGACGGTGACGCACTGGACCAGCAGCGGACGGCCCAGCTCCGGGGCGGCCCGCCGCAGGCGGCGGGCTCCGGAGCCGAACCGGTGCGCGGCGACGGCCGAGGCGTAGACGCCGGGGTTCTCCCGCTCGGCCATGGTGACCAGGTCGTACTCGGCCAGGGAGAGGCCGGCGGGCCCTTCGCACCAGACCCACGCCCCGGCCCGCAGGCACTCGGCGGTCTGCGCGGCGTGCAGGTCCGCAGGCGTGCAGAGGTGCACGAGGTCGGGGCGTTCGGCGGCGAGCATCCCGGTGAGCGAGGTGTGCGCGGCGGGGACGCCGTGCTCGGCGCAGAACGCCTCCGCCCGGCCGGGCTCGGGGTCCACGGCCGCGATCAGCCTGACCCGGTGGGATTCGGCGCGCAGCGCCGCCAGGTGGCCGAGGCGGGCGGCCGGGCCGGTGCCGACGACGGCGACCCGGATCGGGCGCGGCACCGGCGGCCGGGCGCGCCCCGCCCGGAAGACGGGGGTCACCGTTTCACCGGCGCGTCCGCAGCGCGCGGGAACGCGCTTTCCGTACCCGGGGGCGAGGGCCCGGCCGGATCCGCGCCGCCGGGGGAGGGCTCCCGGCCAGGCCCTCGACCAGGCACGTCATGCGAGTTCGCGGCATGCGGGCACCTGCTGTCCGAAAGTTTCTTAAGATTTCCGAGATTTTTCGCGTCCCGTACCGTAAGCGCTTTCGCGGGCCGCGTCAACGGATCTCTCTCGCCAACCTCTAGATAACGGTGTGAAGACGGCCGTTGATACCACGGAAAAGCCAATGTAACCTCAGCGCCATCTCTAGAAACTATCGGCAACGCGATGAAACTTTCAGAGATCAATCCGCGGGCAGCGGATCACATCTGCGGTAGCGACGGCAGAGGAAGGAAGACCACTGTGAAGTCGTTCAATCGGCGAAGTGTGGTGACGATGGCGGCGGCCGCGCTACTCCTTGCGGGGTGCGGCGGCGGCGGCCAGGAGAGCAACAACGCGGGATCGGGCGGGGGCGCCTCCTCCGGGGGCAAGGTCACCGTCGAATGGTGGACCATCCACAACATCGATCCCATGCTGGGCGTCTGGAACGGGCTGGTCAAGGACTACCAGGCCAAGCACCCCAACGTCACCATCAAGGTGAACGCGATGAACGTCGAGAACTTCAAGTCGAAGCTCACGACGGTCACCCAGTCGGGCAAGGCCCCGCACCTGTTCCACACCTGGGGCGGCGGCGTGCTGGCCCAGCAGGTCGAGGCGGGGCTGGTCAAGGACATCACCTCCGACATCTCTTCCTGGTCCGACACGCTCTCCCCGGTCGCCCTGTCGGCCTACCAGATCGACGGCAAGACGTACGGCGTCCCGCACGACCTCGGCATGGTCGGCTTCTGGTACAACAAGAAGCTCTTCGCCAAGGCCGGCATCGACGCGCCGCCGGCGACGTGGACCGAGTTCCTCGACGCCGTCAAGAAGCTCAAGGCGGCCGGGATCGCCCCGATCGCCCTGGCGGGCAAGGCCAAGTGGCCCGGCCACTACTACTGGGCCTACCTGGCCATGCGCGTGGCGGGCCTGGACGCGCTCAAGCAGGCGGCCGAGACCAAGTCGTTCGAGAACCCCGACTTCGTGACGGCCGGGCAGAAGCTCAAGGAGCTGACCGCCCTCGAGCCGTTCCAGCCGGGCTTCCTGGGCGCCGACTACGACAAGCCGGACGGCCAGGCCGCCACGATCGGCAACGGCAAGGCCGCGATGGAGCTGATGGGCCAGTGGGCGCCCAGCGTCCAGCGGGACACCTCCAAGGACCTCGGCGAGGACCTCGGCTTCTTCCCGTTCCCGGCGGTCGAGGGCGGCAAGGGCTCGGCGACGGAGGCCTTCGGCGGCGGCGGCGGTGTCGCCGTCGGTGCCGACGCGCCCCCGGAGGCGATCGACTTCCTCAAGTTCATCTCCGAGCCCGACAACCACCGCAAGGGCGTCAAGACGGGCGCCATCTTCCCCGCGGTCAAGGGCACCGAGGACGCGGTCACGGACCGGCACGCCAAGCTCGTGACGGAGAGCCTCAACAAGGCCACCGGCTACCAGCTCTACCTCGACCAGGCCTACCCGCCGGCCGTCGGCCAGCAGGTGAACGACAGCGTGGCCGAGCTCATCGCCGGGTCGAAGACCCCCGAGCAGGTCGTCGCCGACATCACGACGGCGGCGAAGTCGGAGTGACGACCGAGTGAAGACGAAGGAAGGGGCCGGGCGCCCGCCCGGCCCCCCGATCGGGGAGAACCGATGAAACCGGAGACCCTGGCGGCGGACAAGCGTCCGGCGCAGCCGGGACCCCGCCGGGCGCGGCCCGCGTCCGGCGGCGGCCCGGCCGGCCGCCGCAGGAGCCGGCGCCGCACACTGATGACGATCACCCTGTTCCTGCTCCCGGCGCTGGTGCTGTTCGTCCTGCTGGTGCTGGTGCCGATCGTGCTCGCCGCGTACGCCAGCGTGTTCAAGTGGAACGGGTTCGGCGGGCTGCCGACGAACTTCATCGGCCTGGACAACTTCACCCGGATGTTCCAGGACCCGGTGTTCCTCGGGGACCTGTGGCGCGGGCTGCTGCTGATCGTGCTCTCGCTGGTGGTCCAGCTGCCGCTCGCCCTGGGGCTGGCGCTGCTGCTCAACCAGCCCATGCGGGGCCGGGCCTTCTACCGGTTGCTGTTCTTCGCGCCGTACGTGCTGTCCGAGGTCATCACCGCGGTGCTGTTCACGATGTTCTTCTCGCCCGAGCGCGGCCTCGCCAACGAGATGCTGAGCATGATCGGGCTGGAGGAGCTGAGCTCGACCTGGCTGTCGGATCCCTCGAGCGTCATGTACTCGGTGTTCATCGTCATGACCTGGAAGTACTTCGGCTTCCACATGATCCTGTACTTGGCCGGGCGGCAGGGCATCCCCAACGAGCTGATCGAGGCCGCCCAGCTGGACGGGGCGAGCGGCTGGAAGGTGTTCCGCCACGTGACGCTGCCGCTGCTGGGCCCGACCATCCGCATCAGCGCCTTCCTGTCCATCATCGGAGCCATCCAGCTGTTCGACCTGGTCTGGGTGCTCACCGAGGGTGGGCCCATCCACTCGTCCGAGACGATGGCCATCACCATGTTCACCTTCGGTTTCGGGCGCTACCAGGTCGGCTACGCCAGCGCCATCAGCGTCGTGATGTTCCTGATCAGCCTGGTCTTCGCGCTCGGCTACCAGAGGTTCGTCCTGCGCCGCGACACCGAAGGGGCGATCACCGGAATGCGAGACCAGCGATGAGCCACACCAGCACCCGCGAGCGGGTGAGGAAGCAGCGCAGGCTCCGGCACCTGGGACTGCACGCGATCGTCATCGCGATCGGGGCGCTGATCGTCGTCCCGATCGCCTACGGCGTGCTCGGCGGCTTCAAGAGCAACCAGCAGCTGTCGACCAACCCGTTCGGCCTGCCGTCGCCGTGGGTGGTGTCGAACTACACCGACGTCCTGACCTCGCCGGACTTCTGGCGCCAGGTCGGCAACAGCACGTTCATCGCGGCCGCCACGGCCCTCATCGTGGTGGCCACGGCGGCCCTGGCCGGGTTCGTCTTCGCCCGGTTCGCCTTCCGGGGACGGGAGCTGCTGTTCACCCTGTTCACGATGGGGCTGATGTTCCCGTTCGCGGTGGCGATCCTCCCGCTGTTCGTGCTGCTGCGCAGCCTGGGCCTGCTGGACAACCCGCTCGGGGTGATCCTGCCCCAGGCCGCCTTCGCCCTGCCGGTGACGATCATCATCCTGCGGGGGTTCTTCCGGACGATCCCGGGAGAGGTGGAGGAGGCGGCGACGCTCGACGGCTGCAGCGCGTTCGGGTTCTTCTGGCGGATCCTGCTGCCGATGGCCCGTCCGGCCATCGCCACGGTCTCGGTGCTCGCGGTGGTCAACAGCTGGAACAACTTCTTCCTGCCGCTGGTCGTCTTCAACACCCCCGAGTGGTGGACGATCCCGGTGGGCGTCCAGCAGTTCAGCGGCCAGTACTCCACCGACACGGCCAAGGTGCTCGCCTACGTCATCGTGGCGATGCTGCCGGCGCTGGGGTTCTACGCCGTCGCCGAGCGCCAGCTCATCAGCGGCCTCACGGCCGGGGCGACGAAGGGCTGAGGGATGAGCGGGCGGCGCGCCTCACCGCGGGCCGGGCGGCCGGCACCGGTGGGGCGCGCCCCTTCGCGGGCCCCCTCAGCGGCCTCCTCAGCGGCCTCCTCAGCGGCCCCTTCGCCGGCCTCCTCAGCGGCTCCTTCAGCGGCGGGGCGGGGCCGTGCTCTCCCGGACGACGAGCTCGGTGGCCAGCTCCACGCGCTTGGCCTCCGGGGCGCCCGGCCCGGAGGCCACCACCATGCGGGTGGCCAGGGCGGCCATCTCCTGGAGCGGCTGGCGGACGGTCGTCAGGGAGGGCCAGGCCGACTGGGCCAGGGGCAGGTCGTCGAAGCCGACCACGCTGAGGTCCTCCGGGACGCGCAGCCCCCGCTGCCGGGCGGCCTCCAGCACGCCGAACGCCTGCAGGTCGCTGCCGGCGAAGATCGCGGTGGGCGGGTCGTCCAGGGCGAGCAGCTCGCGGCCCTGCTCGCGGCCGGAGTCCACCAGGAAGTCGCCGCCGCGGATCAGCTCCGGGGCCACGGCGACGCCGGCGGTCTCCAGCGCGGCCCGGTAGCCGTCGATCCTGGCCCGGCTGCACAGCATGTCGGCCGGGCCGCCGATGATCCCGATCCGGCGGTGCCCCAGCTCCAGCAGGTGCCGGGTGGCGGCCAGTCCGCCGTTCCAGTTGGTGGCGCCCACCGAGGCGACGTTGGGCGGGGGCTCGCCCTCGGGGTCGACGACCACGAACGGCATCGACCGGGCGCTGAGCTGGCGCTGCAGGCCGGCCGAGAGCCGGGAGGCCACGATGACCACCCCGTCGGTGCGCCGGGCCGCGATGCGCTCCAGCCAGTCGCGTCCGGGCCCGGCGTGGGTGTGCAGTACGGAGATCACGACGCTGGCCCCGGCCTCGCGCGCGGCGGTCTCGGCGCCGCGCACGATCTCCATGGCCCAGGGGCTCTCGATCTCGGAGAAGACCAGGTCGACCAGGCCCGCGGGCCCGTCGGCCTGGCCGACCCGGCGCTGGTAACCGTGCAGGTGGAGCAGGCGCTCCACCCGCTGACGGGTCTCCGGTGCGACCTCCGGACGGCCGTTGATGACCTTGGACACCGTGGGGACGGAGACTCCGGCCTCCTCGGCGATCAGCGCGATCGTCACCCGCTTCTTCGTTGGCATGGCACGGAGTGTACCCGAAAAGTTTCGGGATTTCCCCCCGCTGTGTCACCGGTCACTGGGAGCGCTTCCACGGCCGTATTGACGCATAACGGGCAATTATCTATCCTCGCCCGAGAGCGAAACATTCGGAAGTTCAATGAAACTTTCACAAGATCTCTACTCTCCGTGATAAGGGAGATTTGATGACTCTGCGTGTCTCCGGATCCCAACTCGTCGACTCGGCAGGCACTCCGGTGAGGCTGCGTGGAGTCGGCCTCGGGGGCTGGCTCAACATGGAGAACTTCATTACCGGCTACCCGGCCAACGAGGCCGGGATGCGGGACGCGGTGCGTGAGGCGATCGGGGAGGACCGGGCGGAGCTGTTCTTCGACCGGCTGCTGACCTCCTTCTTCGGCCCCGAGGACGCCGACCTGCTCGCCGCCGCCGGGATGAACTGCGTGCGCATCCCGTTCAACTACCGGCATCTCGAGTCCGACGACCGGCCGTTCGAGATCGACGAGCGCGGCTTCCGCCACCTCGACCGCGTCATCGGCCTGCTCGCCGAGCGCGGCATCTACAGCGTGCTGGACCTGCACGCCGTACCCGGGTCGCAGAACCAGCACTGGCACTCCGACAACCCCACCCACGTCGCCGCGTTCTGGCGGCACCGCCACTTCCAGGACCGCGTGGTGCACATGTGGGAGGCGATCGCCGACCGCTACCGCGACCAGCCCTACGTGGCCGGCTACAACCCGGTCAACGAGCCGGGCGACCCCAGCGGCAAGGTGGTCGGCCCGTTCTACGACCGGCTGGTCAAGGCGCTGCGCGCCGTCGACCCGGGCCACGTGCTCTTCCTGGACGGCAACACCTACTCCACCGACTTCTCGGTCTTCCGCGAGGTCTACGAGAACACCGTCTTCGTCTGCCACGACTACGCCCTGGCCGGCTTCGCGCACGGCGGGCCGTACCCCGGCTACACCCGCGGCGAGTGGGTGGACCGCGACCACCTGGTGCGGACCTTCGAGCGGCGCACCGCCTTCCAGCGCGAGACCGGCACGCCGATCTGGGTGGGCGAGTTCGGCCCCGTCTACACCGGCGACCCCGAGATCGACGCGCAGCGCTACCGGATCCTCACCGACCAGCTGGAGATCTTCGACGAGCACCAGGCCGGCTGGGCGCTGTGGACCTACAAGGACGTCGGCCTGCAGGGCCTGGTGAGCGCGGACCCCGCCGGGCCGTACCTGCGGCGCTTCGGGGACTTCATCGCCAAGAAGACGCGCCTGGGCGCCGACCGGTGGGGCTCCACGATGGAGGAGTCGGCCGACGTCCTGGCGCCGCTGCACCGGCTGGTGGAGACCGAGTTCCCCGAGTGGGACCCCTACCCGTGGGGCGCCCGCTACCAGACCGACGACCTGATCCGGCACATCCTCGTCGCGCAGGCGCTGCTGCCGGAGTACGCCGCCCTGTTCAAGGGCCTGTCCGACGACGAGCTGGTCGCCCTGGCCGACTCGTTCGCCCTGCCGGCCTGCGTGCGCCGTGAGCCGCTCATCGAGCTGCTCACCGCGAACCTCGCGGGCTGAGCCAGGCCCGCCGCACCCCGCCGAGTCCCGCCCGCCGAGAGACCGCCGAGAGAAGAGCACCCCCCATGAGCTCCCTCCGCTCCCTGCTGACCGCCGCCCTGCTGTGCCTGGCGACGCTCGTCGCCGTCCCGGCACCGGCGCACGCCGCGCAACCGGTGACGTACGACTTCGAATCCGGCACGCAAGGCTGGGGACCCCGCGGCGACGGGGTCTCGGTGACCGCCTCGTCCGAACTCGCGCGCTCCGGGACGGCGTCGCTGCTGGTCACCGGCCGCAGCGAGAACTGGCACGGGGCGGTCGTCGCGCCGCACTTCGCCGAGGGGCGGACCTACACGGTGACCGCCTTCGCCCGCGCCGTGGCGGGGGAGAGCACGGTCGCGCTGACCGTGCAGCGCACCCCCGACGGAGGGGACACGGTCTACGAGCGTGTCGCCGCCGCCACCGTCGGGGACGCCGGATGGGTGGAGCTGTCGGGGCGGTACACCTTCACCGGCGCCTCCACCGATCTGCAGCTGTACGCCGAGAGCTCCGACCCGGCCGCCGCCTACCGCCTGGACGACGTCACGATCACCGAGGAGTCCGGCTCCGGCGGAGAGGACGGGACGAGCACCGACTTCGAGACCGGCACCGCCCAGGGGTGGCGGGCGCGCGCCTCGGCCACCCTGGCCGCCACCGCCTCCGCCGCGCGCCGGGGAGGGTACGGCCTGGCCGTGTCGGACCGCTCCGCCTCCTGGGACGGGCCGGCGCTCGACGTCCTGCCGGTGATGGCCAAGGGCGCCAAGTACACGGCCTCGATCTGGGTGCGCCCCGAGGCGGCGACCTCGCTGGGGCTGTCGATCGAACGGCGCAGCGGGGACACACCGAGCTATGACCGGATCGCCGCGCCCCGCGAGGTCGCGGCCGGTCAGTGGACCGAGCTGAAGGGCACCTACACGCTCGGCCACGACGTCGACTTCCTGTCGGTGTACGTCGAGTCGGCCTCGGACACCACGCCGTTCGCCGTGGACGACTTCACCCTGGTCCACGTCCCGGCGGTGCCGATCCAGCGCGACATCCCCGCGCTCAAGGACGTCCTCGGCTTCACGATCGGCACCGCGGTGCAGCGACCCCAGACGCTCGGCGAGCACGGCGAGCTGCTGCGCAGGCACTTCGAGAGCGTCACCCCGGGCAACCAGCTCAAGTGGGACGCCACCGAGCCGCGCGAGGGCGAGTTCACCTTCGCCGAGGGCGACCACCTGGTCGACCACGCCCACGCCAACGGGCTCAAGGTGCGCGGCCACACCCTCGCCTGGCACAGCCAGACGCCCGACTGGGTGTTCGAGGGCACCAAGGCCGACGTGCTGCGCCGGCTGGAGAACCACATCCGGGCCGTGGCCGGGCGCTACAAGGGCAGGCTGTACGCCTGGGACGTCGTCAACGAGGTCGTCGACGAGAACCAGCCGGACGGCCTGCGCCGGTCGAAGTGGTTCCAGACCACCGGACTGGACTACATCCGCACCGCCTTCCGGGTGGCCAGGGAGGTCGACCCGGACGCCAAGCTCTACATCAACGACTACAACACCGAGTTCCCGCGCAAGCGCCGGGCCCTGTACGAGCTGGTCAAGAAGCTCAGGGCCGAGGGCGTGCCGATCGACGGCGTCGGCCACCAGCTGCACGTCAACATCGAGCAGCCGCACGCCTCGGAGATCGAGGAGACCATCGAGCTGATCGCCGGCCTCGGCGTCGACCAGCAGGTCACCGAGCTGGACGTCAGCGTCTACACCGACTTCGTCCAGTCCTACCCCGAGATCCCCGCCGCGCTCCTGCTGCAGCAGGGGCACCGGTACAAGGAGATCTTCGACGTCTTCCGCCGGCAGAGCGGGCACCTGAGCTCCGTCACGCTCTGGGGACTGGCCGACGACGACACCTGGCTGTCGACCTTCCCCATCACCCGGCTCAACGCGCCGCTGCTCTTCGACGACCGGCTGCAGGCCAAACCCGCCTACTGGGGCGTGGTCGACCCGTCCAGGCTGGAGCCGCTGGTCCACGACGTCGAGGTGCCCGAGGGCACGCCGAGGATCGACGGCCGGCGCGACCGGGAATGGGACCTGCTGCCCGACGTGCGCCCGGCCAGGAACGGCGGCCTGTCGGCGGGCGTCCAGTTCCGCCGCTCCGCCAAGGGCCTGTCGGTGCTGGCCGAGGTGACCGACCCCTCACGGGACGGGCAGGACACCGTGACCGTGACGGTCGGCGGAGCCGACCACGTGATCCGGCGCACCGGCCCGCACGCCAAGGGCCCGCACGCCAAGGGCCTGCGGGCGCATGTCGGGAAGACCCCCGGCGGCTACCGGGTCGAGGCGCTGCTGCCCGCGGGGGCCTCCGGCGCCGGCGGGGTCCGGCTGACCGTCCGGGACGCCTCCTCGCAGGACACCCTGGTCTGGGCGGGCGAGATGACCCCCGTCCCGGCGGTGCGCACGACCGCGGCGGTCCGGGGCACACCGAAGGTCGACGGCACCGTGGACGCCGTGTGGGCCAGGGCGCCGGAGATCCGGACCGCGACCTGGGTCCAGGGCACGGCCGGGGCGACCGCCCGGGTGCGCGCCCTGTGGGACGCCGGACGCCTGCACGTGCTGGCCCGGGTGAGCGACCCGCGGCTCAGCGAGGAGTCCCCCGACGCCTGGCAGCAGGACTCGGTGGAGATCTTCGTGGACGCCGACAACGGCAAGACCAAGGGCTACGGCGACGACGACGGCCAGTACCGGATCTCCTTCACCGGGAGGCGGACGGTCGGCGGCCCCCTGGACCCCGCCGCCATCGAGGGCAACCTGACGAGCGCGGTCCGCCAGGTGCCCGGCGGGTACGTCGTCGAGGCCACGATCGAGCTGCCGACCGCCGCCCTCGGCGGGGACGCGCTGCTGGGCTTCGACGTCCAGGTGAACGACGCGACGGGGGCGAGCCGTACCGCCGCGGCGACCTGGAGCGACCCGACCGGCCTGGCCCACCTCAGCACCGCCCGCTGGGGCGTGCTCGGGTTCGCCCGGTGAGCCGGGAAACGGTACGAGAAAGCGGAAGAGGGCACGTGAGGACGTTCGGCAACCCCGTCATCCCGGGATTCCACCCCGACCCGTCGATCTGCCGGGTGGGGGAGGACTACTACCTGGTCACCTCCAGCTTCGAGTGGTATCCCGGGGTGCCGGTCTTCCACAGCCGCGACCTGGTGAACTGGCGGCAGCTCGGGCACGTGCTGGACCGCCCGTCCCAGCTGCCGCTGGACGGGATCCGGCCGAGCGGCGGGATCTACGCCCCCACCATCCGCCACCACGACGGCGTGTTCTACGTGATCACCACGCTGGTGGACGGGCTGGAGAACCTCGTGGTCACCGCGACCGACCCGGCGGGGCCGTGGAGCGAGCCGTACCTCCTGGACCTGCCGACGGCCTTCGACCCGTCGCTCTTCTTCGACGACGACGGGAGCGCGTGGGTCACCGCCAACCGGCCGGTCGGCGACGACGGCCTCGGCGAGGTCTTCCTGCGCGGGCTGGACCTGGCGTCCATGAGCCTGACCGGGCCGGAGCACGTGCTCTGGACCGGTGCGCTGCGGGACGCGGTCTGGCCGGAGGCCTCCCACCTGTACAAGGTGGACGGCCGCTACTACCTGATGATCGCCGAGGGCGGCACGGACATCGACCACGCGGTCACGGTCGCGCGGTCGGAGCACGTGACCGGGCCCTACCGGGGCAACCCGCGCAACCCCGTCCTCACCCACCGGGACCTGGGCCGCGACCACCCGATCACCGGCACCGGCCACGCCGACCTGGTCCGCACGCCGGACGGGCAGTGGTGGATGGTCCTGCTCGCCATGCGCCCCTACGGCGGCTACCACTACAACCTCGGCCGGGAGACCTTCCTGACGCCGGTCCGCTGGGAGGACGGCTGGCCGCTCGTGTCACGGGTCGAGCCGTACGGCCCGGCCCCGGACCTGCCCGAGCATCGCTGGCCCGCCGAGCCGGCCTGCGACCACTTCGACGCGCCGCGGCTGGCGCCGTGCTGGAACCACCTGCGCACGCCGCGCGAGCCGTACTGGAGCCTGACCGAGCGCCCCGGGCACCTGCGGCTGCGGGTCCGCCCGCAGACGCTCTGCGAGCGGGCGAACCCGAGCCTGGTGGCGCGGCGGCAGCAGCACCGGGACTTCGCGGTGCACGCCTCGCTCGACTTCACCCCCGGCCCGGGCGAGTGCGCCGGGCTGGTGCTGGTGCAGAACGACGACTTCCACATCCGCTACGTGCTCACGGAACGGGGGCTGGAGGTGGTCCGCCGGGAGGGCGGGAAGGAGGAGGTCACGGCCCGCGTCCCGGTGCCCGGCGGCCGGATCGTGCTGGGGATCGAGGCGCGGGGCCAGGAGTACCGCATGCGCTGCGCCGCGACCCCGGGCGAGTGGCTGCCGGTGGGGGACCCGGTGGACGGGCGCCTGCTGAGCTCGACCGTGGCGGGCGGCTTCACCGGCGCCTACGTCGGCATGTACGCCGCGGGCGGGAACGGCGGGAACGGCGGGAACGGCGGGAACGGCGGGAACGGCGGGAACGGCGGGAACACGGCCGACTTCGACTGGTTCGAGTACGTCGGACTCGCCCACTGAGCCGCGGCCGGTCCGGGGGCTCCCGCCCGTTTCCCCCGGTCCGGCCGCACACCGCCTCCGCAGGCACCGTCTGCTCGCACACCGCCTGCTCGCACACCGCCTGCTCGCCGCACCGTCTCCGCGTGCGGCGGTCCGGCCGTGCGGCCCGCGGCCGGTCAGCCGCGCAGCCGCCGGGCGGCCAGGGAGATCACCCGGACCGCGGCCGCGGGCGAGAGCCGTACCGCGCGCCAGAGCAGCCGGCCCGAGGCCGGGGCCACGACGAGGGCCTTGTTCCGGGCGACGCCCCGCATGATGTCGCCGGCCAGGGCGTCGACGGAGTAGAGCCGCCCCTGCGCCCGGACCGCGGCCAGGCGGGCGCCCGCGCTCGTGGCGGTCTGCGGCAGGCCCGGGTTGGCGTGGTCGAGCAGCGGGGTGTCGGTGAAACCCGGGCAGACCACGCTCACCCGCACGCCGTGCGCCCTGGCCTCGGCCCGCAGCGCCAGGGAGAGCCCGACCACGGCGTGCTTGGTCGCGGTGTAGGGGAGCATCAGCGGGGCGGGGGTCAGCCCGGCCAGCGAGGCGGTGTTCACGATGTGCCCGAAGCCCTGCTCGATCATGATCGGGTAGGCGGCGTGCACGCCGTGGACCACGCCGCGCAGGTTCACGTCGATCGTGCGGTTCCAGTGGTCGAGGGTGAGCTCGTCGGTGGTGCCGCCGACCGCGATGCCCGCGTTGTTGAAGACGAAGTCGAGCCGCCCGTGCTCGTCCCGCACCCCCCGGACGAGCGCGCGCACGGCCTCCGGATCGGTGACGTCGACCTCGGCGCCCGCGCAGCCGAACTCCCCGGCCGTGCGCGCGGCCCCCTCCCCGTCGAGGTCGGCGGCCACGACGTGCAGGCCGCGCCGGGCCAGCTCCCGGCAGAGGGCCCGGCCGATGCCGGACGCGCCCCCGGTCACGATCGCGGTCCTGCGGCCCCGGCGGGGAGGGACACAGCCTCCCACCGGGACACCGCCTCCCACCGGGACACCGCCTCCCACCGGGACACCGCCGTCCGGCTCCCCGTCCCGATCGATCATGCGGCCGCCTTCCGTGCGGGCTCGTCGTAGATCCCCATGGCCTTCCAGACCCTCCGCTGGACCCGGTTCATCATGCCCAGCTCGGCGCAGAGTTCACGGGTCCTGGAGACCGAGTCGCGGATCTGCTGCGCCATGTGCGGGTCGTCGGTGTAGACCTCCCGGACGACGTCGTCCGGGATGCGGAACGCCCTGATCATCGATCCGGGCGGCGAGAGCATGATGCGGGCCATGACGCCCAGCACGACGGGGGAGGCCAGGCCCAGCAGGAGGCGGTGCAGGCGGGGCAGGCGGGGGACCCGGCGGCGCAGGTAGTGCCGGGCGAAGGAGATGTGCCGGGCCTCCTCCGCGATGTGGATCCGCATGATGGTCTCCTCCAGCGGGTGCTTGATCTGCCCCTCCCGCAGCGCCTTGCGCTGCACGTGGTCGATGGGGTCCTCGCCGCCGAGCACGAAGACGAAGAACAGCTCGGTGGAGATCAGCGGGATCCAGGGCGTGATCTGGGAGAGCAGGCTGAGCGGACCGGGCATGCCGCGGATCGGGAGCCTCGTCCGGTTGACGAACTCCTGGAACATCATCCCGTGATGCCCCTCCTCGATCGTCTCGTGGTAGACGTAGCGGAACTCGGGGGAGCCGTTCGGCAGCCGGTAGGCGTAGTTGAGCAGGCCGCGTTTGAGCAGGTTCTCGAACTGCAGGCCGATCTTCATGGCGGTCGCCACCCGCCACAGCCCGATCTTCGCGCGGACCTCCGGCGGCTGCGCGCGGTACCACGCGGAGCCGCCCAGCCGGTCGACCCCGGGCAGCTCCCAGCGGGGGTCGTCCTGGTGGACCAGGAAGTCGGGATCGTCCCAGGGGATGTCGACGTAGGGCTCCCAGTGCTTGTCGACCGAGGCCTTGGAGAGGCGCTCGATGACCGCCTCGTAGGCGCGCCTCTCCGTGACCGCCCCGTCGCGCTCCCGGTCGGCCGTGGTTTGCGGAGTCGCTGTCATGCGGGCCTCCCTCTCGGATCTCCTGCTCCGTATTGTACGGAGAATCCAATAAGGCGGAAAGCCCGGAAAACTGAGGTCTTTCAGAACGGAGGGTCCTTTTCGTCACCCCGGAGTGGCGTCTGTCGCCCGCGGGAGGTGCGTCCTTCCCTCAGGGTTGTATTCAGCCCACCCCCCGAGCCCGAAGGCCGTCTTCCGGCGGCTCCCGGTGCTGCCACCCTTCCCCTTATGGCAGCACCGGTGTCGTCAGTGCCCCGGCCCCTCCTGGGCGCCGCCCTCCTGTTGTTCGTCAGCGCGGCCTGGGGATCGGCCTTCCCGCTGATGAAGGACCTCATCGGCCGCATGCCGGTGGCCGACCTGCTGGCCGAGCGGTACGGCCTCGCCACGCTGGTGCTGCTCGCGCTCCGCCCCGGCTGCCTGCGCGGGCTGCCCGAGGGCGCCTGGCCCACCGGCATCCTGCTCGGCCTGCTGTTCGGGGTGGGGCAGACCGCCCAGGCGGTGGCGCTGCACGACCTGCCCTCACCTGTCTCCGGGTTCACGGTCGGCTCCTACGTGGTGATCACCCCGATCCTCGGCCTGGTGGTGCTGGGCGCCCGCCTGTCGCGGCGGACGTGGGGAGCGGTGGCCCTGGCGGCGGTCGCGCTGGTCGCCTTCACCCTCCTGCGCGGGACCGCCGGGCAGGACGTCTCCCTGCCCGCGCTGGGCGTCACCCTGCTGGCCGCGGTCCTGTACTCCGCGCACACGCTGGTCCTCGGCGCCTCCGGCCGGGCGCGGCAGGACGCCTACGCGGTCACCGTGATCCAGCTCGGCGTGATCGCCGCGATGACGGGCGTGCTCGCCGTCCCGGACGGACTGACCCCGCCCCGGACCCCCGGGGACTGGGCGATCCTGGGCCACCTGTCGATCGTGGCCTGCGCGCTCGGCTTCCTGGCCCGCTCCTTCGGCCAGGCCCACGTCCCGCCGGTGCCCGCCGCGGTGATCCTGTCGTCGCAGCCGCTCTGGGTGACCGCGCTGGCCGCCGTCGCCTACGGCGAGGCGCTCACCTGGAGCGTCCTGCTCGGCGGCGGGCTGATCGCCGCGGCGATGCTCCTGGTCGTGGCGCCCGGCCGCCGGCCGGCCGCGGGCGCGGGGCCGGCGGGCGCCGGGCGGGCCGGGCACCCTCCGGGCCGGCCGGTCACGGGCGCGCCACCGGCAGCCGCAGGACGAACCGGGCACCCCCCGGACTGTCCTCGATCCGCAGGGTCCCGCCGTGGGACGCGGCGATCTCCCTGGCGATGGACAGTCCAAGGCCGGTGCCCCCGGCGTCCCTGCTGCGGGCGGCGTCCAGGCGGGTGAACCGGCGGAAGACCACCTCCCGCTGCTCGGGGGCGATCCCGGCGCCGTCGTCGAGCACCTCCAGGACGGCGGTGTCCCCGCGCGCGGCCACCGTCACCGTGACGGCGGAGACGGCGTGCCGCTCGGCGTTGTCCATCAGGTTGGTGAGCAGCCGGGAGAGCCGGAGCGGGTCGCCGGTCACCGTCACGCCCGGCTCCAGCCTCCTGACCACCTCGACCCGGCGCGGCCGGCGGTCCAGCTCGCCGCGGGCCAGTTCGCCCAGGTCGACGGCCTCCTCGGCGGCGGGCGCGCCGGAGTCGAGCCTGGCCAGCGTCAGCAGGTCGGCGACGATCGCCTGGAGCCGGTCCAGGCTGGCGAGCATCGCCTGCGCCTTGGTGGTCCAGTCGACGTCCTCGGGATACTGCAGGGCCTCCTCCACCTGGGTGCGCATCGCGGTGAGCGGGCTGCGCAGGTCGTGGGAGGCGTCGGAGGCGAACCGGCGCTGCTGCTCGACCGCCTCCTCCAGCCGGTCGAGGGTCTGGTTGATGGTCTCGGCCAGCTGCCTGATCTCGTCCTCGGCGCGCGGCACCGGGACCCGGCGGCCCACGTCGGTCGCGGTGATCTCCGCGAGCTCGCCGGTGATCGCGTTCACCGGGTTCAGCGCCCCGGTCACCGTGCGGTAGGTGCCGGCCCCGGCCAGCACCACGATGAGCAGGGAGACGGTGACGAGGAAGGCGAACAGCCCCGAGTGCACGTACCAGGGGATCATCGCGCCGACGGAGTAGACGAGCCAGTCGCCGGCCGGCCGGTGGATGCGGAAGACCACGGCGATCACGCACTCCCCGGGCATCCGGGGCGGGTCGCACAGCTCGCGGCCGGCCATGACGTCGTCCCCGCCGGGCCGGAAGTCCGCGACCGGGGGCGCTCCGGCCAGGTCGGGGGTGGCCGCGACGACCCGCCCGGAGGAGTCCAGCACCTGGCTGCCGACCCCGTTGCCGTGCTCCAGCACGGCGGGCAGCCGCCCCCGCTGGGCGAGGTGGACGACCTCCAGGGCGGCGCCGGCCACCTGGTTGGTCTGGTAGTCGCGGGCCAGGTCGTAGAGGGCGAGCGTGGCGACCGTGGTGATGACGAGGCCGGACAGGGCGGCGGTGGCGACGGCGATCAGCGTCAACCGGGTTCGGACGGACCACGAGTGACGTGTGATCACACCGACCTTCCCCCCGAACCCAGACGACCGCACCAGGCGGAGTAATTGCCGTTACCTGGCGATACATGGCCAAGAAGGGGCAAAGATCATCTCCGGGTCCGGTGTAGAGCAATGCTCTGTACGGCCGCGCCGCCGCTCGTTAGAGTAAGTGGGCACTGATTGGAGTGGACATGGATCTCGAGGAGTACCGGCGGCGCGCCAGGATCTGGCTGGAGGTCAACGCCCAGGACGGCCCGGACGGCCGGGCGGGGGACGCCTCCGACCCCGGCGGGGTCGCCGCCGCCAAGGAGTTCATGGCGAAGCTGTACGACGCGGGCTACTCGGGCATCACCTGGCCGGGCGAGTGGGGCGGGCAGGGCCTCACCCAGGCCGAGGAACGCGCCTTCGCCGCCGAGGCCGCCGCCTTCACCCTGCCGACCTACGTCTTCTCCATCGGCCTGGGCATGTGCGGGCCGACCCTCGTCGACCTGGGCACCGACGCCCAGCGCCGCCGCCACCTGCGGCCGCTGCTGCGCGGCGAGGAGATCTGGTGCCAGCTGTTCTCCGAGCCCGCCGCGGGCAGCGACGTCGCCGCCCTGCAGACCAGGGCCGTGGCCACCGACGGCGGCTGGGTGGTCGACGGGCAGAAGGTCTGGACCTCCGTCGCCCAGCACGCCGACCGGGGCCTGCTGCTCGCCCGCACCGACGCGGACGTGCCCAAGCACAAGGGCCTGACCATGTTCATCGTGGACATGCACGCCCCCGGCGTCACCGTCCGGCCGCTGCGCGACATGACCGGCCGCGCCCACTTCAACGAGATCTTCTTCGACGGCGTGCACATCCCCGCGGAGAACGTGGTCGGCCGCGTCGGCGACGGCTGGAACTGCGCCGTCACCACCCTGCTCCACGAACGCCTGTCGATCTCCAGTGGCGTCGGCATGGGCGGGCAGAAGGACAACCCGGTCGCCTTCGAGGCGCTGCGCCGCACCGCCGACACCGCCGACCCCGTGGTCCGCGACCGGCTCGTCGAACTGCACATCCGCTCCCGCGCCCTGGCCCTGTTCAACCAGCGGCTCGCCCAGGAGACGAAGGCCGGGATCTTCCCCGGCGCCCGGGGCAGCGCGGCCAAGCTGCTGCTGGCCGAGCTGACCATGTTCCAGGCCGACCTGGCCACCTCGCTGGCCGGGCCGGAGGCCGTCGCCTGGAGCGAGGACGGACCCGGGGACGCATCCCCGGGCGGGGCCGGGAACGGGGAGGGACCCGGAGACGGGGCCGGGGCCGGAGGGAGCGGCGGGACGGCCGGGGGCGGTGGGCTGGCCCACGCCGTCTCGCTCGCGCCCGCGATGGCCCTCGGCGGCGGCACCAACGAGATCATGCGCAACATCGTGAGCGAGCGCGTGCTGAACCTGCCCCCCGAGCCGCGCACGGACAAGAACGTGCCGTTCAGGGAGCTCAGGACGAGTGGAGAGGCCCCCCGATGAGACTCGTGCCCACCCCGGAGCAGCGGGAACTGCGCGACGCCGTCCGCTCCTTCCTCGCCGCCGCCTCGCCCATGCCGGCCGTACGGCGGGCGATGGAGTCGGAGCCGGGCCACGACCCGGAGGTCTACCGGCGGCTGGCCGGCGAACTCGGCCTGACGGGCCTGATCGTGCCCGAGGAGCGCGGCGGGACCGGCGCCGGGCACGCCGAGCTGGCGGTCGTGCTGGAGGAGACCGGCGCGGCGCTGCTGCCGGGGCCGTTCCTGGCCACCACGCTGGCCGCGATCCTGCTGACCGAGACGGGCGAGAAGGAGATCCTGACCGGCGTCGCCGCCGGGACGACCACCGCGACCGTCGTCCTCGACGGGAACCGGGCGCTCAACGGGGCCGAGGCCGACGTGGTCCTGACGATCGACGGCGACCGGGTGCTCGCCCGCACCGGCGGCGCGCGGCGGCCGCTGCACACCCTCGACCCCACCCGCAGGCAGGCCCTGGTGGAGCCGGGCGGCGAGGTCGCGGCCGTCTCCGCCGAAGGGGTCTCCCGCGCCCGCGACCTGTTCGCCGTGGCGGTGGCGGCCGAGCAGCTCGGCGTGCTGCGGGCCTCGCTGGAGGCCATCGTCGCCTACAGCAGGATCCGGGTCGCCTTCAACCGGGTGATCGGCTCCTACCAGGCCGTCAAGCACCGGCTCGCCGACATGCACTGCACACTGGAGCAGGCCGAGTCGATCGTCCGGTACGCCGCCTGGGCCGCCGACGAGGCCCCCGCCGAACTGCCCGGGGCCGCGGCGCTGGCCCAGGCCTACCTGGGCCGCGCCTGCTTCGAGGTGGCCTCCGGCAGCCTCCTGCTGCACGGCGGCATCGGCTTCACCTGGGAGCACGACGCCCACCTGTACTACAAGCGCGCCAAGGCGGACGAGGTGCTCCTCGGCCCGCCGCGGGTCCACCGCGCCCGCCTCGCCGACCTGCTGGAGCTGTAGAGCCGTAGAGAGACCTGCCGGAGCCGTAGAGCCGCACAGAGAGGGGACCCATGGCCGACATCAGCGGGCTGCCGGGCTTCTACCGGATCGCCGAGGCCGACCCCGGGCGCAGGGCCGTCATCGACACCGACGGGACCGTCACCACCTACGGCGAGCTGCTCGCCCGCGTCAACCAGGTCTCCCACGGGCTGCGGGCGCGGGGACTCGGCCGGGGCGACGTGGTCGCCGGGGTGCTGCCCAACGGGATCGACGCGGTGATCATGCTCCTGGCCACCGGCCAGATCGGGCTGTACCACGTGCCGGTCAACTGGCACCTGACCGAGGACGAGATCGGCTACATCCTGGCCGACAGCGAGGCCCGGATCACGGTGACCCCCGAGTCGGGCGGGACCGCCGCGCTGGCCGAGGGGCAGCCGGAGCACGCGCCGCAGGACCGGACCGCGGGCGCGGTCATGTGGTACACCTCGGGCACCACCGGGTTCCCCAAGGGGGTGCGGCGCCCGCTGTCCGGCGCCGAGCCGGAGCAGGCCGTCCCGCTCTACACCTGGTTCCTCGGCGAGGTCTGCGACCTGCGGCCGGGCGACGAGGTCCACCTGGTCACCTCGCCGATGTACCACTCGGCCCCGTGCGCGCACACCGTGTTCGCCCTGCACCTGGGGCACACGCTGGTGATCGCGCCGAGGTTCGAGCCGGTGACCGTCCTGGAGCTGATCGAGCGCCACCGGGTCACCAACGCGATGATGGTGCCCACGATGTTCCACCGGATGCTGCGCCTGCCGCCCGAGGTCCGCGAGAAGTACGACGTGTCCTCGCTCCGGCAGGTGGTCCACACCGGCGCCGCCTGCCCGGTGGCCGACAAGAGGCAGATGATGGACTGGTGGGGCCCGGTCCTGTACGAGTACTACGGCTCCACCGAGTCCGCCATCGCCTTCGCCGTCAAGCCGCACGACTGGCTGGAGCGCCCCGGCACGGTCGGCCGCCCGGCCCCGGCGTTCGAGGCGAGGATCCTCGGCCCGGACGGCGAGGAGCTCCCGCCCGGCGAGCCCGGCCTGGTCCACGTCAGGTCGGCCACCAGCCGGTTCGAGTACCTCAAGGACCCCGCCAAGACCGCCGCCGCCATGCGGGGCGACTGGTACGCCCCCGGCGACATCGGCTACCTGGACGCCGACGGCTTCCTGTTCCTGTGCGACCGCCGGACCGACCTGATCGTCTCCGGCGGGGTGAACATCTACCCGGCCGAGGTCGAGGCGGCGATCCTGGAGCATCCCGCGGTCGCCGATGCCGCGGTGATCGGGGTGCCGGACGAGGAGTGGGGCCACGTCGTGGTCGCGCTCGTCCAGCCCCTGCCCGGCCCCCGCCCCTCGGCGGAGGAGCTGCTGGCGCACCTCGGGCCCCGCCTGGCCCGCTTCAAGCACCCCCGGGTGATCGAGTTCCGCGACGAGCTGCCCCGCACCCCCACGGGCAAGCTCTCCCGCTCCCGGGTCCGCGAGGACTACCTGGGGCGCCGGTAGCCCTCGACGAGGCGCCTGCCCAGCCGCTGGGCAGGCGCCTCCACGTACCGCCAGGTCAACGCGCTGAGGCCGAGCAGCAGCCCCAGCACGCCTGCCAGCGCCGCCAGCCGCGGACCCGGCGGTACGGCCAGCGGCTCGGGCCAGAACCGCTCGACGCCCTCCAGCAGCAGGGGATGGAGCAGGTAGATCGAGTAGCTGACCAGCCCCGGCCAGGCCAGGACCCGCGGCACCGTGCGGTGCCGCAGCGCCATGCCGCCGGCGAAGGTGAGCCAGGCGGCGGCGATCGCGATCTGGAGGCCGGGCTCGCCGTGCGCCAGCCAGATCCCGGCCAGCGGCACCAGCGCCACCCACCCGGCCTGCCGCCAGGGGATCTGGCCCTGCTCGGCCCGGTACAGGGCGGTGCCGGAGAACATGGTGGCCAGGATCAGCAGTCCCTGCCCGGGGCCGGGGAAACTCTGGTTGACCGCCAGCAGCACCAGCACGGTGACCCCGATGACGATCGCGCCCGCCCGCCGTACCCGCTCCGAGCGCGTGAACACCGCCGCCAGCCCCGCCGCCAGCAGCGCGGTCACGGCCAGCACGACCATCAGCATCCGGCCCGATCCGCCGGCCGAGAGCAACGCGACCGGCAGCAGGGCCGCTCCCGGCACGGCCGCCGAGGTGAGGCCGAGCGCGCACGCGGTGCTCCCGCGGTGCAGGCCGAGGGTGAACATCGCGGTCACCAGCAGGTAGAAGGCCATCTCGTACGAGAGCGTCCACAGCACGTTGACCAGGTTCGGCACGTACAGCAGGTTCTGCAGCATCGTCAGATGACCCACTGCCAGAGCGATCGTCCGCGACCCCCACCAGACGTGCAGGCCGTCCCACCCGGCCGCCAGCAGCAGTCCCACGCCGGCCAGGCACACTCCGAACAGCGGGTACAGCCGGAGGACACGGGAGACCCAGAAGTCCCGGACGCTGCCTCGCCGCTCCAGTGACGCGGGCACGATGTAGCCGCTGACCAGGAAGAACACCATCACCCCGTACCAGCCCGGTTCGAAGACCGCCTTGACCGGCAGCCGTGCCTCGGGCAGCAGGAACTTGAAGGCGTGCTCGAAGACCACCGCCACGGCGGCGATACCGCGCAGGGCGTCGAGCCAGGCCATGCGGTTGCCGGTCTGCCGGGCCGCCGTCGGAGGAGTGATCATCCGGCGATGTTAGCGACCAAGTGGTTGAAGACGCTTATATGCCGATAAATGTCTATGTTCTGGCGTCGAAGGGCTCCGCGACACGCGGGCCGCCGTGGACGCACGCGCATGGAGGCGAGCTTTCCGGCCATGGAGGGTTCCGGCCGCGCGGGGTTGACTTGCCCCATGACGCAGAACGACGCAGAGAAGACGACGTTGGTCACGGGCGGCACCGGTAAGACCGGGAGGCGGGTGGCGGCAGGGCTGCGGGCACGCGGGCTGCCGGTGCGGATCGGCTCCCGGTCCGGGAACCCGCCGTTCGACTGGAACGACCCGGGCACCTGGGAGCCCGCGCTGCGGGACGCCGGGTCGGTGTACCTCTCCTACCAGCCCGACCTGGTGGCGCCCGGAGCCGTCGAGGCGGTCGGCGCGCTGGCCGGGCGGGCGGTGGCCGCCGGAGCCCGCCGCCTGGTCCTGCTGTCCGGCAGGGGCGAGGAGGAGGCGGAACGCGCGGAAGAGGCCGTGCGGGACTCGGGCGCCGAGTGGACGGTCGTGCGCGCGAGCTGGTTCTGCCAGAACTTCGACGAGGGCCACCTGCTGGAGCCGGTGCTCGGCGGCGCGATCGCGCTCCCGGCGGGGGACGTCGCCGAGCCGTTCGCCGACGCCGGCGACATCGCGGACGTGGCGGTCGCGGCCCTCACCGAACCCGGCCACGCGGGCCGGGTCTACGAGGTGACCGGTCCCCGGCTGCTGACCTTCGCCGACGCGGCCGAGGAGATCGCCGAGGCCTCCGGCCGGGAAGTCCGCTACGTCCCGGTCTCCGTCGACGGGTACGCGTCCATGCTGGTGGAGTACGGCGTGCCCGCCGGGGAGGCGGAGATGCTGGCCGCCATGTTCGGCAAGGTCCTCGACGGCCGCAACGCCCACCTGGGGGACGGGGTCCGGCGCGCGCTGGGCCGCGACCCCCGAGACTTCACCGACTACGCCGAGGCCGCCGCGGCCACCGGCGTCTGGAAGGGCTGAGGGCGGCCGGGGACGGCGGGCCGGGGGCCCGGAAGCGGCCGGCCACCGGGACCCGGGGCCCGGACCCGGACGGCTGGAGAGACCGGGACCGGGACGGGCCCGGGCGGTCTGAGCGCGGGGCCGTCCGGGGCCCGTGCCCGGTCACCGGACGGCTGCCCGGGCCGTGCCCGGCCGCCCGGGACGGCCCCGGGCTCAGGCGGGCCTGCCCAGCTCGGCGCGGAACAGGCGCAGGACGTTCTCGCCGAGGATCTTGACGATCTCCTCCTCGGCGAAGCCGTGCCGGTCCAGGGCCTCGGTGACCAGCGGCAGGCCGGACGGCCCGGCCAGGCCGGGGACGGCCGCCAGCACGTCGAGCCCGCTGACGCCGGCCTCGCAGCACGGCGGCGTGACGTCGTGCATGACCTCGCGGATGAAGTCCGGGCCGAGGCCCACGTGGTCGATCCCGGCCACGCCCGCCACGTGCGCGATGTGGTCCACCAGGCGGTCCACGGTGTACTCGGCGGGGTCCTCCGACAGGAACGCCGCCAGGAAGTTCACGCAGACCACGCCGCCGGTCGCGGCGACGCCGCGGATCTGCTCGTCGGCGAGGTTGCGGTGGTGGTCCCGCAGGGCGCGGGCCGCCGAGTGGGTCGCCATCACCGGCCGGGAGGCCAGCTCGAGCACGTGCTCGACGCCCGACGCGCCCAGGTGGGAGACGTCGAAGACCATGCCGAGGCGCTCCATCTCCCGGACCGCCGCCACCCCCGCCGCCGTCAGCCTGCTCCCGGTCGCGTCCTCGCCGCTGCCGTCCGCCAGCGGAGTACGGCCCCAGTGGGCGATCGAGGCGACCCGCACGCCCAACCGGTGCAGGGCGGGCAGCAGCTCGACGCTCGCGTCCAGGCCGGGCATGCTCTCCAGCGCCAGGACCAGGGCGATCCTGCCCTCGGCGAGGGCCTCGTCGATCTGGGCGCCGTCCGTGCAGAGCCGTACCTCGGCGGCGTTCCCCTCGGCCAGCGCGTGCGCGCACTCGATCATGCGCAGGGTCTGCCGGAGCGCGCCCTCGGGCCGGTACTGGTCGTCGACGAACACCGGCAGCACCTGCAGGTCCACCCCGCCCTCGCGGAGCTGGGGCAGCCAGCGCTCCCGGAAGAACGACGCCCAGCGCTCCGGCGGCCTGGCCGTCACGGCCATCAGCAGGTCGTTGTGGGTGTCGGCGACCACGGCGCGGTGGTGCAGGCCGTGGTGCGGAGCGCTGGGGAGGTCGGCGGGCACGGGCGGGTTCCTCCTCGGAGAAGACGGTTGCGCACCGACGCTACCGCCCCGGTGCGCTCACCCGCCGAAGCGGAACGCCCCCGGCCGGGGCGAGCGGGTCAGGCGCCGGTAGAGCGTCGTCGGCCCCGGCCAGTTGTTGGTCACCCGGCCCGCCGCGTTCTTGTACCAGCTCGTGCACCCCGCCTGCCAGACCATGTCGTCCATCGCCCGCTCCAGCCTCCGCCGCCAGGCGTCCATCGCCTCGGGCCGCACCTCCATCGGCCCCGCATCCGCCAGGTACGGCAGGCAGCCCATGATGTAGCGGACCTGGCACTCGAGCATGAAGACGATCGAGTTGTGGCCCAGGTTGGTGTTGGGCCCGTACAGCAGGAACAGGTTCGGGAAGTGCGGCACCGCGATGCCCAGGTACGCCTCCGCGCCGTCCTTCCACTCCTCGTGCAGGCGGCGGCCCTGCCTGCCGACGACCTCGATCGGTGCGAGGAAGTCGGTGGTCCGGAACCCCGTCGCGTAGACGATCACGTCGGCCTCGCGGTGACCGGCGACGGTCTCCACCCCCGAGGGCGTGACGCGGACGATCGGGTCGGTGACGACGTCCACGTCGGGCCGGGCCAGCGCCGGGTAGAACGCGCTGTCGATGACGACCCGCCGGCAGCCGACCGGGTAGGCCGGGGTGAGCCTGGCCCGCAGCTCCGGGTCGGGGATCCGGGCGTGCAGGTGCTCCAGGGCGCGCCTGCGGAGCAGCCCGGTGCTCCACCCGCCCGCCAGGGCGCTGTGCAGGGTGGCCTCGGCGTAGCGGTAGACCCACTCGCGATAGGCCCGCTGCAGGAACGGGACGTACCGGAAGGCCGCCCGCGCCGCCGGGCCGAAGACGGCGTCCGGCTTGGGGATCACCCAGTTGGGAGTGCGTTGGAAGACGTCGAGGTGTCCGGCGGCCTCGGCCACCGGCGGGATGAGCTGGGCCGCCGACGACCCGCTCCCGATCACGGCCACCCGCCTGCCCGTCAGGTCCACCGAGTGGTCCCAGCGGGCCGAGTGGAAGGAAGGACCGGCGAAGGACGACCTGCCGGGGATGTCGGGCAGGCGGGGCCGGTTGAGCTGGCCGACGGCCGAGACCACCACGTCGAAGAGCCGCTCGCCGTCCGCCGTGCGCACCCGCCACCGGCCCAGGGACTCGTCGAAGGCGATCGAGGTGACCTCCGTGCCCAGCCGGATGCGCGGGCGCAGGCCGTACTTGTCGGCGCAGGCCTCCAGGTAGGCGAGGATCTCCGGCTGCCCCGGGTAGCGGCGGGTCCAGCTGGAGTACTTCTCGAAGGAGAAGGAGTACAGGTGCGAGGGGATGTCGCAGCCCGCCCCCGGATAGGTGTTGTCCCGCCAGGTGCCCCCGACGTCGCCGCCCTTCTCGAAGACCGTGTAGGAGCGGATGCCCGCCTGCTCCAGCCGGATGGCCATGCACAGCCCGCCGAACCCGGCACCGATGATCGCGACAGTGGGACTCATACGTCGGCCCTCCACGAGTCAGGATCCACTTACACTAGGCGATCCGCGCGCCCGGAAACAGGGGCGGAGATGACGACGGCGGCGGCGGGGCCGGGACCCGGGAGGGGGCCGCGCCCCGGACGCAGGGAGCCGGGGAGGGGGCGCGCCTCGGACGGAGGAAGCCGGGAAGGGGGCGCGCCTCGGAAAGGGGGCGCGGGGGGCGGCGGGGGCGGCGGGGTTCGGCCCCTCCCGGAGCGGGCCGGTAGTCTGCCGCACGTGTCCACCCTCGCCGACGCCGTCACCGAGCTCGAGACCCTCTACGACCCCGCCTGGGCGGAGTCGTGGGACGCGGTCGGGCTCGTCTGCGGCGACCCCGCCCAGCCCGTCCGGAAGATCCTGTTCGCGGTGGACCCGGTCGCCGCCGTCGCGGACGAGGCCCTGGCGTGGGGCGCCGACCTGATCGTGACCCACCACCCGCTCTACCTGCGCGGCACCACGACCGTCGCGGCCACCACCTTCAAGGGCCGGCTGGTCCACCGGCTGATCAAGAACGACGTGGCCCTCTACACCGCCCACACCAACGCCGACGTCGCCGACCCCGGAGTCTCCGACGCGCTCGCCCGCGCCGTGGGCCTGACCGGGCCGCTGGTCCCGCTGAGCCCCGCCGCCGACGACCCCCGCCGCGGACTCGGCCGCGTCGGTTCGCTGCCCGAGCCGACGCCCCTGCGCGACTTCGTACGGCGGGCCGCCCGGGGACTGCCCCGCACGGCGGGCGGCCTGCGCGTCGCCGGAGACCTCGGCCGGGAGGTCCTGCGGGTCGCGGTGAGCGGGGGAGCGGGCGACTCCCTCCTGGGCACGGCCCGCGCCGCCGGAGTCGACGTCTTCCTCACCGCCGACCTCCGCCACCACCCGGCCAGCGAGTTCGCCGAGGCGTCCTCCTCCGGCGGCGGCCCCGCCCTCGTCGACGCCGCCCACTGGGCCACCGAATGGCCCTGGCTGGCCGACGCCGCCCGGCGGCTGACGTCAGGGTTGGCGGCGCGGGGGATTAATGTTGAGGCACGTGTCTCCGAGACGGTCACGGACGCATGGACGACAACAGCAGAGTCAATGACCCCGGCCTGAAGGCCGGGGCGTGAGGTACGGCACCGCCGTATCTCAAGCCCGCGTTGACCAGCCCCAGTCATCAGCGGATGGAGGTGCGAAGTGATGGCTACGTCCGATGTGCGACGGCAGACCCACCGGCGGGTGCTTCCTCAGCCCGCCGCTCTGGAATCCACGGGAGCAGACACCCCGGGTCGGGACGAAACGGCCCGTGGAGACACGATCGGCGACGATTGCGTACCGGGCATCGGACCTGGGCGAGGGGAGACCCGCGCGTGGCGCACCCGCGCGCGCGGGCGTCACCCCGAGGCGGCTGCGGTCGCCGAGGGAGAGCGGGGCGGTAACGTCCCATCCGTGTTCGTGCTCGACAAGCACGGCGAGCCGCTGATGCCGTGCCATCCGGCGCGTGCCCGCGAACTGCTGGCATCGGGGAGGGCGGTGGTGGTCCGGCACACACCGTTCGCCATCCGGCTCAAAGACCGTACGGTCGCCGACTCCAGGGTGGCCGGGGTGGAGGCGGGCATCGATCCGGGCAGCCGCCACACCGGCCTCAGCATCTTCACCCAGGCGGGCGGCGTCCGACGGGGGATCTTCGCCCTGCAACTGGACCATCGGGGCGGGTGGATCCGCGACAAGCTGACCGCCCGCGCCGCCTACCGGCGGGGTCGCCGGTCACGGAACCTGCGCTACCGCGCCCCCCGGTTCAACAATCGGACCCGGCCCAAGGGGTGGCTGGCGCCGTCGCTGCGCCACCGCGTCGACGGCACCCTGTCGTGGATCACCCGGCTGCGCCGGTGGGCGCCGATCCGGGCGATTCACGTGGAGCGGGTTGCGTTCGACACCTCCGCGATGGCGGCCGGGCGGTCGCTGTCGGGAACGGAGTACCAGCAGGGCACCCTGGCAGGATATGAGGTCCGCGAATACCTGCTGGCCAGGTGGGAGCGGCGGTGTGCTTACTGCGATGCGCAGAACGTCCCGCTGAACATCGATCACATCCGGCCCCGCGCCCGGGGCGGCTCCGACCGGATCAGCAACCTCACCCTGGCGGTGCACGCGGTCTCGGGCGGACGTACCAAGTGGAACCGGCACCGGACCGCAGCGCCGAAGTCCCACACGCTGGACGCCCTGCACGTCGGTGAGATGGAGACCGTCGTTTCCTGGCCGTCGACCGTACTGGTGGCGTCCGCGACCGGGCGCGGCTCCTACGCCCGCACCGCACCGGACCGGTACGGCTTTCCCCGGCTGCGGCGGCCCCGGACCAAGCAGGTGCACGGGTTCGCCACCGGGGATCTGGTCCGCGCGATCGTCCCGGCCGGGAAGAAGGCCGGGACCCATGTCGGGCGGGTCGCGGTCCGCACCACCGGCAGCTTCAACATCCGCACCGTCCGCGGCTTGGTGCAGAGCATCGGCCACCGCCACGTGCGGTTGCTGCAACGCGCGGACGGCTACGGCTACACCACCATCAAGGAGACCACGATGACCGACCGTTCCGCGTTTTCTCCCCGGCCTGAAGGCCAGGGCTTCCACGCTGGAGGTAATCAGTGAAAGCAGCCCCGGCATCCCAGAAGCGCCTGCTCGACCTGGCCGAGGTCGACTCCGTCCTCGACCGGCTGGCCCACCGCCGCCGCACCCTGCCGGAGCTGGCCGAGATCGACGAGCTCGCCGCCCGCGTGGCCAGGCTGGCCACGCAGGTGATCGCCGCCGAGACCGAGGCGGGCGACCTGGCCAGGGAGCAGTCCAAGGCCGAGTCCGACGTCGACTCGGTCCGGGTCCGCGTCGAGCGGGACCAGAAGCGCCTCGACTCCGGTCAGGTCTCCTCCCCCAAGGACCTGGCCAGCCTCCAGTCGGAGATCGCCTCGCTGACCCGCCGCCAGGGCGACCTGGAGGAGGTCGTGCTGGAGATCATGGAGCGCCGGGAGGCCGCCGACGAGCAGGTCGTCAAGCTGTCCGCCGAGCGCGACGAGCTCGCCGCCGCCCGCGCCGCCGCCGAGGACCGCAGGGACGCCGCCTTCGCCGAGATCGACAAGGAGCTCGGCGAGGTGAAGGCCAAGCGCTCCGGCGTCGCCGCCGACGTCCCCGCCGACCTGCTCTCCCTCTACGAGAAGCTCCGCGAGCAGTTCGGCGTCGGCGCCGCGATGCTCCAGGGCGGCCGCTGCCTGGGCTGCCGGACGAGCCTGTCCATCGCGGACGTCAACCGCATCAAGGCCGCCCCGCACGACGAGGTGATCCGCTGCGAGGAGTGCCGCCGCATCCTGGTCCGCACCCCCGAGTCCGGGCTGTGACGTCCTATCTCGTCGAGGCCGACGGCGGGTCCCGGGGCAACCCCGGTCCCGCCGGTTACGGCGCGGTGGTCAAGGACGCCGCCGACGGCCAGATCCTGGTCGAGGACGCCGCGGCGATCGGCACCGCGACCAACAACGTCGCCGAGTACCGCGGGCTGATCGCCGGCCTGCGGGCCCTGCTCGACCTGGCCGGGGACGGCGCGGCGGCCGAGGTGCGGATGGACTCCAAGCTGGTCGTCGAGCAGATGGCCGGCCGCTGGAAGATCAAGAACGAGGGCCTGCGCCCGCTCGCCTCGGAGGCCGCGGCCCTGGCCCGCCGCCTCCGGGTCACCTGGAAGTGGATCCCCCGCGAGCGCAACACCGATGCCGACCGCCTGGCCAACGAGGCCATGGACGCCGCCGCCAAGGGCCTCCCCTGGCGCTCGACCGCCTCCGTGACCGGGGGAGCCCCCGCGATCGGGGGAGCCTCCGGGCGCGGGGGAACCTCGGCCGTCGGGGCCGCTCGCGTCTCGGAACGCCCGGCCGCCTCCTCGTCCTCCGGTCCCGCCGCCTCCGCGCCCGCCGCGTCCCCGGCCGCCGGACGGGCCGGAGCCTCCGCGCCCGCCGCCCAGGGGTCCCTCTTCGACGCGACGGACGTCTCCGAGGTCCCGTCCGGCCTTCCGGCGAAGGCGGCCGCGACCGCGGGTACGGTCACCGGAACCGCCCCGGGCACCGGCTGGCGGCCCCCCACCACCGCGGCCACCACCCTCATCCTGCTCCGCCACGGCGAGACCCCGCTCTCCGTCGAACGCAGGTTCTCCGGCCTCGGGGACCCCGAGCTCACCGCGAACGGCGCCGCCCAGGCCGAGGCCGCCGCGGCCAGGCTCTCGCAGCCGCCGTACGGCGTGCAGGTGATCGTCAGCTCCCCGCTCAGGCGGGCCCGGGCCACCGCCGAGGCCGTCGCCGTCAGGACCGGCCTGGAGGTGGTCGTCGAGGAGGACCTGCGGGAGGTCGACTTCGGCGACTGGGAGGGCCACACCTTCACCGAGATCCAGCGCCGCTGGCCGGACGGGCTCAAGGCGTGGCTGTCGGACCCGGCTGTCGCGCCGCCGGGCGGGGAGAGCTTCGAGACGGCGGCGCGGCGGGTCGAGGCGGTGCGGGACGGTCTCGTCGAGCGCTACGAGGGCAGGACGGTCCTCGTCGTCTCCCACGTGACGCCGATCAAGACGCTGCTCCGGCTCGCGCTGCTGGCTCCGCCCGCCGCGCTGTACCGCATGCACCTCGACCTGGCCTGCCTGTCCCAGGTCGAGTACTACGCCGACGGTCCGGCCGTGGTGAAGTCGTTCAACGACACCTCGCACCTGCGCTGACGGTGAGGGTGGGCCCGGCCGGAGATCGCCCGGGAGCGGATAAGCTAGGCGGCACGGCGGACGAGCCGGCCGGGCGGCCGCGTCGGGTCCCTTGCGGGCCCGCCGAGGAAGGTCCGGGCTCCACAGGGCAGGGTGGTCGGTAACGCCGACCCGGGGTGACCCGCGGGACAGTGCCACAGAGAACAGACCGCCTCTCGCAAGAGGGGTAAGGGTGAAACGGTGGTGTAAGAGACCACCAGCGCCCACGGTGACGTGGGCGGCTCGGTAAACCCCACCCGGAGCAAGGTCAAGAAGGGACGCTCCGCGAGGAGCGTCCCGCGCGCGACGTTCGAGGGCTGCCCGCCCGAGCCGCGCGGGTAGACCGCTCGAGGCCGGCGGCAACGCCGGCCCTAGATGGATGGTCGCCCCTTCATGCGAGTGAAGGACAGAACCCGGCCTACAGGCCGACTCGTCCGCCCTATCCGCCCCTGACCTGCGGCGGAACCCTCAGACGGGAAGATCGAAGCCCTGAGAGGGCACATCGGGGGCACATCCGGCGGACCCGAGCGCCGGGGCGAACGCGTTGTCCAGCGCCGTCCGCGCCCGCTCGGAGGCCTCCGGGACCAGATGCCCGTACAGGTCCACGGTCGTCGTGATGGACTCGTGCCCGAGCCACCGGGACACCTCGGAGATCGGCACGCCCTCGGCGAGCGCCGTACTGGCGAAGGTGTGTCGCAGATCGTGGAACGTCATGTCCACCGGCACCCCGGCCGCGAGGATCGCGGGCCGCAGTACGTCGGCGTTCCGCCGGCAGATGCTCGGCGATCTGCCGTGCCGCGGCGAGGTGGTGTTCCGCCTCGCTCTGGTTCCACAGCCGGGAGTAGGCGGCGGCCCGCAGGTGCAGCGCTCCCCACAGCGCCCGGATCGTGTCGTCACCCGTACCCATGTGCGGGTCAAGCTGGTCGAGCGCGGACAGCGCCGCGTTCTTCGCCGGGTCGAGCGCCGCTTCGTGGAACCAGACGCCGCACAGGTCCCAGGACGCGGCAGCGACGAGTTCGGGAACGCCGACCTGCTGGGCGGCGACGAGCTCGCGCTGTAGCGCCACCGAGGAGATTGGAGGAGACGCGCGCCATGTGGCAGGCCCGCAGCATCAGCGCCTCTGCCCGGTCCTTGTCCGCTGTCGAACCGGAGGTGATGAGCAACAGGTCGGTGATGATGCTCGGCAGCACCTCGCCGAGGGCGGTGAATTTGGCGTCCTGGCGGAGTTGCTCGGCGAGCCGGACGTTCGCCTCCAGTTCGTCGAGGCCCCGCGGTTCCCGGTTGCCCAGGAGCGCGGCCCCGCCCGGCATGGTGGCCTGCTGGAGAGCCGGACGCAGGCCGGGGACCGCGGAGTGTCCGGAGTCGAGGTCTTCCGTGTCGTGCCGGTACGGCTGGCCGGTGAGTTCGGCCATCTCGACTCCGAGCGCTTCGGCGAGCTGGCCGACGACGCTCATCCGGTCGAGCGGCAGCCGGCCGTTCTCCACCTTCGACAGCCAGGAGACCGAGCGGCCGATCTTCTCCGCGAGGGTGGCCTGATCCCAGCCCTTACGGTGACGGGCCCGCGCGATCCGCTGGCCGGTCGTCATCTGTTCGGTAGCCACGTTCTCCCCTGCCTCTCGTCGTCTGGTTCGACGATAAGCCGGGTGATCTGAGCCACTGGCAGAAAAACTGCCAGTGGGCAAACGCCTGTAGCCGCAGGCCGGGTGTGACCTGCGGAAACAGACGATGATGAAGTTGTCCGCAACTGCGCGCGACATGTTCAACGCACCGTGTCGAGCATTCCGGTTACCGGATCGGTCAGAACATATCCGCTATTTCCATCTCCTCTCAATTCCGGGTTAATCCGAGGGCGGTCATCGGGCCTGGCCGAGGAGGAGCCGCAACCACAGGCGCTCGGCGTCCCGGATGCGCAGCCACTCGCTCTCATGGACGGCCACGCCGTCGGAGCGGTACGTCCGGCGGATGAACGCCAGGCCCCCGCCGAGGCAGAACTCGTAGCTGACCGCATGGTGGGAGCAGGTGTGCTCGCGGATGCGGATACGGTCCGCGCGAGGAGCAGCCGGGTTCCAGGTCAACCGCTCATAGGCCTGCTGGAGCGGTGCCAGGTGGAGCGTGTGGTAGACGTCCGCGGTCCGCCCCTGGTCGCGCATGGTCTTACCTCAGCCCCTCTTGCTCTTGGAGGAGTCGGACGAAGTTCGCCAGGCCGTCTGCGCAGACCGTGCGCTGAAGGCCGGCGTCGATCTGCTGGTCCGTGAGCGTCTCGCCGCGCCGGGTCGCGTAGAAGGCTCCCGCGTCGCTGCGGAACACCGACCAGGAGGGGAAGACCGTGCGGATCGCGTCGAGGTCGTAGGTCACCGGGGTCATGATCTAACCGTAGGTCAACCTGTCCTATCCTGTCTACACCATTCCTAGGAATTGCTGTTCTATGTTCGCAGGTAGGGGCATACCTAGAGTCGTCTTGTGATCGAATGGGACCCCAGGCTGTACAAGTGGGAGCAGATAGCGAACGTCGTCGCCGAGCGCATCAAGGACGGCATCTATCCGCCCCTGACGCTGATCTCCGAGGTGAAGCTTCAGGAGGAGTTCGACGTCGCCCGGGTTACCGTCCGCAAGGCGATGGAGGCCCTGCGCGCGCAAGGCCTGATCACGACCAAGCCCGGCAAGGGATCGATTGTCAGCCCTGCCGACAGCTCATGATCGGGTAAGAGGACGCGCATGTTCGCCTGACACCCGTCTGAAAGCGTCAGTCCATGATCGTACGATCACCGTCCATGACTGACGCCCGAACCGTATCGTTCGATCTATATGTCCACTATCGCCAGACGTACCTCGTCGACGACACCGACGACGCCATGGGCCCGAACGGCATGCCCGCCGATCACCCGGTGCATCCCGTCGGGATCATCCGCGTGGACGACGGCGGTGCCTTCCTGATCACAGGCCTGCACACAGGCACGGTCGGCTTCTCGGTGACCGTGGTCGACCATGATCCGGGAGCCGACATCGACGGGTACGAGGACATCGTGGAGATCAGCTTCAAGTCCGAGGCCGGACAACTCTCCCTACACGAGTGGGGCGGTGGGGACTTCCACGAACTCCCCGAACTGCCTGCTGGACCAGGCTGGTACCGGTTGCGCTACCACGCCCAGAACATGGACGAGGCCGCGGAGGTGGACACCTCAGACGAGATCATTGACCGCTATCTCCTGCAGATCTGGCCCCAGGATGAGTCCACGCCACGTGTCGTCAAGAGCGCGAGCGGATGCCTTGCTTACTGGCGCAGGCCACGCTGAGGTCCAAGAGGTCTCCGCTGCTCAACGATGACCCCACGCGCCCAGCTGAGCCACCAGGTTGAAGAGCACACCTTCCCGTATCCCGCAGCAGTCCAGCAGGCGGAAGCCATACCAGATGGGGCACCCGCCTGAACAAGATCATCCGTGCTCGTGAGCTGCGGATGAGAACTTTCTCTACGTCTTTAAAGGCGGTCCGCTCCGCGGCCCGCCGCGCGTCGGACGGTCGCCGGCCGCGCTGCGGCTCTTCGGCCGGTCGCGGCCGCGCCGCCCACGCGCTCAGGTCCACCAGGCAGACCGCTGGAGACGATGAAGTCATCCGGTAGCTGCGGAGATCTCTCGGTAGGGCTGCCGCGCCGCTTCCGCTCCTCGGGCCTGGCGGCCCTGCGGTACGGGTCGGCTTGCCATCGAATAGCCCTTGATCTCGCCGTGAGGCCCTCAGGAGGCTGCGAGCGCCCGCGGTAGGATGTCAGCCGCGCAATAGCTTGCGCTCTTCGGCCTTAGACAACGTGCTCGTGGACTTGGACGAGGCGTTCCGGGTGTGGGGCGGAGAATTCGTCGAGGACCACCGGCTCGGTGCTGGGGGAAGTGCTGGGTAACCGGGCGATCACTTCGGATTGAAGTCTTCGAAGACGTCGAGCGTCTTCGGTCTCGATCGGACCATGCGGCTCGACCTCCTCTCCGGCCAGCCGGGCGGCCATGGGCCAGATTATGGCTAACTTGATCATCGCTTCGGCGTGCACGATCTTGCATTCGTAGTCGCGGGCCAGCCTTCTACAGCATCCCAACCAAGAGAACGTCCGTTCCACTACCCGTCCGCGGGGCAGCACCTGAAAGCCTTTCACGCCAGCGTTGCGCGGCATCGCAACGGTCTCTGTCCTTGGCGGCCCAACACACCAGCCCGGAATCAACGGTGTTGACGTACCCGCGGTCCATCCACGCAAGCCCCACCCGCGGAAACATTGCGCGGAGCTCGGAAAGGACCAGCTTGGCGCCGGCCCGGTCATGCACGGAGGCCGAATTCACCACCGCTCGCAGCGCCAGGTCACAGGTGTCCACCAGCAGGTGACGCTTACGGTCCTGCATCCTCTTGCCCGGCTCGAAACCGATCGCCTCGCCGCCCTGGCAGGTGCGCACGGGCTGCGAATCCAGCATCGCCACCAGCGGCTGCGGGTTACGGCCCTCGGTGACACAGACCTTCTCACGCAGCACGTCATGGACACGGTCTCAGGTGCCGTCGGCTGTCCAGGTGCGAAACCGCCGGTAGGCCGCATCCCCATTGATCCAGGTCATGCAGGACCAGCCGTCAGACGCAGTTGGTGCCCACACGTACAGCACCGTGTCGATGATCAGTTGGCGCGGGAACTTCGGCGAGTGTCCGCCTCTGTGCGGGTCCCGCGTGGGCAGCAACAGCGCGATCACCGCCCACTGAGCATCGGTCAAAGGGTTGTCATGGGAAGGCTCACACGTGCAGGAACACATGTCGATGATCCTTGCGAAGCCGGAATCCGTAAGGATGCATCACGGGAGCTTTCCCGCAGAGTGTACGGACCCTAGGTTAGCCGACCCAGTCCTCTGACCACACCTTCTCTTCAAGCCATAGCGTTCATGAAGGCCGTACCCAATGCCCAATGCGAGCCCACATGCTGATGGAACAAGGAGGGCGCTCGCGACAGGTGTCGTCACAAATTGTAGTGTTTCAATTACATAAAGTGAGTATCCCTTGAGTGTCGGACTTGTGCAAACACACATCGTCCTCACGTGTATGCTCCAGACACTCGCGGCGTTGGACCCTCGACAGGAGTCGACAGAGCATGCATAGCAAGGTGACCCTGGTAACACCAGAGTTGGCCCAGGAGTGGCTCAACAAGAACGATCAAAATAGGCCGATGAGCAGGCAGTTCGTTGCTACCCTTGCCAAGGCGATCGAGCGCGGTGAGTGGCAGGTCACGCATCAAGGGATCGCGTTCAGCGAGAACGGCTCACTTATCGACGGCCAACACCGGCTCGCTGCCGTGGTCAAGGCGAATATGCCTGTGGAAGTGCTTGTCACGTGGAACGTTGCCCAGACTGCTTTCACGGTGATGGACACCGGTCGAAAGAGGACGGGACGCGATGTCTTGTCGCTGGCTAACGAGACCAATAGCACTCACCTGGCAGCCGCTATACGAGGACTCCACCTCTATCGAACGGCGCGGGATGCACAGTGGTCAGGGGGTCAGTCGATCGTCAGCAACGACCAGATCTTGAAGATCCTCGAAGAGAACCCGGGCATGCGCGAGGCCGTGACGCGCGGGATTGCGATTAACCGGAGTACAAAGATTACGATTACAGCGGCGGCGGTCGGCTGGTACGTTACGAGTCAAGAGCGGCCAGACGTCGACCAGGGGCCCTGGCTTGACGGGCTCCTCACCGGAGCGAATTTGACCGTTGGTGACCCTCGCCTCACATTGCGCAATACCATGCTGAACCTTGCCAGTGGGAAGGCGGTTCGGCGAAAAGATGACTCACGAGAGCATCTGCTGTACTACCTGAAGGCATGGAATGCCTGGGTGGAAGGGCGTCAGAGCAAGCTGTTGCGGCGGTCTCCTGGGGAACAGATGCCGGCTGTCTCTCGACGTTCCTCTCCTCCGGATCTGCTACCACAGTAGGTTGATCAGCAGTCCGTTCGTTGCGAGATGTGTCTTGCTTGGGGAAGCTCATCCGGTGCTCCGCGGCCTGTGCCAGGCCATGGCGGTACTGGAGGCCATCCTGAGCCCAGACGACGAGGAACGCCGTACCATTCCTTCGACGTGGACTGGAGCCCAGGGGAGGCGGCGGCCTCCATGCGCAACGGCTCTGGAGACGAGTACCCCATCGTCTTCTCAGCGGGGAGTGCCTACATCCGCGGGTTCGACCACGAGGCAGTGATGAGTCCGTACGGCAATGACGCAGCTTGGCCGGGAGTGCTCGACTCCGTTCCCGAGGACTTCCGCGACTGCGTGACCAAGCTCGCGTTCGACGAGGACGGCATGCGGGTCGTGATCACCTGCCTGTGGCGCGAGATCGGCGACGATCGCTGGCGCATAGGCAAGATCGACTACTCGGACGGGGTGAACCGCCCCGACGGCGTGATGCACTTGTTCGCGCGGCTCGTCGACCCGTCTGCGGAGGCGTTCCGGTGTTTCGCCGAGGACTACTACGGGGTCCCGATGAATCTCGGCGCGGTGCGGCACGCCTACGCCCCCGCCCGCCGACGCAGGCGATGGTCACCGCGCTCAACGCCGATCTCACCGTGAACGACCTCGCCGGAGACCTCGCGGCGGCCCTGTATTCCTCCGCCGCCGACTGAGATGACGGCCCCCCGTAGGGCGGTGATCGTGCAACGGCTCGCGCTCTTCGACCTGGACGACACGCTGGTGAACCTGGACGAGGCGTTCCGGGAGTGGGCTGCGGAGTTCGCCGAGGGGTACGGCCTCGGACGTGAGGCGGTTGACTGGCTCATTGCTCTCGACCAGGCGGGTTATCCACACCGTGAGGTCTTCTTCGGCAAGGTCCGCGAGCACTTCGCCCTCGCCGAGTCGATCGAGGAGCTGTGGGGCCGCTACCGCAGGCGCATGCCGTACCTGGTGCGCTGCCAGCCCGAGGTGATGGACGGACTAGCGCGGCTGCGCGCGGCTGGGTGGAGGGTGGCCATCGTCACAAACGGGACGGCGGACAATCAGCTCGGTAAGATCCAGCGGACGGGACTGGCCGAGGCCGTCGACGCCTACGCGCTCTCCGGGCTGGAAGGCATTCGCAAGCCCGATGCAGGCCTGTTCGAGATCGCCGCCCGGCGGTGCGGCACGGCCCTTGCCGGCGGGGGATGGACGGTCGGGGACCACCTGGTCGCCGACATCGGCGGGGGACGGGCCGCCAGTCTCCGGACGGTCTGGATCGACCGGGGAACGTGGCCGGACCAGGAGCGCGAGGCGGACCACGTCGTCACGGACGTACTCCAGGCCATGGAGATCCTGCACGGCGAGCGCTGAGCGGAACATCGTGCGGTGATCCGCAAGGGAGCCCGCCCGGCAGGGATCCATGGACTGATGGACGGGGACGTTACCTTGGTGCAGGTGACCTTTGTGAACGTCGTCCGGGGCAAGGGCGACGAACCGTATCTGTGTCCGTGCTGTGGATTCCGCACTCTCGACGAGCGAGGCATGCACGAGATCTGCCCGGTGTGCTTCTGGGAGGACGACGGGCAGGACGGGCATGATGTCGACGAGATCCGTGGCGGTCCCAACCGAGGGTTGAGTCTTACCCAGGGACGGGACAACTTCGCCGTATTCGGCGCGAGCGACAAGCGGGACGTCGGCAAGGTCCGCGATCCGCTCCCGCACGAACATCCGATCGGATGATCTTGCTAACGTGGATGCTAACAGCGGATCCGGACGGACCTGGACGATCACGGATTGAGGGGCGCCGTGGAATCGTCCTGAGCAGGCGTGGAAGACGGAGGCGGACGGTCCTGGACGGTCTGCATTCGGTTTGTAAACAGAAGGTCAGGGGCTTGCAGGCCAGAACCGCAGCCGGTACGCCTCCAGTCCTTCGGGAAGGCCTTCTTCCGGGTAGCGGGCACCGAGGCCGGGGCGGACGCTCGCGCAAAAGAACCAGGTGCGAGCCTGCTCGCACAGATCGATGATCTTTCGAGAGGGGTGGCTGTGAACCCCGGTCAACCGCAGCTTGCCCGAGCTGGAGTAGAACTCTGCCGTCTCGCTTCTGCTCCACTGGTCGGTGTCGTCGGGTGGCGGGCCGTCCCAGCGCTCAACGGTGACGTCGACACTGTGCCAGGATTCCGTCTGGCTGCTGATGATGGCGGCGTTCGCGCCGGCCAGGAACCAGTCGGTCCTACTCGCCCGGTCCGCGAGCTCGAAGAGGCCCTCGGTCCCCTCCGGTTGCCCGTTGGCTCCATCAAGGTCGATGACCATGAACTGGCCGAAATCGATCGTGACCGTGTCCGACAGGCGTTCGATCAGACGGGACATCGACGTCCTTGGGGTGAGGCGGGAGAGGGAAACCGATGCTACCTCTTAATGATCATCCGGTGTGGCCGGCCATGGTGCCGGACGAGTGCGGTGACAACAGCGCTGACGGCGACGTCCTCGCACCCGAGCTCACCTCAGCCACCGCCCACCACCCTCTGACCACGGCGTCCGATGCCCGATAAGGGCGATCGCTCCGCCTGAAAAACGGACGGTCGCTCTGTCGCAGAAGTCAAGGCAGTTCCGGCCTGTCTCTGCAGATCGGAGGGCGGGGTCTGAATCAAGGTGCGGGTAGTTCGCCCATGCGAAGCAGGACGAGCCCTTCGTCGTACCACTCGGAGCGGTCGCCAGCCGGAGGCAGTTCGACTCCCGCACATCCAGCAGGAGCGGAAAATTGTTGTCGGAGCTGTTTCATGAGCTGTTCGGCCAGCTTGAGCGTCTCCGGCAGGTCGTCAGGGGCCTCGATGCTGAGGCCGAGAACCGTCGCCCCATCGCGGGTGATCGTGATGATGGCCCCATAGTGGTCACGAGCCCTGAGGTAGAGCGTGAAGGCGTCATCCCCGTCTGCGCGGCGTAAGTCGTCCAGGGCCTGGGCATCTGTGTCGCTCGTGATACCCAGGACATGGACCCGTGTGAAAGTGTGGAACCGTTCGTCGCCGGGGTCGTCCACATCGACGTAGGTGTCGATGAACTGTCTGAAGATTTCAGAGCTACGCCCCGGAATCCACACGTAGACGTCAAGGCATAGGCACACAGGCTCAGCATAGGTCCTCACACCATGCTGGATCGGTGCAGGTCAGCCCCATAAAAGGCGTCAGGGTGAGGGATACCGTCGTCGGCGGGGTGCGGTCTGGAGAGGACGCAAGCGGAGCGTGAGGTATTTCCGGCGAGAGTGGGACGAGGACCGTGGAGATCGGTACGCGAGCTGGGGGACGTCCGTGTTCTACCTGGCGATCGACGACGAAGGATACGCCCATATGCAGGTCGAGGCATACGCCGACGGAACGGTGACCGCCTACGATCCGGAGCATGACGAGGATCGGTACGGCATGCTGACTTACGCCCGGTCGGATCTGGACGGGTTCGCCCCGTACGAGATCAGCGAGCAGGAGTTCCACGAGGTGTTGAGCCGGCTTTCCCCGATGAACCTGCCGACTGATCGGGCGTGGCCGCCAGGGCGATGATGCGCCGTATTCCATCGCCCCTCTGCCGGAGCACCAAGCCTGCGAGGACAGCCCTCCTGAGCCGAGCAGGGGAAGCGCCCGCGGGGCACATCGAGGGCACATCACGCCGGAAGGCAGCGACAACCATCGGCAAACGACGACAGTGTTTTCCCATTTCAGAGCCAAAGTCGTTGATCCCGCCGCAGGTCGCAGGCAGGCGGAATCAGAACCCGGCCTACAGGCCGACTCGTCCGCCCCACCCCTTTGACCGCGGGCTCAGGGTTCAAGCTCCGTTCTCGTTCCGGCTCTGTTCCGCCAGGCCCTTGATCTCAACGTCGACGGCGCCCCGGCCGAGGTCCTCGTCGTCCGGGAACAGGTGCCCGTGGGTATCGAAGGCCTCGCCGATGGCGGCGTGGTCCAGGCGGCGCTGGATGCTCTTCGGTTTACGGCCAACGAGGCTCTCCGGCCGCCCCAACCTCGGACCTCGCCTCCGGGGTGGTGTACGCCCGTCCGTTCCAGGTCGAGGGAGCCGAGGCCGGAGTGGGCGGCAGGCGGGTACGGCGACGAGCGGCGTTCGCCGCCCCTTCCATCCAGAAAACGAACATAAAGTCATAAAAGGGACTCGATTCGAGATCGGTGAAGGAGCTCGCGGTGCACAAGGTCGTCCACATCCGGCCGGTCGATGACGTCATCAGCCACGAGGAGGCCGCTGACTGCCTGTGCGGTCCTGCCGGGGAAGGGGTGTACGCGGCGGCCACGACGCAGGCGGTCGGCCTGATCTACCGTCACCACGCGCTGCAGCCCTGCCGGGAATGGGAGGCCTCCGCCGACGCCTGAACGGCCGGGCGGACCCGGCCGGGTCCGCGGCCGTGCGACCCCGTCAGCAGATGGTGATGGCCCCGCGTCGGGCGGGGCCGCCCTCCGGGCCCGCGTGAGCACCGGTGGGCGACCGCCTCTGTCCGTCTCGGTGCACCGGTCACCGGCTCACTGATGACCCGCGCGGGCGGCCTGGACGGTCTCGCGAAGGTGGGCTTCGGCCTCGTTGCTGAGGGAGGTCTGGATGATGTGCCCGCCGTAGGAGGAGATCTCCGGGATGACCTTGTCCGGGGTGCTCCGCACGACCAGGGCCAGCAGTGCGGCGGTGCCGGGCTCCAAGCGGGTGGCGAGCTGCCGCATGAAGTCGTCGTCGACGCCGACGTCGCTCATCGCGCCGCTCGCCGCTCCGGCGGCGGCGCCCAGGGCCATGCCGAACAAGGGCATGAAGAACAGCATCCCGATCAGGCCGCCCCACAGCGCGCCGCTGCTCGCGCCCAGGCCGGTCATGCTGGTGGCCTGGTGCAGTTTGATCTTCCCGTCCTGGCGGCGTTCGACGACGACCGCGTCCTCCAGGGTGATGAGGTTCTGCTGCTGCAGCTCGGTCAGCCGGCCGCGGACCGCCTGGGCGGTGGCGACGTCGGGGTAGGCGACGGCGATGAGATGGCTCATGGGTGTCCTGTTCTCTGGTCGGTTTCGTCGATGACGGCCTGGTGGACCGCGGCGTGCATGCGAGCCGGCGGCGTCCCGGCATCCCGGCGGGCGGCCGGGTGGCGTGCCGCTGACGCTTGTCTGCTCCCCCCTCCCAAGTCGGGAGAGCCCCACGCTCAGCCAAAGAAGTGCTGTGGGTCGCAGAAGGAGTCCTCTTGGAGCGCCCCGGCCGAGGCCGCGCGGACCGGAGTGGGGACGGGCCGGGCAAGTCCCACCCGAGGGGTGATTTATCCGATTTATGGGCTTTATTCCGATTATGTGGATGCTGGAGGGTCCGGTGGGGTAACCCAGCCTTGAAAGGAGGGGCGGCCGAATCATCGCGCGCCGCTCGGCCGATGACCCCAGGCTGTCCGGGCGGAGGCTCCGCCGGATCAGGCCGATGCGCAGTCGAGGTCGCATCACCGGCGACAGGCCAGGCTGGGCACCACACGGCGCCGGACGAAGGCCGCCGAGACGGGACATCCCGATCGGCGCCCCTGCCCCGCTGCACCATAGGGCGGAGGGCGGGCGGCCACGACGAAAAAGGACCCGAAGATGGCGAATCCACGCTATGCACAGACACCGCACCGGGACGGCTCGTCGGCGACGATGCCGCCACCGCGCCACGGGGCGCAGCAGGCGGACGCAACGGACCGGGCGCAACCGACGGGAGCGGCGCCACCTCCTCCGGTCACCGGCTGGGTCGGCTGGGTGATGTTCGCCGGCATCACGATGATCATCACGGGCTGCTTCCAGGCCGTGGCGGGCCTGGTGGCCCTCTTCAACACCGACTTCTACCTGGTGACCGCGAGCGACCTGGCGATCCCCGTCAACTACACGGCCTGGGGATGGACGCACCTGATCATGGGTGCGATCGTCGCCCTCGCCGGCGCCGCCGTCATGGCGGGCCGGACCTGGGGCCGGGTGATCGGCATCACCCTCGCAGCCGTCCAGGCCGTCGCCAACTTCGCCTGGTTCGCCGCCTACCCGTTCTGGTCGGCGATCATCATCGCGGTCGACGTCTTCGTGATCTACGCGTTGGCCGTGCACGGCGGCGAGATGCGGCACTTCGACCGCGCGGATGCGGACCCGCGATAGACCCGCCCGGTGGGGTCGGATGCGGACGCTCCCCCGGCCGGCCGCATCCGACCGCGACAGGTAAGGAGCAAGCCGGTCCGCGACAGGTAAGGAGCAAGCCGGTCCGCGACAGGTAAGGCGCCGATGAACCTGCAACCGCTTCCGCTGGTCACCGGCGTGGCGCTGGCACGCGGACTCGCCGTTCCGTGGGAATGCCTGTGGTGGATCCTCCGGCCGGAGGATCCACCACAGGTCAGGGGGGCGATGTCCGTACGGCGTCGCTCCCCGGCCGCCGCGGACGTCAGGAACCGCAGACCGTGCCCTTGGCGGGGACCTTCCCATCGATCAGGTAGGCGTCGGCGACCTTCGTCGTGCAGGCGTTGACCCCGTAGGCGCCGTGGCCCTCGCCCTTGGAGGTCACCAGCACGGCCGTCTTGAGCTGCTTGGTCAGCTTCGGCCCCCACGCGTACGGCGTGGCCGGGTCACCGGTCGTGGCGACCACCACGATCGGGGCCGAGCCGGTGGCGTCGACCTTCTTGGCCGCGTCGCTGCCGGCGAACGGCCAGGCCCCGCAGAGGGCGCTCAGGCCGGCGCCGCCGAACATCGGATTGATCTTCCGCGCCGCGGCGTCGGTCCTGGCCTGTTCCGCGGCACTGGGCCGCTCGGCGGAGTCGGCGCAGCTGATGGCCGGGAAACTGGTCAGCATGGTCGAGTAGGTGCCGTCGGCCCGGCGGCCGGTGTAGCCGTCGGCCAGGCCCAGCAGGAGCCGGCCGTCGCCCTTGAGGGCCGATCCCAGTGCCTGCTCCAGCACCGGCCAGGCCTGCTGGGCGTACAGCGCCGCCCCGATGCCGGTGACCGCCAGGCTCTGGGTGAGCTCCCGCCGGTCGACCTTCAGCGGCTTGGCGTCCAGGCGCTTCCACAGGGCCCGGACCGTCCTGTCGGCGGTCTTCCGGTCCGCGCCGAGGACGCACTTTCCGGACCCCTTCGCGGCGCAGGCGGCGAGGAACGCCTTGTACGACCGCTGGAACCCCCTCATCTGGTCGAGGGTGCGCTGCCGGAACGAGACCGTCGGGTCCAGCGGGGCGTCCAGCAGGAAACGGCCCACCTTCTCGGGGAACATCGTCGCGTAGACCGCCCCCAGATGCGTGCCGTACGACATGCCGAAGTAGTCGAGCCTGCTCTCACCCAGTGCCTCACGCAGCAGTTCCAGGTCCCGGGCGGCGCTGACGGTGCCCACATGGGGCAGGATCTCACCGGAGGTCTTCTCGCAGGCCCGGACGAACTCCGCGGTGGCCCGCTTCAACTGTGCCCGCTCGGCCCGGGTGTCCGGGGTGGCGTCGGCGGCGTTGTACTCCTCCATCTCCGCGGCGTCGCCGCACCGGACACCGGAGCTGCGCTCCACTCCGCGGGGGTCGAAGGAGACCAGGTCGTAGCGGGCGTTCAGCGCGGTGTAGGCCGGAGCGGCCAACGGCAGGATGTCCACGCCCGAGCCGCCGGGCCCGCCGAAGTTGAACACCAGCGAACCCAGCCGCTTGCCGGAACCGGTGGCCTTGATACGGATCAGCGCCAGCTCGATGCTCTTGCCGCCCGGGTCGGCGTGGTCGAGGGGGACGGTGAGCGTGCCGCACTCGGTGCCGGCGGGAAGCTTCTGGCCCTCGGCGGGCCGCATGCCGGCGCACGATCCCCAAGCGATCGTCCCCTGTCCGGAACCCGAACCGGTGCTCGTCGCGGCGGCCGGGCCGCCGGCGGTGACCAGGGCCAAGGGCAGGGCGGCGGCGATCGCCGTGATTCTCACAGGGCGCATGGGCACTCTTTTCATGATCGGAAGGTTTCTGTCGGGGCGAGGCGTCCTCCAAGAAAGATCTTGCCTTTCCTGTCCGCGAGCGGACAGTCGCCGATATCACCGGACGCATGTGGATCTTGCGTACGAGTTCGATGACAAATGTCATCCGATCCGGAGGTCCGCAGGCCGGGGGCGTGCGACGACCGACCTCGGAAGGGCCTGCGGGCGGAGCGGAGCCCGTATGCGTTCGGGCGGACGGATCTCGTAGGCTGCACCCGTGCTCCCCGACCTGCCGTGGCCTTCGATGACTCACCGCGAGGCCACGGCCGAGCTGGTGCTGGCGGGCTGGACGCCGTGCGGCGTCGGCGACTGGGCGATCGGCCTGCGCTCTCCGGACGGGCTGTGGGCGGCCAGGGTGTGCCCGTTCGACCCGGCCTACGCCGCTTTCCTCGAACTCTGCCGTCGCCGGCCGGGCAACCCCCACCTGCCGCGCATCGCCTTCGACACGCCGCTGGAGGGTGGCGGCACGCTGGCCGTGCTGGAGTTCCTGATCCCGCTCGAGGCGGCGCGGGCGGAGGAGCTCGCCCGCCGGTGGCGGGAGGGTACGGGCGGCCCGGCCCTGGCCGAGGTGCGGCGGGTCGCCGCCGCGGTCGACGCCGAGTTCCGGGCCCGGACGCCCTGGTGGGACGGGGTCGACCTGAACGCCGGCAATCTGCGGCAGGCACTCGACGGGCGGGTGGTGGTCGTCGACGTGTTCTGCATGGACGGCGCCTCCGTCTACGGGCAGGTCCTCCGGGACGCCGCCGTGGTCCGCGCCGAGCTGCCCGGCAGCCGTCACATCCTCGACATCCCGTACATCGCCCGGGAGAGCACCCCCGAGGAGATCCGCGCTCTTCGCTCCGCGTGGTACCGCACGCCGTAGGAGCCGGCGCGGCGCGATCGGAGACCGGGTGACGCCGACCGGCACGGGCCGCAGCGCCGAAGCGCCGGTCGCTCCCCTTCAGGCGACGTGTTGCTGCCAGGGGGTGGTGTGCAGCAGTTCGTCGATGCGGGGGGCGGGGACGGGCGGGGAGAACAGGTAGCCCTGGGCGTGGGGGGCGCCGAGTTGGCGCAGGAGGGCGGCCTGGTCGGGGGTTTCGACGCCTTCGACGATGGTGTCGAGGCCGAGGCTGGCCGACAGTTCCAGGATGGCTTTGGTGAAGGCGCGGGTCTGGGGGTGGTCGGCGGCGGTGGGCGGGGTGGTGAAGGAGCGGTCGATCTTGAGGATGTCGACGGGCAGGGTGCGTAGGTAGGCCAGGGAGGAGTAGCCGGTGCCGAAGTCGTCCAGGGCGATGCGGATGCCGTGGGTGCGCAGGGTGGCCAGCAGGGTGGTGATGCGGTGGGTTTCGGCGGGGGTGGTGGCCAGGAGCATGCTTTCGGTGATTTCGAGGATGAGGGCGTGGGGGGGCAGGTGGTGGCGGGTCAGGGTGTCCAGGACGGTGTGGGGGAAGGCGGGGTCGCGCAGTTGGCGGCCGGAGATGTTGACGGTGACGGCGGTGTGGTGGCGGTGGTGCCAGCGGGTGGCGTCGGTGATGGCCTGGTTCAGGGCCCAGTGGCCGAGGTCGGTGATGAGGCCGGTGTCTTCGGCGATGGGGATGAAGACGTCGGGGGGGACGGGGCGGCCGGTGGTGGTGGGGGTCCAGCGCAGGAGGGCTTCGACGGCGTGGATGGTGCCGGTGGTCAGGTCGACGACGGGTTGGTAGTGGAGGGTGAGTTCGTTGCGGGTGCGGGCGTGGCGCAGGCCGGTGGCCAGGGTGGTGTGGTGCAGGTGGGCGGTGCGCAGGTCGGGGTGGAAGAGGGTGGTGTGGTTCTTGCCGTGGGCTTTGGCGGTGTAGAGGGCGAGGTCGGTGTCGCGCAGGGCGTCGGTGGGGGTGGTGAGGGGCAGTCCGGTCAGGATGCCGATGCTGGTGGTGAGGTGGAGTTCGCGGTCGCCGATGCGGTAGGGGTGGGCCAGGGCGGTGCGGATGCGGTGGGCCAGGGTGGTGGCGGTGTCGGGGGTGGCGTGGGTCAGGACGAGGGCGAACTCGTCGCCGCCGAGCCGCGCCAGGGTCCGGGCGGAAGGGGCCAGGGCGCGCAGGCGGCCGGCGACGGCGACGAGGAGTTCGTCGCCGACGGGGTGGCCGTAGGTGTCGTTGACGTCCTTGAAGTCGTCCAGGTCCAGCAGGAGCAGCGCCGGCGGGAGAGGCCCCGAAGCGGCGACGGCGGCCTGCAGCGCGTCGATGAGCAGGGTGCGGTTGGCCAGGCCGGTGAGCGGGTCGTGTGAGGCGCGGTGGGCGAGGCTGCGGCGGAGCAGTTCCTGGTGGTGCAGGGCGGTGGACAGCTCGCCGGCCTGGGCGGCGAGGCGGTCGGCCTGGTGGTCCAGGACGAGGGCGCGGTTCTCGGCCAG